>PCWB01000033.1 GCA_002796135.1 Candidatus Omnitrophica bacterium CG11_big_fil_rev_8_21_14_0_20_41_12
CTCAATCTCTTTGATATTAAAGTTATTGCCTTTTATAGAGCGAACAATTTTCTCGATATGTTTAGGCTTGGCGATAGACAGATGTTTTGCCGTAGGGAAGGTTTTGAAGACAGCCGTAGAGGCTATTGTAAAAGGGTTTTTTAAGGCAGTTTTTCTGTATTCCGGGAAGATGATATTGAGCAGGGATAGTACCTGCCTTTGATAATTTTTGTGGTCTTTGATAAATTCGTATCTGAGTTTGGTTAGTTCTCTTAAGGTTTGGATTTTATCTTCCGGCACATAGCTGGAAGCAAATTCGTTAGATCTTAAGAGCCCGGCAATAACAAAGGCGTCAATATCGTCGGTTTTAGCCTTTTTACGCAGAGCTTCGCGGAATTTATTGGTTTGATGCGGATTTAAAAGAATAGTTTTAAATCCTTTGCCGGTTAAGAAGCAATAAAGGTTCTCCCAGTTGTTACCGGTAGCTTCAAGTCCGGCGATAGAGTTATCAGTATCAATCGACAGTTCTTTGAGCTTAATTAATACTTTTTCAAAATCAGCGGTGTTATTCTGGAAGGAGATACCGTTGGATATTCGTTCACCGTTGTCATCAAGCATAACCAGACGGTGGGTGTTCAGCGCGACATCGATACCGAGATAAAACATAAATCCTCCTTTCGAGGGTTAGTAGTATTGTTCTTTTAAATAGTCGGGACAGATCTTCTTGTTTTATTTAACATATACCATATCCTGGAATATAAATGGTGGCAGAGGCGTTAACCTCACTCCATATCATCCTAAATGAATGGTTCCAGTTAAACAAGCAGGAAGCAGCAGTCTTTATCGAATAGTAACCGGTATAAATCGGCTCCATAAGGAGGCTTGAAGGCTGTCATCCCTACTAAAAAAGAACATGGGTTAAACATATAAATATTTTAACATATTATTAACAAATTCGCTCTAGGATCTCTAGGGTGAAGATTATACCAGGGAGGTAATCATGGGAAAGATATTTTCTGACATTACCAAAGTAGTTGGCAACACTCCTTTAGTTAGGCTAAATCGCATAACTAAAGGTTTAGAGGTGACGATCCTGGCTAAGTTGGAATTCTTTAATCCGCTTTCAAGTGTAAAAGACAGGATTGGGGTGGCGATGATCGAAGATGCCGAAAGAAGAGGTGTACTTAATCAAGATACTACGATTATTGAGCCGACCAGCGGTAATACCGGAATTGCTCTGGCATTTGTTGCTGCTGCCAAAGGCTATAAATTGATTTTAACTATGCCGGATACGATGAGCATGGAAAGAAGGCAGCTTTTGGCAATTTTTGGGGCGCAATTAGTTTTAACTCCCGGCGCAGAAGGAATGAAAGGAGCGATAAATAAAGCTGAGGAATTAGTCAGAAAAACTCCGAATGCGATAGTTTTACAGCAGTTTAATAATCCGGCTAATCCTGAAATTCATCGTAAAACTACCGCCGAAGAAATCTGGAATGATACAGATGGCAAGGTTGATATCTTAGTTTCCGGAGTCGGCACCGGTGGTACAATTACCGGCGTTGCTGAAGTGATTAAGAAAAAGAAGCCGGGTTTTAAAGCCATTGCCGTAGAACCTGATGCTTCACCGGTTTTATCAGGAGGGGATCCGGGGCCGCATAAGATTCAGGGAATCGGCGCAGGATTTGTTCCGCAGGTTTTAAATCGCCAAATAATCGATGAAGTTATCCGGGTAACTAATGATAACTCGGGAGAAATTGCACGCCAATTAGCTAAATTTGAGGGGATCCTTGCCGGGATTTCAAGTGGTGCGGCTTTATGGGCGGCATTGGAAGTTGCTAAGCGTATCGAAAATAAAGGAAAAGTTATTGTCGTTGTCCTTCCGGATTCCGGAGAAAGATATTTAAGTACCTGGCTTTTCCAGGAAGCCTGTCCCGTTAGTAAATAGTATAAACGGGGAATTTTCTAATGGGGTAAAGGTATGATCAAAGAAAATAAAATAACTCAGCATGATTCCGTAGGTATTGTAAAAACTCAAAGCTTTACTTTTGATTCGCTTTCGCTTGAGACCGGGGAGAGGTTTGGGCCGGTTACATTGGCTTATGAAACTTATGGAGCTTTGAATCAGGAAAAAACTAATGCCATACTTATTGTTCATGCTCTTTCAGGTGATGCGCATGCCGCAGGAATTTATGAAGGCCATGATGAGCTTGGGTGGTGGGATGCTTTTATCGGACCCGGCAAGGCGTTTGATACGGATAAATATTTTATTATTTGTTCAAACATACTCGGCGGATGTAAGGGTTCAACCGGCCCATCAAGTGTAAATCCTAAAACTGCTAAACCCTATGCTTTGGATTTTCCGTTAATCGGCATTAATGATATAGTTAATGCCCAGAAAAAACTAATCGATCACTTAGGTATAGAAAAATTGCTTTCTGTTGTCGGCGGTTCAATGGGCGGCCAGCAGGTTTTATCCTGGTTAGTTAACTATCCGCATAATTTATGCAGCGTAGTTCCTATTGCGACAACGATTAAACATTCTCCGCAACAGATTGCTTTTAATGAAGTGGGGAGGCAATCAATCATGGGTGATGAGCATTGGAAATCTGGTAATTATTATGACGGAACAGCTCCTTTAAAAGGGTTGGCGGTAGCCAGGATGATTGGACACATTACCTATATGAGCGATAAGTCAATGGCGGAGAAGTTTGGCCGGATTAAGAAGGAAAGTAGCCATGAGTTTAAATTTACGGCTGATTTTGAGGTTGAGGGTTATCTGCGTTACCGCGGAGATAATTTTGTGAAGCGTTTTGACGCAAATTCATATCTTTATATTACTAAAGCGATGGATAATTTTGATGCCTCAAGAGGAAAGCGTTTTGAGGATGTCCTGGCCGGCACTAAAGTAAAGGTTTTGATCATTTCTTTTAAGTCAGATTGGCTGTATCCGGCATATCAATCTAAGGAGATCGTCAAGGCTTGTAAACTTGCCGGGATTGAGACGACATATTGCGAGGTTGATTCAACTTACGGCCACGATGCGTTTCTCCTGGAGGTCGAGGAGGAATCGCATTTAATTAGGCATTTCCTGAAAAAAGTATTTTATGCTTATGAGGTGACCGGTGAATACGGTAGTTAAAGAGATACAATTAGATCATCAGCTGATTTTAGATTTAATCAAGACGCAATCTACGGTGCTGGATTTAGGTTGCGGCTCAGGGGATCTTCTGTATCTTTTAGCTAAAGAAAAGAAGGCCCGCGTGCAGGGGATTGAGATTGATGATCAGGCGATCTATAAATGCGTGGCTAAAGGCTTAAATGTTTTTCACGGAGATATCGACAGCGGCCTGGCTGAGTTTAGCGATAAGTCTTTTGATTACGTGGTGCTTAATCAAAGTATGCAGCAGATCTTGCATGTCGATAAGGTCTTAACTGATGCTTTGCGGGTGGGGAAAAAAGTAGTCGTCGGCCTTCCCAATTTTGCATATTACAGATCAAGGTTTCAGATGTTTTTTCAAGGCAAGGCGCCGGTAACCGTAGGGCTGCCTTATCAGTGGTATGAAACTCTCAACTTGCATTTTTTGAGCATCAAGGATTTTAAAAATTATTGCAGCTTAAAAAATATCAATATTGAGTACAGCGTGGGTATTGGTGAAAACAAAAAGGTTACATTTTTACCTAATTTATTCGCACATTCGGGGATATTTTTAATTTCAAAGTAGGAGAAACTATGCCTTATATTAATCTAAAGTTAGTCGGGAAACTTACTAAGGATCAGAAAGAAAAAATCGCCAAAGAGTTTTCAGATACTCTTCTAAAGGTAGCCGGTAAACCCAAGGAAGCGCTTTATTTAGTGATTGATGAGGTTGCCGGAGAAAACTGGGCCAAAGGCGATAAGTTTTTTGGATAATGATCGCATAAAGAAAATGTTAATTAATATTAATGGTAAATCCGAAGAAGTCAAAATAGAATCAAATCTTACTGAGCTTATTTTATCTAAAGGCCTCTGTGCAGAAAAAGTGGTGATTGAGCTCAATCTTCGTATTGTGCCCAGGCAGGAGTGGAAAAACACGCCTTTAGAGGAGCATGATTCAATTGAAATCGTAAGTTTTGTCGGAGGTGGGTAACTATGGAAGATGTCCTGGAAATCGCGGGTAAGAAAATTAATAATCGCCTCTTTATCGGGACGGGAAAATTTTCTAGTTATCAGATAATGAAAAAAGCCTTGGAAGAGGCAAAAGCTGAGTTGGCTACCGTTGCTTTAAGAAGGGTTGATGAGAGCTCTAAGACTGAGAATATCATGGATTATATCCCGCAGAACTGTAGCGTAATGATAAATACTTCTGGAGCCAGGGATGCTCAGGAAGCAGTGCGTATTGCACGCCTTGCAGAAGCTGCGGGGGCGGGAAACTGGATTAAAATAGAAGTTATCCGTGATAATAAATATTTGCTTCCCGATAATATTGAAACATTAAAGGTAGTTGAAATTTTGGCCAAAGAAGGTTTTATAACTTTCCCATATATGAGCCCGGATTTATCGGTTGCCAGAAGAATGGTTGATGCGGGTGCAAGTGCAGTAATGCCTTTAGGTTCTCCGATCGGGAGTAACCGGGGAGTTAAAACCCGCGAACTTATTGAGATTATGGTCAATGAAATTAAGCTGCCGGTTATTGTTGATGCTGGACTTGGCCGGCCTTCGGAGGCTTGTGAATGTATGGAGTTGGGTTGTGCGGCTGTATTGGTTAATACGGCGATTGCGGTTGCGCAAAATCCACCCGAGATGGCTCAGGCTTTTGCTCAGGCAGTTTATGCCGGCAGACTTGCTTATTTATCCGGGATCCCTGCGGCAGGAAAGTTTGCCAGTCCTTCCAGTCCGCTAACCGGATTTTTAAGAGAAGCAAAGAAATCATAATGAGTTTTTATGATAATTATTGCCAAAATAAAAATTTTGATTTAGAAGGCAATTTTAATTCTGTTTCATCCGCATCGATCCAAAATATTCTGCTGCAGGACAACCTCAATATAGCTCAGTTTGTTGCCCTACTTTCTGGCGAAGCCCAAAATTATCTTGAAAGTATGGCGCAGCGAGCCCAGGAGATCACCAAAAGAAATTTCGGTAATGTCATCGAGCTTTATACTCCGATGTATTTATCAAACTACTGTGATAATTCCTGCCTATATTGTGGTTTCAATTTAAACAATGATATTAAACGCAGGACGCTTACTTTGGAAGAGGTAGAAAAAGAGGCGCAGTTTATTTCTTCTTTGGGGCTAAAGCATCTTCTTATTTTAACCGGCGAGTCAAGGCTTAAGAGCCCGGTAAGCTACATTCAAGAATGCGTTAAGCTTTTAAAAAAATATTTTCCTTCGCTAGCTATTGAAGTGTATCCTTTAACTGAAGATGAATACACGCAGTTAGTTGCTCAAGGAGTAGATGGTTTAACGATTTACCAGGAAACTTATGATGAGCAGCTTTACGCTAAGATGCATATTGGCGGTCCTAAACAAGATTATCGATTCAGGCTTGACGCTCCGGAGAGAGGGGCCAGAGCCAGGATGCGTAATATTTCTATCGGAGCCTTGCTTGGCTTAGGGGATTGGAGGAAAGAGGTATTTTTTCTCGGGCTTCACGCAAAATATCTACAAGATAATTTTCCGGATGTTGAAATCGGAATATCAGTTCCCAGGATTCAACCGCAAGTTAGCGATTTTAAACCAATTTGTCAGGTAAGCGATAAAAATATTGTCCAGATTATTTTAGCGCTGAGGATTTTTTTACCGCGGCTTGGTATTACGATCTCAACGCGAGAAAATCCGCAGTTTAGGGAAAATCTTTTATCGCTTGGAATTACCAGGATGTCTGCCGGTTCGATTACCAGTGTTGGCGGACATACTCTCGGCGAAGCTGATCAAGAGAAGGCTCCTCAATTTGAGATTCAAGATGAAAGATCCGTAAGTCAGATTAAAGCAGTTCTTGAAAGAAAAGGATACCAGCCGGTTTTTAAGGACTGGTTGTATTTATAAGATGGAATCATTTCAGCAAAATTTGATTAAGAAAATCGGTAAAGATAACCTGGTTAAAATCCAATCGGCAAAAGTGGGTTTAGCCGGAGCAGGGGGGCTGGGCTCAAACTGTGCTTTAAATCTGGTGCGGGTTGGATTTAGACAGCTAGTTATCGTAGATTTCGATGTTGTTACCGAGGCGATCTTAGACCGGCAGTTCTATTTTCTAGATCAGATCGGGATGAAGAAAACAGAGGCGCTTAAAATAAATCTGCTGAGAATCAATCCGGATCTTGAGTTTACGCTGATCGATAAGAAAATAGACAAGGGTAATGTAAAAGAATTATTTGGTGACTGTCAAGTTGTGGTAGAATGTCTTGATCAGGCAGAATATAAGAGCATGCTGGTTGAAGAGCTGCTTAATCTTGGAAAATTTGTCGTCGCCGCATCCGGAGTCGGGGGGATCGGATCAAGCGATGATATTAAGGTACACAAAGTAAAGAAAAATCTGGTTGTGGTGGGGGATTTAGAATCCGATATTTGTTTAAAGCCGGCTTTGTCACCGCGGGTCAATATTGCCGCAGCCAAGCAGGCAGATTCAGTGCTGGAGTTTGTTATTAATAGCCGCTTTTTAGGTTAAGATTTAGTTGAATCCTTCGGCTGTTGGCCTCAGGATCAAGCCAAATCTTTAAGTTAAGATTTGGCTTGACATACGGTAGGGGGGTATGGTATACTTGAGATAAAAGGAGAAGGATTATGAAAAATCCCACAACCCATAATGAACAGTTGGTTTTTTTAAAGAAGATCGAAGGCCAGATTCGCGGAATACAGAAGATGGTTGAGGATGGCCGTTATTGTGTTGATATTATCACACAGATACGCTCGGTTATTGGAGCGTTGCACAGAGTCGAGGATGAGATATTCAAGAAACATATCGATGGCTGTGTGGTAGGCGCTTTGAAAGGAAGGTCGGAAGCAGAGAAACAGAAAAAGGTGGCCGAAGTTGTGGAATTAATCTCACGTTTCAGAAGGGCGGCTTAAAATGTTCAGAAAAGCCATCGCCATAATTTTAGTGAATATATTTATCCTAAATTATGGCTTTTCTTTTTCTCAGGATATACTTTCACTTGAGCCGCTGGTAAAAGAAGCAAGAGAAAAAAATCCGGATATTTTAGCGGCTAAGCAGCGCTGGGAAGCATCACTGGCAAGAGTGCCGCAGGCAAAATCACCTGAAGATCCTGTCCTGGGTGTAGAGTTTGAAAAAATACCCAGAGGCACCTTAAAATTAAATAAAGTAATGCCGGATGACCGTAAGTTCTCCATCAGCCAGATGATTCCTTTTTTGGGGAGGCTTCCATTGAAAGGCAAGATTGCTCTGGTAGAGTCACAGATGGCGGCAAGTGAATATAAAAACAAAGAACTTGAGATAGTCAATGAGTTGAAAAATGCTTACTATGACTTATTTATGGATTATAAAGATATAGAGCTTAATCAGGAAAGCCTGGCCTTCCTTGAGAATATCGCTAATATTGCCGAGAGTAAATATATAGTCGGCGAAGTTACGCAAGAGGAGCTTTTTAAGATTAACCTTGAGATTGCCAAACTTAGCAATGATATTGTAAATTTAAAACAGGCAAGGTCTTCCAAGCAGGTAGGCATTAATCTTTTGCTTAACCGGGATTCGCAAAGTTTGTTGGGCTGGCCCCAGGTGGATGAAAAAATAGCTTTTCAAAATAGCTTAGATTCTTTATACCGGCTTACGTTGGAAAATCAGCCGGAATTGCTTATGTTTGCCTACGCTATTGAAAGGAATAAACATGCCAAGGATCTGGCGAAGAAAAGTTTCTTTCCGGATGTTATGGCAGGCATTGTCCAGCGCGGGATCACTTCCGGGACAATCGGGCCGTGGGACTTAATGCTGGCTTTTAGCGTGCCGCTGTGGTTCTGGACAAAACAGCGTTATGAAATAAAAGAAGCGGTTGCTAATTTAGAAGTAGCTAAGGCGGCTTACGAGGCGATGAAAAATAGGGCGTTAGCCGAAATAAAAAATTTATTTACTAAAATCGAAATAGAAAAAACTAAAATCAATTTATATAAAGCAAGCCAGATACCTATGCTGGAGAGTTCCATTCAGTCTTCGCTTACCGCCTATGCTTCCGGAGGTGGCGATATAATGATGCTCTTAGACAGCCAGCGGATGCTGGTAGAAACAAAAATGTCTTATTATAAGGCAATAGTGGAATATAATATGAATTTAGCGGATTTAGAAAAAGCTGTTGGTTTTGAATTAAATGAGGTGCGAAAATGATGAAATTATTATTGTTATTATTGATTTTAGGGCTGGGCGCCTCTTCCTATGCCCAGCCTGAAACTCATCAGGCGCAGGCCGTAAAAAATGAGCCAAAGAGAAAAACTCCCGCGAAGAAAATTTATCAGTGCCCGATGCATCCGCAAGTTGTTTCGGATAAACCCGGCAAGTGCCCTATTTGTGGGATGAATTTGTCCGAAGTAACTAAATCTGAGGAGGCCCAAGATGGCCCGTTTGAAGAATCAGCGGTTAGAGTAAGCCCGGCGCAGCAGGAGATTATCGGCCTTAAAACTGAAACTCTTCTACCGCGCCCTCTAATGCGTATGATTCGCACCGTAGCCAAAATTGCCTACGACCCTGAACTGTACAAAGCAGAGCAGGAATTTATTCAGGCGCATAAAGCCAAAGACAAACTAAAATCAGGAGGGTCCTCTGAAATTATGGAACGTATGCAATCTATGGCTGCAGCCAGCGCTTTTAAGCTTAAGCTTATGGGTTTAAGTGACGAGCAGATTGAAGGGTTGAAAACAAAAATAAATTCCGACCGCGCCTTATTGATTTCGGATGAAACGGCTCCTTATGTTTGGGTTTACCTTACAATCTACGAATATGACTTGCCTTTAGTGAAGGCAGGAGGCCACGCCGCGTTGAAGTTTATTGCTTATCCGCAAGATGAGTTTGGTGGCACGATTAAAGCGATTGATCCGGTTTTAGATATGGATACGCGCAGTGTGCGCGCCAGGGTGCGGGTGGATAATCCTGATGGAAAATTAAAACCGAATATGTACGGTGACGCCATTATTCACGTTGATTTAGGCCGGGTTCTTGCTTTGCCGGCGGATGCGGTTTTAGATACCGGAGTCAGGAAGATTGTTTATATGGATAAGGGCAAGGGGCAGTTTAAGGCTCAGGAGGTAGTGCTTGGCCCGGAGGCAATTGCTATTGTGGATAATGAAGAGCGTAAATTTTTTCCGGTGCTCAAGGGGTTAAATGAAAATGATATAGTAGTTACTAAAGGTAATTTTTTGATTGATTCTCAGAGCCAGTTGACCACAGGGATGTCTGCCCTGTGGGGCAGCTCAATGGAAATAAAAGAACAGGGCCAGGCAGAAGTTAAAACACAACATAAACATTAAATATGATCAATAGGCTGATAAGTTATTGTTTACGCACCCCATTTGTAGTATTTGTTTTTTATATTGCTATTCTTTTTTGGGGCGCTTGGGCGATTAGCAATATTCCGGTGGATGCGATACCGGATATCGGCGAGAAACAGGTAATTGTTTATACCGATTGGCCGGGACGCTCCGCTAAAGACGTCGAAGACCAGGTTACCTATCCGCTTTCGGTTTCTCTGCGCGGTGTGCCCGGGGTTAAGGCAATCCGCGCCTCCAGCGCTTTCGGTTTCTCGCAGGTATATTTAATTTTCCATGATAATGTTGATTACTATTGGGCGCGCTCGCGTGTTTTGGAAAAATTAAGCCTTGCCTCCGTAGGCCTGCCTATGGGCGTTATGCCGGTTTTAGGCCCTGACGCTACAGGGTTAGGGCAGGTATTATGGTATACGGTTGAAGGTAAAGGCCGTAGTGTGGATGAATTAAGGTCTTTGCAGGACTGGTTTATCCGTTATCAGCTTAATTCCGTAGAAGGTGTTTCGGAAGTCGGTTCTATTGGCGGGTTTGTCAAACAATACCAGATTGATATCGATCCCAATAAGATGCTTGCCTATAAGGTGCATTTGGGTGAAGTGATGGATGCGGTGAAAAAATCCAATATAGATGTCGGCGCAAAAGTTGTCGAGAATAACGCCATGGAATATATTATCCGCGGATTGGGTTTTATCAGGTCTTTGCAGGATATCGAAAATATCGTTGTCGCTGAGATGAATGGTGTGCCGGTATATGTGAAAAATATCGCAGTTGTCCAATTGGGCCCGGAGTTTAGGCGCGGCACATTGGATAAGGGGGGACAAGAGGCAGTCGGCGGGGTAGTGATCATGCGTTACGGCGAAAACGCGATGAAGGTAATCCACCGTGTAAAAGTTGCCATCAAGGAACTGGAAAAAGGTTTGCCTGCCGGCGTAAAGATCGTTCCCTTCTATGACCGCACTGATTTAATTCATCGCACTATCGGTACCCTACGTGAAGCTTTAATCCTGGAATTGATCATTACCATGGCTGTAGTTATTCCATTTTTGGCTCATCTCTGGGCAGGGGTAATGATTTGCCTGGCGCTTCCTTTCTCGGTATTGATAGCGTATCTGGCGATGTACTATCTTAAAATAGATGCCAATATTATGTCTCTCTCCGGTATCGCTATTGCTATCGGCGCCTTGGTGGATATGGGTATTATCATGACTGAAAATGCCTATCGGCATTTGATAATGTATGCCGAGGATATAAAGAAGGGGATAAAGACGCGTTTAGATGTAATTTATAATGCCGCCAGCGAAGTCGGGTCAGCGGTACTTACTGCCGTGCTTACTACCGTTGTTTCATTTTTGGCGGTTTTCGCGCTGGAAGCCCAGGAGGGCAAACTCTTTAAGCCCCTGGCTTATACCAAAACATTTGTCCTGCTTGCTTCAGTGGTAGTGGCTTTAACTTTGATTCCGGTCTTAAGTATGTATCTTTTAAAAGGTAAGCTGCGCTCTCCGGATGAGAATCCATTGGTTAAGACCTTGCAGAGAAATTATGAGAAAATTTTACGCTGGGTTTTAAACCACCGTTCAGTTTTTCTTTTAATCCCGGCAGTAATTTTAATCAGCAGCCTTGCTTTTATTCTGCCAAAAGATATTATTTCTTTAGCTATTTTCTCTGTTATTGTTTTGGCAACTTTAATATTTATTCTTCCGAAGAAGGCAAAATCGCTGGTTGCCTTAGTTTTAATCGGTGCTTTAAGCTTAGGGTGGTTCTGGTTTAGCCCGCGCATAGGAAGAGAATTTATGCCTGCGTTTGACGAAGGTTCGATTCTTTTTATGCCGGTAATGCGGCCTTCTGTGTCTTTGACCGAGGCAGTGCGCGTTATCCAGATCCAGGATAAAATTATTAGTTCATTTCCGGAAGTAGAGATGGTGGTGGGCAAAGTTGGGCGCGCCGAAACTGCCACTGATCCGGCTCCGGTAGAGATGTTTGAAACGATTATCACTTTAAAGCCCAAGGCAATGTGGCGAAAGGGCCTGACAAAAGAAAAGCTTATTCGTCAGATGGATACGGCATTACAAATTCCCGGTGTTTCAAATATCTGGACACAACCGATTGTCAATCGTATTGATATGTTGGCTACCGGTATCAGGACTTCTGTAGGAGTAAAGGTTTTCGGCCCTGATTTACAGAAAATAGAGGCGATTGCCGCTGAAGTAGAGAAGGTAGTTAGGGATGTTCCGGGAGCGGTTGATTTATATTCTGAAAAAATCGTCGGTAAGCCTTACATCGAATTTAAAATAAAAAGAGAGCAGCTTGGCCGGTATGGCATTTCTATACGCCAGGTGCAGGATGTAATCGAAATGGCTATCGGCGGAGAAAATCTTACCACAACCGTAGAAGGAAGAGAGCGTTATCCGGTGCGCGTGCGTTATGCCCGGGAATTGAGGGATAATATCGATAGCTTAAGGCGCGTGCTTGTTTCTACAAAAGACGGGGCCCAGATCCCAATAGCGCAATTAGTAGATATTTATTTTGTTACCGGCCCGGCAATGATTAATTCCGAAAACGGGCTTCTGCGCGCTTATGTTTTAATGAATGTGCGCGGAGGCGATATGGTTGGTTTTGTGGAGGAGGCCTCAAAAATTGTCAGCCAAAAAGTAAAGTTACCTTCCGGTTATTTTGTTCAGTGGTCAGGGCAATTTGAAAATCAAGTGCGCGCTAAAAATAAAATCGCAGTGCTTCTTCCTATAAGCTTATTGATTAATTTTATGATTATTTATATGTGCTTCCGCTCGATTATAAAAAGCGCCTTTATCTTTATTGCTGTTCCGGTTACTTTGGCTGGCGGGGTATGGCTATTGGCATTTTCCGGGTTTAATTTTTCCGTGGCGGTTTGGGTTGGTTTTATCGCTTTATTCGGTATCGCTGTTGACGACGGGGTATTGATTACTACTTATTTGGATGACGTGTTTAAGGCGCGTAAAAATAAGATTAAAACCCGTCAGGATATCATCGAGGCAACGGTTTATGCCGGTTTAGGCAGGATCCGCCCGGCATTTTTAACCACGATTACTACAATTGTGGCATTAACGCCGATTATGTTTTTAAAAGGTACGGGCGCGGAGGTTATGCAGCCGATGGCAATTCCTTCGATAGGAGGTATGTTGGCGGAGATGATTACCTGGTTTATTGTGCCGGCGCTTTATTCCTGGCGGGAAGAGAAAAAATTACTTAAACAGAGAACCTAAAAAGGAGGAGGAGAAATGTTGAGAAGTATGTGTGTGATGTTAGTTTCAGCGGTATTTATTTTTGGAGCGGCAAGATTGTCTTTTGCACAGATGGATCATTCAGCTCATGAACAGGGAGCTGAAGTTAGCGGGGTTGATAATGTGCCTGGGGAGGCAGTGGATGCGGGTAATAAGATTTGCCCGGTGTCAGGTGAAAAGATTGATGAGAAAATGAAGGCAACTTATGAATATCAGGGGAAGATTTATAATTTCTGCTGCGCAGGGTGTAGCGGTAAATTTAAAGAAGACCCGGATAAATACATAGAGATAGTTAATGAGGAGTTGAACTAGGAATCTAAAGGAATAAATGGGGACAGCGACCATTTATTAAAAATGGTCGCTGTCCCCATTTATTCTCTATTTATTAAAACTTTTTTTGTTAGATTTTTCCACTTCCTACGTCTATTGTGACAGGAGGTGGCAAAATGGGTAGAATAGCTATTGGTTTTACGGTAGTTTTACTGGTGGCAATAACCGGTGTGTTAGGTGCCCAGGATTTAAATTGGGAGGATATGAGCCGGGGTAATTCTGATGCACAGGCAATTCTGGTTAATCAGCTGGATAACAAAATTGTTTTTGTGGGGATTCCGGGAAACGTATTAAAAAGTGAAGACGGAGGAAAAAGTTGGCGTAGCGTATTGGCCATAAGAAGCGGGGCGCGTAATATTAATGCTTTGGCAGGTTCGGTTAACCACAATACGGTTTACGCCGCTACGGATAATGGTTTATACTGTAGTAATAATCTGGGCAATCGCTGGGAGAGAATTTTCCGGGGTAAAAATAGTTTAGAGAATCAATGTACGGCCATTATCAATACTGCGACTGTTGTTTTTGTTGGCACCAAAGCCGGTCTTTTTATAAGTAGAGATAACGGCCGCAGCTGGAGTAAAGAATCAGGGGAGATTAACAACAATGCGATACTTAACATTGATTTTATTTCTAAAAAAGATTCGATTATTTATTTAGCCGCAGTAAACGGGATATTTAAATCTTTAGATGGAGGAAGAAGCTGGGCAAGGATTTTTTTTAGCCTTTCCAGAGAGAGTAAGGAAGCCGAAGTAAGTAGTGAAGAAATCGATAATTCCAATGAGTCTTCGGATATTCGTTTTGTAAAAGCAGGTAATAATAATCTAAACTTAGTATATTTTTCATCTACTAAGGGAGTTTATGAAAGTATGGACCAGGGAAATAGTTGGAAAAAGTTATCCGAATACGGTTTATTAAACCGCGATGTCAAAGTGCTTTGTTTAGAGGATGACTCACAGATCCTTGCGCTTAGCCAATTGGGAGTTTTTTTTTATACCGATGAACGCTGGGAAGAGATTTCTTTTGGCTTGGCAGCAGGAAAATTAAATTATTCGACGCTTGATAATAACGGAAATATTTATGTTACCGGAGAAAAAGGGGTATTTAAAGCAAATTTGAAAGAAAGCTTAAATTTTACAAGAAATAATTTTCTAGAAGGATATCTTAAGGATGAGCCTAAAATAAGGGATGTGCAGGAGGCAGCAATAAAATATGCCGAAGTAAGTCCGGAGAAAATATCTCAATGGCGAAGGAAAGCGGCAAAGAAAGCATTATTGCCGCATGTAAGCATAGGTTTAGACCGTAACTCGACTGATTTATGGCATTGGGAGGGCGGCTCAACTACTAAAACAGATGATGATATATTGCGGCGTGGTAAAGATAGTATTGATTGGGATGTTTCTTTGAGCTGGGATTTAAGCGAATTAATCTGGAATAGCGATCAGACAAGTATTGATGTGCGTTCGAAACTTATGGTGGAGTTGCGCGACGATATCTTGGACCAGGTAAATAAACTTTATTACGAGCGCCTGAGAGTAAAATTTGAGCTGGATAATTTAGCCATTGAAGACAGGAATAAGAGGTTTAATAAACAGTTAAAGCTTGAGGAATTAACCGCTTCCCTGGATTCCCTTACCGCGGGCTATTATACAGAACAGTTGCGTAAATTATCCCAAGTCTAAATTAACCCCCTTTCCCGATTAGCTTGGAAACTGTTTCGGCTTTTTTTCTTGCATTTATCAGGCGTTTATGATAATTTAGTACAGCCTGCCAATATTATTAACCCTCTAAATGTAAAGGATTAAGGTTATGAGTACGCTACATTTTACAGACAGTAATTTTAAGGAAGAAGTACTGGAATCGGATCTGCCTGTTTTAGTTGATTTTTGGGCTCCCTGGTGCGGGCCTTGCAAAACCATCGCTCCGCTGGTTGAAGAATTTGCCAAAGAGTATGCCGGAAAAATGAAAATCGGTAAAGTAGATGTTGATAATAATTCCAAGATCCCTACTCAATACGGTATAATGTCCATACCGACGATTGTATTCTTTAAAAACGGTAAAGTCACAAATCAGTTTATAGGGGCAGTCAGTAAGCATGAACTTAAGCGTAAGATTGAAGAAAACCTTTAATGCGTAAAATCTTCATCGCCGCCACTAATCAGAATGATGGTAAGACTACGGTTTCTCTGGGGATAATCAGGAACCTGCAGCAGAAATTCGGTAAAGTCGGTTTTATCAAACCTATTGGGCAGCGGTATCTTGAAGAAGAAGGTTTAAAGATTGATGAAGATTCTATTCTGATTGAGGAGGTCTGTGGGATAAAATCCGGGTTAAAAGATATGAGTCCGATTGCGGTAGAAAAAGGTTTTACGGAGAAATATATTGCTAAGCCGGACAAAAATAATATTACCAAGCAGATTAAGGATGCCTTCCGCAGGATTTCTAAAAATCAGGACCTGGTTGTAATTGAAGGAACCGGCCATGCCGGGGTTGGCTCGGTATTTGACCATTCCAACGCCACGGTTGCTAAGCTCCTGGGTTCAAAGGTAATTATTATTTCTTCGGGTGGTATCGGCAGGCCGATCGATGAGATTATTTTAAATAAGGCTCTTTTTGAAAAAGAAGGGGTTAAGGTTCTAGGGGTAATTGTAAATAAAGTGCTCCCGAGTAAATTTGATAAAATCAATCGGTTGGTAAGGAAAGGATTGACAAGAAAAGGAGTTGATGTTTTGGGTGTGCTTCCTTACGACCCGATGCTTGCCCGTCCGACAATTGAGCAGGTTTTAGAAGAAACGGATTTTGAGGTGCTTTGCGGTAAAGAATATTTGGAACGCTCAGTTGCCAAAGTAATTGTTGCGGCCATGGAGCCTCATGATGCCGCCCGTTACATTATCGAAGATAGCTTGATGATTATTTCGGGTGACCGGCATGACATGATCGATATCGCTTTGAATTGTTTCCGTGATGCGGCGAATAAAAAATTGAAAATCTGCGGAATCGTTTTGACGTGCGGGATTACTCCGAATAAGGAGATTATGGATCGTCTGGTTAAGGCTCAAATTCCGGTTTTGTTAGCCAAATCCGATACTTATGATGTGGCCACTTGTGTGCATGATATCACGGTAAAAATCAGGCCTTGTGATACGGAAAAAATTGATGCTGTAGTAAAATTAATTAAAGAGAATGTTGATTTTAATAAAATTCTAAAGGGGATCTAAGATGAATGCGGTAACCAGAATCAGAGAGCAGGCGAAAAAAAAGATTAAAACCATTATCTTGCCGGAATATGAAGATCAGCGTATGCTGGAAGCCGCACGTATTCTCGAAAAAGAACAAATCGCCAAGCCTTTAATTTTAACTCCGGATACAATTGACAGGAACGAATTAGACCGTTACATCCGGGAATATTATGAGTTATACCGGTCCAAAGATATCGGTTTAGACATTGTTAAAAAACTTTTTACCGATAATTTATATTATGCAGGGATGATGACCCGGGAAGGCAAGGCGGATGGCCTGGTTGCCGGATCAATTCATACTACGGCTGATGTTGCCCGTGCATGTATCCGTTGTATCGGTTTAGATGAAAGATTTACCATTGCTTCCAGCTGTTTTATTATGGATGTAGCGAATTGTCAGTTCGGCGATAACGGAACTTTTATCTTTGCGGACTGCGGAATAATTCCTGATCCTAACGCGCGCCAGTTATCCTGCATTGCTTTGACGGCCGCAGAGTTAGCGCTCAAAGTTTTAAACCTTACTCCGAGGGTTGCATTTTTAAGCTATTCAACTAAAGGATCAGCTAAAACAAAATCTGCAGAAAAGATTTCCGAGGCCCTGGTTTTGCTTAAAGAGCAATCTCCGGATATGCTAGTTGATGGAGAGATGCAGGCGGATGCAGCAATTGTTCCTGATGTCGCAGAGATAAAATGTCCGGATAGCCCTCTTGGTGGCCAGGCTAACGTACTGATTTTTCCGAATCTTGAAGCCGGCAATATCGGATATAAGCTCGTGCAGCGTTTAAGCGGGGCTCGGGCAATCGGCCCGTTATTTTTAGGTTTGGATAAACCGGCAAGTGATTTATCCCGCGGGTGTTCAGTTGATGATATCATTGATAGTGTAGCAGCTACGGCAATTAGGTCTCAATAATGAAGATCCTGGTAATTAATAGCGGAAGCTCATCAATTAAGTATAAACTTTTTGATATGCCTTCTCAGCGCTTGATTTCAAAAGGCGCGATTAGCCACATTAGAGAAAAGGGTTCAAAGTTTAGTAATCATTACGCCGGTTTAAAAATTATTTTGCAGGAGATTAAGTCCGTGGATGCGGTCGGCCATCGCGTAGTTCATGGAGCTGAAAAATTTAAAAAACCCATATTGGTTGATCAAAACGTAATCAAGGGAATTAAAAAATGTTGTTCAATTGCTCCTTTACATAATCCGGCTAATTTAGCCGGCATACTTGCCTGTAAAAAACTTCTTCCCGGGATAAAGCAGGTTGCGGTTTTTGATACTGCGTTTCACCAAAGCATCCCGGAGCAGGCTTATATTTACGGTTTACCGTATGATTATTATCAGAAATTAGGAATTAGAAAATACGGGTTCCATGGTACAAGCCATGAGTATGTTGCTCATGAAGCCAGTCGTATTCTGAAAGAACCGCTGAATAAATTAAAATTGATCA
Source organism: Candidatus Omnitrophica bacterium CG11_big_fil_rev_8_21_14_0_20_41_12 (assembly GCA_002796135.1). Taxonomy (GTDB): domain Bacteria; phylum Omnitrophota; class Gorgyraeia; order Gygaellales; family Profunditerraquicolaceae; genus UBA6249. The sequence goes on from PCWB01000033.1 coordinate 17,709, forward strand.
CCTGTCATTTAGGTAATGGCTGTAGCATTACCGCAATTGATAAGGGTAAATCCGTGGATACGAGTATGGGGTTTACTCCGCTAGAGGGTTTGATTATGGGAACCCGTTGCGGTGATACTGATCCGGCTTTGATTACCTACATCATGCACAAGAAAAGAATTGATACAAAAGAAATGGACCGTATTTTAAATAAAGAAAGCGGATTAAAGGGGATATCCGGCATTACTAATGATGTGCGTTTGCTTGAAGAGAAAGCTAACGCAGGGAACCGGCGCGCTAAATTGGCTTTGGATATTTTTGTTTACCGCATTAGAAAATATATCGGGGCTTATTTATCGGTATTATGCGGGCTGGATGCTTTAGTGTTTACTGCAGGCATTGGTGAGAATCAGCCTGCGATCAGAGATAAAATTTGCCGGGGATTGTTTACTTATTCAAGAGTTAAGCCGAAAGTTTTAGTTATTCCTACTAATGAAGAACTAATGATTGCCAGACAAACTTTTAAATTAATCAAGGGGGAATAAATGTTAAGGACGATGTTGAAATCTAAAATTCACAGGGCAATGGTTACCGAGGCTAATCTTTATTATGAAGGCAGTATTACTGTTGATTCTGATCTGCTTCAGGCAGCGGATATCCTTGAGCATGAGAAAGTGGAGGTATTGAATCTTAATAATGGCCAGCGTATTGAAACTTATGTAATCAAGGGGAAACCGGGAAGCGGTGTAATCTGCCTTAATGGAGCAGCTGCCCGATCTTCTTGCCCCGGAGATATTGTGATTATTGTTTCATATGTAGCCGTAGAGGATCAAGAAGCTAAATCTATAAAATCGAAGATTATTAAAGTAGATGAAAGAAACAAAATTAAAAATTAGAGTATTCGATGATCCGGCTTTAAGAAAAAAAGCAAAGCTTATTAACCGGATCACTTCTGAACACGGCCGGATTCTAAGTCAAATGGCGGCGTCCATGTATGAAGGCGGAGGTATCGGCCTGGCTGCCCCGCAGGTTGGTATAAGTGAACAGTTAGTTGTCATGGATATCGGAGAAGGACTTTATAAATTAATTAATCCCCGGGTTGTAAAAAGACAGGGTACCCAGGCTATTAGCGAAGGCTGTCTTAGTGTGCCGGGTATATGTATAAAGGTTAAACGCGCAAAGCGTGTCTGGGTAGAGGCAAAGGATGAAGATAATCAGCCGTTAAAAATCGAGGCAGATGATCTTTTTGCCTGTGTTCTGCAGCATGAAATCGACCATCTGAAGGGAAAGCTTATTATTGATTATGCTTCGCTTCTAGATAAATTACGCATCAAAAGAAAATTAAAAGCATTAAAAACCGATGCTAAAACCTGTAAATTGCAACTTTAAATAAGGATATTGTAAAATGCATGATTTGATTATTATCGGAGCAGGCCCCGCAGGATTAACCGCAGCTCTTTATGCCGGCCGCAGCCGTTTAGATACACTAATGATTGAAAAAATGGTTGTTGGCGGAAGGATCCTGATGAGCGAGACTATTGAAAATTATCCGGGATTCCCCGGAGGTATTCTTACGCAGGAGTTAATCAGCCGCATGGAGACTCAGGTAAAAGAACTGGAAGTAAAGATCATTAGTGATGAAATAACAGAGCTGGATTGTCAGAAAAAAACAATCAAAGGCTTAAATAGTGTTTATGCATCTAAAGCAATTATTATTGCCAGCGGAGCCAAGCCACGAAAATTGAATGTTCCCGGTGAGGAAAAATATACCGGTCGTGGTGTTTCTTATTGCGCTACTTGTGACGCGCCTTTTTTTAAGGATAAAAAGATCGTAATTGTAGGTGGAGGAAATGCGGTTGCCGAAGAAGCAATATATTTGAGCCGTTTTGCCAGCTCAGTAAGCGTAATTCACCGGCGCCAGGATCTGCGTGCGGACAAAATCTTGCAGGAGAAGCTGCAGGAGAATAAAAAAATAAATTTTATTTTAAGCAGTATCGTCACGGAAATTAAAGGATCTCAAAAAGTAGAGGCAGTGACAATTAAGGATCTATTAAGCGGTAAAGAAAATGATTTTAGTTGTGACGGAGTTTTTATTTATATTGGTTATGAGCCTGAAACAACATTTTTAAAGGGCAAATTGGAGATGAATGAATCAGGGCTTTTACTTACGGATGAAAATATGGTTACTTCAGCTGAGGGTATCTTTGCCTGCGGAGATTGCCGTAAAAAAGGATTCTACCAGGTGATTAATGCTTGTGGAGACGGCGCAGTGGCAGCTGATTCTGCTTATAAATTTATTGCCAACATGAGGTAGATAGATGGAAAGAGCTCCTACGACAAATAAAAAATTGATCGAATGGGTAAATAAGATGGCTAAGCTTTGCGCTCCGCAGAAGATCGTTTGGATCAATGGTTCCGATGAACAGAGATTAGCTTTAGAAAAAGAAGCAGTAAATAGTTCAGAGCTGATCCGCCTGAATCAAGATAAGCTTCTGGGTTGTTTTTTGCACCGCACTGCCCATGATGATGTTGCCCGTACGGAGCATCTGACTTTTATCTGCACTAAGAAAAAGCATGATGTCGGCCCGAATAATAACTGGATGAGCCCGGCTGCAGCATACAGGAAGGCCAGGGCAATATTTAAAGGTGCCATGGCCGCCAGGACAATGTATGTAATTCCTTTTTCTATGGGGCCGGTGGGATCGCCTTTTAGTAAAATCGGAGTAGAGCTGACGGATTCACGTTATGTAGTTTTAAATATGTTAATTATGACCCGCTGCGGTGATGCAGTGTTAAGGCAGCTTGAAAAAGATGATGAATTTACCAAGTGCCTGCATTCCAAAGCTCAATTAGATATTAAAAAAAGATTGATTCTGCATTTCCCGGAAGACAATACGATTTGGAGCGTAGGTTCCGGGTATGGTGGAAACGTGCTGCTGGGCAAAAAATGCCTTTCGCTGCGCATCGCCAGCTTTATTGCCAGAAAAGAAAAGTGGATGGCCGAGCATATGTTAATCATGGGTATCGAGGAGCCTAATGGCCATATCGAATATATTGCTGCAGCATTTCCCAGTGCTTGTGGTAAAACTAATCTGGCGATGATGATTCCTCCTGAGGGGCTTAAAAATAAGGGTTATCGTATCTGGACCGTAGGAGATGATATCTCCTGGATGCGCGTTGATTCCGACGGTTCGCTTTGGGCGATTAATCCGGAGGCTGGTTTCTTCGGAGTTGCTCCCGGTACCAACTCTCAAGCAAATTCAAATATGGTCCAGACTATAAAAAAGAATACTATCTATACCAATGTGCTTTTAAAGCCGGATAATACTGTTTGGTGGGAGGGTGCTGACGCAGATGTGCCTGCTCAAGGGATAGATTGGAAGGGGAATCCCTGGAAACCCAATGTTTTAGACTCAGAAGGCAAGCCGATCAAAGGCGCTCATCCGAATGCGCGGTTTACCACTTCGATCATGAATTGTCCTTCAGCATCATTTCGTATCGAACAGCATCATGGAGTACCGATTTCGGCAATTATCTTCGGCGGCAGGAGGGAACATGTTATGCCGCTGGTTTATGAGTCGTTTAATTGGCAGCATGGAGTTTTTGTTGGTGCTACTATGGGTTCAGAATTAACTGCCGCTCAGGTGGGAAAAATCGGGGCTATGCGGCGCGATCCGATGGCGATGCTTCCTTTTTGCGGCTATAACATGGCTGAATATTTCCGGCATTGGTTGAATATGGGTAAACTCATGGCTAAGCCTCCGAAGATTTTCCATGTAAATTGGTTCCGTATGGATAAAAACGGCAAATTTTTATGGCCGGGATTCTGTGAGAATCTAAGGATTTTAGAGTGGGTATTGGATCGCTGCAGCAATAAGGTTCAAGCGATGCAAACTCCCATTGGTTATCTTCCCTATCCTTTTAATATCGACATGACCGGCTTAAAGCTTTCCGAAGGAGCTTTGGAGAAGCTTTTTGAGATCAATAAGGAGGAGTGGCTGGAGGAGTTAAAAGGGATAAATAAATTTTTCTCGGATTTTAAAAAAGACCTGCCTAAAGAACTCTGGAATGAATATCGCGCTTTACAGGAAAGATTAAAAAACTATGGCAAATAATATCCTGTTGAAAACAGATTTTAAAGATTTGAAACTGTTCCGCCGCGGAAAAGTCAGGGATGTTTATGATTTAGGTGAGCACCTCTTGATTGTTTCTACTGACCGTATATCATGCTTTGATGTAGTTTTGCCCAGCGGGATTCCGGATAAGGGGAAAGTTTTAACCGCTATATCGGTATTCTGGTTTGATTTTATCAAAAACATAATTGCGCACCATTTAATTTGTACAGAGGTTGGTAAATATCCTCAGCAGTTACAGAAATACAGAACGCAGCTGGAAGGCCGCTCGATGCTGGTTTTAAAAACCAAGCCTTTAGCAGTTGAATGCGTTGTCAGAGGGTATCTTTCCGGCTCAGGCTGGAAAGAGTATAAGGATAAACAATCCGTATGCGGAATCAACCTGCCTGAAGGCCTTAAGGAATCAGATAAGTTACCGGAGGTTATTTTCACTCCATCAACTAAAGCTGATGTCGGCCACGACCAGGATATTAATCAAAAGTATGTTGAGGATTTAGTGGGTGTTGAATTAGCCGGGCAGTTAAAGGGAGTCAGCATTGATATTTATAAGACAGCGAGCAGTTACGCATTACAAAAAGGAATTATTATCGCCGATACTAAATTTGAATTCGGGATAGCTAACGGCAAGATGATCCTTATTGATGAAGTGCTTACCCCTGACTCATCGCGTTTTTGGCCGCTGTCAGGGTACCGGCCCGGAGGCCCTCAGCCAAGTTTTGATAAGCAGTTTGTGCGCGATTATCTGGAAACTTTGAATTGGGATAAAACTCCGCCGGCTCCGGAATTGCCCGCAGATATAATCAAAAAAACTTCGGAAAAATATCGGGATGCTTATCAAAAATTAACCGTAAGCTAAAAGTAAGACAAAGATGGAAAAAATAAAAAACATATTTTCGCTTTTTTTAAGAATCAGCATTAGTATTGTACTTTTGGTCCTTTTGTTCAAATTCAATAAAATAGACACCCAGGCTTTAATCGGCGACATTAAGAGCGCAAATAAGGTTTATTTATTAATTGGCCTGCTGATTAATATTTTTATTTATTTTCTCGGTTTTCTGCGTTGGAAGATGTTGATTAAGGCCACCGGCATCAAGATCCTTTTGGGGCGCTTGATCAGCTCCTTTTCCGGAGGTGTTTTCTTTAGTATTTTTTTACCTTCGACTATCGGAGGAGATCTTGTTCGCAGCGTAGATCTGGCCGGACACACTAAAAAAGCCAAGGAAGTTGTGGCTACTGTTTTTCTAGATAGATTAAGCGGGTATATCGGATTAGTACTGGTAGTATTGATCGCCCTTTTCTTAGGAAGGGATTTAATCCTGGACAGGATAGTTTTTAGCTCAGTTTTGGCGATTATAGCCGTGTTGATTGTAGTTTTATTGATCTTATTCAATAAGTTTATTTATTCTAAGATCTCCGGTTTTTTAACAAGCCCGAATTCAGGCAAAATAAGAGAGCTGATTAAAGATATTCATCAAGAGATCCATATCTTCGGAAGTCAGAAAAAGATAATTATCTTTAATCTGGCAATATCATTTATTATTCAGGTGCTTTTTCCGCTGTGTGTTTATTATATCGGGCTTGCCTTAGGAATAAAAATAAGTTTTATTTATTTTCTTATCTTTCTGCCGCTAATCAGCGCGATTACCTTGCTTCCGGTGGCCATCGGGGGCCTAGGTTTAAGAGAAGGTTTGTTTGTTTTATATTTTGCCAAAGCAGGAGTGATTAAGCAGTTAGCTTTAGCGATGTCTCTTTTATCCTTTTCTTTTATCGTTTTTACTGCGGCTATCGGAGGCATTATTTATGTCCTTACAGTACATTATCGACGCCTACAACCTGATCAACCATCCCCGCTTTAAACCGGAAAAAAAATCCTTCAATATTCAGCAATGCCTGGCTAATTTTGTTAGATTTAATAAGTTAAGCGGAAGTAAGAATAACAAGGTTATTTTGGTTTTTGACGGTTATCCTAAATCAGGAGAGCAGATTCCCGAGGAATCTAATTTAACTTGTGTATTTTCTAAGAAAAGACAGGCAGATGATCTGATCAAAGAGATAATTGAGAATTCTCTTCAACCGAGAAATATCATTGTCGTTACTGATGATAAAGAGGTTCAGGTGGTTAGCAGGCTTTTACATGCCCGGGTTTCGAGTATCGCGGAGTTTATTGGTGCTAAGGATGATAAGAGAGCTACCGGGGAAGAATTTTTAGATACAGTTGACCCTAAGATAAGTTATTCTGCGATGCAGAAAATTAATGCGGAATTAACGAAAAAATGGCTTAAAACCTGAGGAATTTTCTTGACATAACTGGTGAGTTGTGTTAAAGTTATAAAAATAGCAGCACTTAAAAAAGGAGGGTAATATGAGTAGTTGGCAAGTGGTTCTATTAGAACCTGCGCGAACAGTTTTGTCTCAAATCAGCCAATTCGTAGTTAACGGTCTTCTAGTGATCGTTATCTTGATTATCGGCTGGTTACTTTCTAGGATTATTAGGACTGTGGTCAGCAAAGCGCTTAAGTTAATTAAAGTTGATGCTTTGGCTGAACGTATTGAACTTGACAAATTACTTGGTAAAGGAGGATTAAACTATTCCCTATCTGACCTAGTCGGGGTGATTTGTTATTGGTTGGCGCTTCTAATAACTTTCATGGTTGCCATTAATGCTATCGGTATTACTATTGCTGCTGATTTATTAAGAGAGGTTATTCTTTACATTCCTAATGTTATTGCGGCCCTGTTTATCTTAATTTTGGGGATGTTTGTATCGACTATATTAAAAAATATCGTGCAGACTGCGGCTAGTAATGCCGGTTTAAGCCAAGGTAAACTTTTGGCTCAAATTGTCGAGACGATCGTTATTCTTTTTGCAGTATTGATCGGATTGGAACAGTTAAATATCGGTATTGTTGTTACTCAAATGACGATATCCATTATCATGGGTTCAGTGGGATTGGGGCTTGCTCTGGCTTTTGGTTTAGGATGCAAGGATATCGCTGGTAAGTATGTTGGGGAACTCGTTGAGAAATTAAAGAAAAAATAATGTTTTTGTTATTGGTTTAAAATAAACCCCGTGCCTTTTGGCGCGGGGTTTATTTTTATTATCTAATTATGAAAAGTAAAAAGAAGCGTAAGTTTAGACGAGAAGGAAAGTTTTGGGTCTATATCGTTGAGTGTGCGGATAAAACATATTATACCGGATATACCAATGACCTGGGAAGACGGATTAATGAACATAATCATAGTCAGTTAGGGGCTAAGTATTTAAGAAAGAAACTTCCGGTGAAATTAGTATATGCTCAGGAATATGGGTTTTATAAGGATGCGATGTTGGCTGAAGTGGATATGAAGAAACTCTCCCGGCAGAAGAAGATTTCAATAATTGATGGAGTTAAGAGCTGTTTAAGATGAAAAAAATC
>PCWB01000050.1 GCA_002796135.1 Candidatus Omnitrophica bacterium CG11_big_fil_rev_8_21_14_0_20_41_12
TAATAAAATTGGTTGCGCTTCTCTTGCGCCGATATATCCGACTATTCCACACATCTTGAGCACACTCCTGGACTTGCCTTTAGGCAAGTCCATTTAGCGAAATCCCAACCGCTACAAGAAAATTTGTAAAAATTTTGCGGTTGGGAGAGCACCATACATTATTTATTGACCCCAACGGGATTTGAACCCGTGTCGAGAGCTTGAAAAGCTCTTGTCCTGGACCAGGCTAGACGATGGGGTCTAGAGCCTTATTCTTCTGCTTCAGCAATTACCGGAGCAACGCAGGAGACCCGGTCTTTAGCTTGTAATTTAATTAACCGCACGCCTTGTGATGAGCGGCCGGTTTCCCGGATATCTTTTATCGCACAGCGCAAGAATATTCCATTCTGCGTAATGACCATCAGCTCATCTTTATCATTTACGGTTTTTAAATTTACGGCCTGGCCGTTCTTATCTGTAACTTTAATATTAATTACGCCTTTGCCGCCGCGGCTGGTTAATCGATATTCATCAATGGTGGTGCGTTTGGCAAATCCTAATTCCGTAACCGTTAAGATCGTCGACACTTTTTGCGGAACCACCATATCGATAACTTCATCTTTTTTAGCCAAGGATATTGCACGTACGCCATGGGCGCCTCTTCCCATTTCACGTACTTTCTCCTCGGAAAATCTGATTGCCTTGCCTTGCCGGGTGCCGATGAGCAACTCCTGTTTTCCATCCGTCATCTCAACGCCAATCAAGGCATCATCCTTATCTAAAGTAATTCCGATAATCCCGCCTTTGCGTGGATTCCCATAGGCATCAAGTTTAGTCTTTTTAATCTGCCCCAGCTTAGTGACCATAACCAAATATTTATCTGCGGAAAACTCTTTTACCGGGATAGTCGAGCTGACTTTAGCAGATTGCTCCATCTGCACCAAATTAACGATTGCTTTGCCTTTAGATATGCGGCTAGCTTGAGGAATTTCATAAACCTTTAACCAATGCACTTGCCCCTTATCGGTAAAAATCAACACGTAATCCTTGGTAGAGGCAACAAAAAGATGTTCGCTAAAATCCTCTTCTTTTAATTCCGCCCCTGTTGCTCCGGATCCTCCACGTTTTTGTTTACGGTATGAGCTTACCGGAAGCCGCTTAATATAACCACCATGGCTGATGGTAACCACCACATCTTCATCGGCAATTAAATCCTCAACCTCCAGCTCCTTAGCTTCTCCCACGATATCCGTGCGACGGTTGTCTCCGTATTTTTTCTTTAATTCTTCTAACTCGGTTTTAATAATTGCTTCAATCTTCTTAAGAGAAGCAAGAATTGTCCGGCATTCTTCAATTTTCTTTAAAAGTTCGACATACTCAGCTTCCAACTTATCACGCTCAAGCGCGGTTAAACGCTGCAGCTGCATTTCCAGAATTGCCTGAGATTGAATTTCAGAAAGCTCAAACTCTTTCATTAAATTTACTTTGGCCGCCTCTACGCTTTTTGAGGTCTTAATTACCTTAATAATCCGGTCAATAAATTTAAGCGCAATTTTTAATCCTTCTAAAATATGCGCGCGCCTTAAAGCCTTGTCCAGCTCAAACTGCGTGCGCCTACGGATAACAACTTTACGGTGTTCAATATAACAATCCAATACCTGGCGTAAATTTAAAACCTTTGGCCGGTTATCCACCAGGGCCAACATAATAATACCAAAGGTATTTTCCAGTTGAGTATGTTTAAAGAGTTGGTTTAAAATAATCTGCGATTCAACGTCGCGCTTAAGCTCAACCACAATGCGCATACCTTCTTTATCTGACTCATCGCGAATATCTGAAATGCCTTCAATTTTTTTATCATCAACTAATCCGGCGATAGCTTCAATCAAGGAAGATTTTTGTACCTGATATGGAATTTCGGTGAAAATAATTAAATCTTTCCCGTTTTTCTGATGCTCTACCGTTGCCCGGGAACGTATCAAGAGTTTACCGCGGCCGGTGGTGTAGGCATCTTTAATCCCGCCCTTACCGCAAATTAAACCACCGGTGGGAAAATCCGGGCCTTTAATATAGCACATCAAATCTTTAATTTCTGCTTCCGGATGTTCAAGAATATGCATAATCGCATCGCAGACTTCATTTAAATTATGCGGCGGAATATTAGTGGCCATGCCTACAGCAATACCGCTGGAGCCATTCACCAAAAGATTGGGTAGCGTCGCCGGCAAGAGCAGGGGCTCCTTTAAAGAAGAATCGAAATTAGGGCCATAGTTTACAGTTTCTTTTTCAATATCCCCGAGCATTTCATCAGAAACCGCCGCCAGGCGGGCTTCGGTATAGCGCATCGCTGCCGCCGCGTCCCCATCCACCGAGCCGAAGTTACCTTGGCCGTCAACCAGCGGATAGCGTAGTGAAAAGTCCTGCGCCATTCTTACCAGCGTATCATAAATCGCCACATCGCCGTGCGGGTGGTACTTACCCATGGTTTCACCGACGATACGGGCGCATTTTTTATAGGGTTTAGAATGTTCGAGGTTAAGCTCGCGCATCGCATAAAGAATTCTGCGGTGCACCGGCTTTAAGCCATCGCGAACATCCGGCAGAGCGCGGCCGACAATTACGCTCATGGCGTAATTTAAATAGGAATCCTTAACTTCATCCTCAATATCAACTTCAATTATTTTTTCATTACGTGTATACATGATTAAATATCCAAATTCTTAACCTGATGCGCGTGGTTTTCAATAAACTCTCGGCGTGGCTCAACCTGATCCCCCATTAACACGGTAAACATTTTATCCGCTTCCACCGCATCCTCTAAAGTTACCTGCAAAATCGTCCTTTTCTCAGGATCCATAGTAGTATCCCAAAGCTGCTGCGGATTCATTTCTCCTAAACCTTTATACCTTTGAATGTGCATGCCTTTAGAAGCAACTTCTTTAACATAAACTAGCACATCTTTTAAACTAAAAACTTCTTTAACATCCCCATTATTCTCAATGCGATAAACTGCCTTAATTTTTTTCTCTCCTTCTTTAACCGTACCAATCTTAGGGATAATAAGGCTGCTGAAGTAAGTCTCAAATTCAATACCTAATTTTTCTATTTTCAGAATCAATTCGTCGATCTCCTGGGCTTCGTAAAGATGCAAAACATCCTGCTCGATTTCTTTTCCTTCTTTAATTGTAAGGGCGGCTAGCTCTTTATCAGAGTAAACAAACTGGTCATTTCCCTCTACTTTTACCCTATAAATAGGCATTTTTTTGGTCTTTGGGTGCCTAAAACCGATGTATTCTGCAAAGTTTACTCCCTTTTTGTCTAAATACCGGCCATGCTTATCCAACTCAATCAAAAGCTTCAGCAGCTCTTTAAATTGATTGTCAGTAAAAGATTTCTTATCCTTTACCCTGACCAGCGTATGTCCTTCGCGGCCCAGATCTAAAAGCATATCATTCATCTGTTGCTCGGTTTGAATATACTCTTCTCTTTGGCCTCTTTTAATTTTATACAAAGGCGGCTGAGTAATATAAACATGCCCTTCCTCCACTAGCTTAGGCAATTGGCGATATAATAATGTCAAAAGCAAGGTGCGAATGTGCGAACCATCAATATCCGCATCTGCCATCAGCATTAATTTATGGTACCTTAGTTTGGCCAGATCAAACTCTTCGCCAATACCTGTGCCTAAAGCAGTAATAATGGTGCGGATCTCTTTATTGGATAAAATTTTATCCAGCCGGGATTTTTCCACATTTAAAATTTTTCCTTTAATCGGCAAGATCGCCTGGAATCTTCGGTCGCGGCCCTGTTTTGCCGATCCTCCGGCTGAATCGCCCTCCACAATATACAATTCACATAATGCCGCATCACGCTCAGAACAATCTGCGAGTTTTCCGGGAAGTCCAGCTCCTTCCAGGGCTCCTTTTCTGCGGGTTAATTCACGCGCCTTACGCGCTGCTTCTCTGGCGCGCGAGGCAACAATTACTTTATCAATAATTTTATTGGCAACCGACGGGTTTTCTTCAAAATAACTAGAAAGCGCTTCCAAGCTGCTGGAAGCAACTAACCCTTCTACCTCGGAATTGCCTAATTTAGTTTTGGTTTGCCCTTCAAACTGCGGGTTAGGAACTTTTACACTAATTACTGCAGTTAAACCTTCGCGTACATCATCGCCGGTAATGGCAATATTGTCTTTGAGTAAATTCTTGGCTTTTGCATATTGGTTAATACCTCGGGTTAAAGCAGATTTAAAACCAGATAAGTGTGTGCCTCCCTCGATAGTATTAATATTATTGGCAAAGGAAAACATCGTTTCGGCATACCCGTCATTATATTGCAGGGCTACCTCAACATTAACTTCATCTTGGAGCTTTTCAAAATAAACAACTTTATTGTGCAGAGGATTTTTATTCTTGTTCAGATATTCTACGAATGAAATGATCCCGCCGGAAAATTCAAAAATACCTTCTTTGTCCGAGCGCTCATCGTTTAATTTAATTTTCAATCCCTTGTTTAAAAACGCCAGCTCTCTTAAACGGTTCGCCAGAATATCATAAGAATATTCTGTTTTAGAAAAAATTGTTTTATCCGGTTTAAAAGTAATTTTGGTGCCGGTAGCCGTACTTTTACCAATGACCGTAAGCTTAGACACTGTTTTGCCGCGCTCATATCTCTGATGATAAATTTTGCCGTCTCTTTTTACCTCTACCTCTAACCAATCCGCAAGTGCATTAACACAACTAACCCCCACCCCATGCAAACCACCGGAAACTTTATAAGAACGATGGTCAAATTTACCTCCGGCATGCAACGTAGTTAAGGCCACTTCCACTGCCGGCTTCTTTTCGGTTTTATGCATATCTACCGGAATCCCGCGACCGTTATCAACAACTGTTATACTATTATCCGGCTGTATCACAACAGAGATTGCATCGCAAAAACCACCCAGGCTTTCATCGACGCTATTATCCACAACCTCAAAAACCAAATGATGTAGCCCACGCACAGCGGTATCCCCGATATACATGGCCGGTCTGCGTCTGACTGCTTCAATCCCCTCTAAAACCTGGATGCTGGTAGCATCATAGGCCTTAGGGCTGGTATCGAATTTAAGATTATTTTTTATTTCCGTCTTAGCTTTTTTCACTGAGTTTCTCCAATACGCAAACTTAGATTTTTTATTTTAGGGTTGCCCTGTTTTAACTCGCCCAACAACGCTTCTTTCTTCAGGCTTAAAGCATAAAGCCAAGTAGAAGAATCCACATTTAAGCCCAGGGTCCCCTTATGGAAATATTTAACTTTTATATGCTGCAACTCTTTTTTTGTCAAGACTTTTTTTAACCACTGCTGTGGATCCTCGCCTGAAGGATCGTTTTTTTTCCGGCTAATACCGCGCATCACTTCATCTAAGGTATTTTTTAAAAGCTCCATATTGTTAATTAAGGCGCATGGGTAAAACTATATAAACATACCCGCTGATACGGATAACCCCCGGCTTCTCTCCGTCGGTAAGCTCTAAACTAACGCTCTCTTCATGTAAATTCTTCAAAACGTCCATTAAATAAACTGGATTAAAACCAATCACTAGTTCCCTACCTTGATATTCTATTGCCAGCTCTTCATGGAATTCTCCAACATCAGGAGTAGTTTTAGAAATTACCAACTTGTTTTTAAAAACCTCCAACTTAACCGCCTGATAATCCGGTGTTGCTAAAAGCGCGGCCCTCTTAACCGCCAATAAAAATTGCCCGCGGTCTACTTTAAGTTTATTGTCAGTCGCTGCAGGAACAACTTGCTTATAATCCGGGAATTCTCCTTCAATTAAGCGCGATATCACTGCCACTGCTCCCAAATCAAAAAGCGCCTGATTACTTCCGATTACTAGAGATAATTCCCCCTCATCTTTAAGATTGCGGCTTAACTCTTGAATGGTTTTAATCGGAATGGTCATGTTCACTTCTACATCCGGGTCCACTGCGGACAGCTTGCGTTCCGTAATCGCCAATCTTTTCCCGTCTGTAGCCACTAAAGTTAAAGCCCCTTTATTAATTTTAAATAATATACCGTTTAAAACATAGCGCGTTTCATCCATCGACACAGCAAAAGCCGTTAACATTAACATCTGCTTTAAAACCCCCTGCTCAAGCTTAATCGCCTTCTTATCCTTAAACTCCGGCAGTTTAGGAAACTCCTCTTTAGCTAATCCCATAATCTTAAACTGGCACATCTCTGAATCAATAACCACCTGGTTGTTTTTTTTAGTAGTAATACTAATCACGTCTAACGGGAATTCTTTAACAATATCACTAAATCTTTTGGCTGGAATAGTGATTGCACCTTGTTCTTGAATATCCACAGGTATCACACAGGTTATCCCAATGTCTAAATCTGTAGCCGTTAACCTTAAAGCGTCTGTTTGGGTTTCAATTAAGATATTAGAAAGGATCGGCAAGGCGGATTTTGAAGTAATAATGTTTTGCACGGCTTGGATAGCGTTAACTAAATTGGATTTTTCAACCTTAAATTTCATTTTTAAATCTCCTTCTATTAGTATATATATTTAATAACTTAAAACCGTAATAGTAGTAATACAACGCAATTCTGTTAACAAATACTTAACTGGTTGTTATTAAAGCAGTTGGAATAAATAAGCTGTGCGAACAACCTGGGAATTATTGTTTAATAACTTGAATAACTTTTTCAACATGATCTTTTAATTCCGGATGATGGAGAAGATCTCCTTTAATTTTGTTGTAAGAATGTAAAACCGTAGTGTGATCTTTTCCACCGAACAGTTCCCCAATCTCAGGAAGCGATAAATCTGTGAGTTGCCGGCTTAAATACATAGCTACTTGTCTTGGAAGCACCACCTGTTTATTTCGACGCTTAGTTTTAAGATCCTGCAAAGAGATTCCAAATTCTTCCACTACGCAGCGCTGGATAAAATCTACTGTGATTAATCGCGTCGGTTCTTTGAGTAGGTCTTTAAGCACTTCTTTAGCCAAGTGTAGAGTTACCGGCGCTTCTTCTAATAAAGAATAAGCGATGGTTCTGATTAATGCGCCTTCTAATTCACGGATATTAGTTTTAATTAATTGGGCGATAAAAAAAATTACGTCGTCGGGCACGCGGACAGGCTCGCGCTCGATTTTCTTCTTTAAAATTGCCACCCGAGTTTCTAAATCCGGGGGTTGGATATCGGTGGCCAGCCCCCATCCGAATCGAGAAACGAGCCGCTCCTGTAAATTAGTGATTTCTTTGGGTGGGCGGTCTGAAGAAAAAACAATCTGTTTATGTGCATCATATAAAGTATTGAAGGTGTGAAAAAACTCCTCCTGAGTAGATTCTTTACCGGCGATAAAATGAATATCATCGATCACTAAAACATCCAGAGAGCGGTATTTTTGACGAAAAGCCGCGGTAGAGCGATGTGCAATCGCGTCGATTAGCTCATTCGTAAACTTTTCGCTGGAGACATAACATATTTTTACTCCCGCAGGGTTATTGCTTTTTATCTGATGGCAGATGGCCTGGATCAGGTGCGTTTTTCCTAATCCCACCCCTCCATAAATAAATAATGGGTTATATGTTTTTGCCGGGGAATCGGCTATGGCCAGCGAATAGGCGTGCGCATGCCGGTTTGAAGGACCGATAACAAAATTGTCAAATGTATAACGCGAGTTAAGATTGGTAGCTGCGGTAGCCGGCGCAGCTTTTATATTGATCTCATCTGTGGATGGAATGGATAAATCTTTTGGTGAACTGCTCACCACAAGTTTTACTAACAGATTATTCAAGCCCCGGAGCTTAAGTGTTTGGCGGATAAGCTCCAAATAATGTTTTTCCACCCAATCTTTAAAAAATTGATCCGGCGCCTCTAAATTAATACTTTGGTTATCTTGGGTTGAAAACTTTAGCGGAGCAATCCAGGTGGCAAAGATAGTATCGCCCATCTTGGCTTTTAGATCACACTGTGTTTCTTCCCAACTTTTGATAAGTTCGAGCATGGTTTCCTGACGGTATCTACAGAGTTAACAGCTTATGCACAGCTTGCATAAATCTGTGGATAAGACGGCGACGCGAGTTTCATTAAACACAGCCATTATAACAGAGACCAAAATCCTTGCAAGGAAAAAAGTTAAACGTTAGTTATTATACAACAATATGCTCAAGCGTCAATAAAAAACTTGACCTGTCGGTAAATGTATGTTACAATTCACAAAATTTAGAGATATTGCACAAAGTAAAGGAGTAACAAAAATGAAAAAGAATTTAAAAACGCCTACAAACATTGTCGGAAAAAAACGACACGGATTCCGCAGTAAAATGGCTACGAAGTCAGGACGCAAGCTTCTGGCTCGCCGACGGGCCAAAGGCAGAAAGAGACTTTCTATTTGAGGCCGGAAAGCTTGGCGTTTGCATTAATCGCAGTTTATCAGAAATATTTAAGACGGTGCTTGCCGGTGTGTTGCCGGTTTGAACCAAGTTGTTCGGAGTATGTCAAGCAGGCAATTTTAAAATACGGATTAATAAAAGGAGTATATAAGGGCCTAGCCAGAGTTTTGCGTTGCCACCCTTTTTCCCGGCAATCAGGTTATGATCCCTTAATATAAAATTCTATGGAAAAACGTTTAGTTATGGCAATTGCTTTGTCACTTTTAGTTCTATTGAGCTGGTCAGCTCTAGCTCCGAAGCCGCAACTAATTGAAAATACAACAGTTACAGCAAATAATTCTCAATTACAAGTTTCTCCATCACCGGCAGCTCCCTCTCTTCAGTCCGTGATTCCAGGAAAAGCGTTTGTAGATGATGTAAAAGAAACAGTAAAATTTACCCAAGATAAGAAGGAGATTATTTTTAATCCCGCAAGAGCTACAATTTTAGAAGTTATTTTTACGAATAATATTGAACACCGCCTGCCGCTAAAAATTGGGCTGCTTAGTGATGAAGGCCTGGTTTATAAACAGCAAAGTGTAACCAAAGACTCAATTTCCTTTGTGTATGAAGATCAAGTAAAGCGCATCGTTAAGAAGTTTACTTTACCTAACAATAGTAATATCATATATTTAGACATACAAGTAAAAAATTTATCCTCCTCTCCTTTGTTAGAAAAATTTCCAGTAGTTCTTGGGCGACTAGACCTATCTTCAAAAAATAAACAGGCGCGTTATCAAGATGTGCTGATTGGTGCTAAGGAAAAACCGCTGCATCTTTCTGCAGGAAAAGATTTTATCGCTCCGGATGTTAAATTTATCGGATTGCGCGATCAATATTTTTGCGCGATTATTGAGCCAGTTGATTCTACAATCAGTGCTTACATTAAAAAAATCAATGCACAGGAATCTGAAGTTGGAGTTTTAGACAATGAAGTCAGCATAAAACCCGGAGCTCAGATTGGACATTCTTATCGTCTGTTTCTAGGACCCCAAGATTTAAAGCTTATAAATAGTGTTAAGCCAGAATGGACATCTATTGTATATTTTGGTTTTTTTGATTTTATTGCCCAGCTTCTTTTACAGTTTTTAGGCTTCTTTTATAGCTTAGTTCATAATTGGGGGGTAGCTATAATTATCCTAAGCATCTCTGTTTATTTTCTATTATTCCCATTGTCCATTAAGCAAATGCGTTCAATGAAGGAGATGCAGGCTTTGCAGCCTAAAATAGATGCATTGCGTAAGGAGTTGAAAGATAATCCACAAAGATTAAATAAAGAAATAATGGAACTCTATAAAGCGCATAAGGTTAACCCGCTTAGTGGTTGTTTACCGCTTTTATTGCAGATGCCTATATTCTTTGCTCTTTATCAGGCATTGATTCGTTCAGTAGCCTTAAGAGGAGCTCATTTTTTATGGATCAAAGACCTTTCGTCTCCGGATAAACTTTATGTATTCAAGAATGCAATACCTTTCTTAGGTAAAGATCTTAATATCCTGCCAATTTTAATGGCTATTGGAATGTTTGTGCAGCAGAAGATTTCTATGGGTAAAGCAAGCGGAGAGGCCGCGCAACAGCAGAAAATGATGTCCATTATTATGCCGATTATGTTTGGCGTCATTTTTTACCAAATGCCATCGGGTTTAGTGTTGTATTGGTTTGTAAATAGCATATTAATGTTGAGCTACCAATTTCGCATTAATAGCCAAAAATGAAAAAAGTAAAGTATATTGAAGTTGAAGGGAACACCGTTGAAGAGGCTATTGAAAAAGCCTTGCGAGAGCTAAAGCTGCCGAGAAATCGCGTCAAGATAGAGAGCTTAACTGAGGAAAAGAAGGGGCTTTTTGGCATGGCCGGGGAAAAGCCGGCAAAGATACGTGTAAGCGTGATAGAGAGCAAATAATTACTTGACAAAAGGGCGTAATTTAGGATAATAGGGTTAAGAAAGTTGAAATGTTCCGCGTGAAAAAGTTCCAACTAGAACATTTACGAGATAGAAATGTTAAATCCCTGGTACGTAACCGGATTTGCTGATGGAGAAGCGGCTTTTACTTACTCTAGAGCAGGAGGTTCATTCGGTATATATTTTTCAATTAAGCAAAGAGAAGACAATCGTCAGATAGTTGAAGAACTATATAATTTCTTCGGTCAAATTGGACATATATATAGAGGCAAAGAATCAAGCGGTGCTCCTAAAAGCGGATTCACAAAACCATACGCATATTATAGAGTAACGAAGAGCTCCGAATTGGAAAAGATCGTCGAACATTTTGATAAATACCCACTGCAAAGCCAAAAGAAAAATGAAGCTTATCAGGTCTGGCGCGCGATGGTTATTCATAAAAGAGATAATTATCGAAATATAAATTACGATCATCTTAGTGAGTTAGCAAATAAACTTTCTGTTTTAAACTTACAAAGCAGGACTTTTAAGATACACAAAAAAAGATGGGTAAAATAATCGCAATCTGTAATCAGAAGGGCGGAGTAGGTAAAACTACCACCTCGATTAACCTTGCAGCATATCTGGCGATGGCAGGAAAGAAGGTTATGCTCGTTGATTTGGATCCCCAGGCTAATGCTACCAGCGGCATTGGAATCAATAAACACGATATTCAAAAAAGCACGTACCATATTCTCCTCGAAGAATTAAAAATCGTCGATATTTTACAAAAAACCGCAATTGATAATCTTTGGTTGGCACCGTCGAATCTGGATTTAACCGGAGCAGAAGTAGAATTAGTAGGTGCGCTTGGCCGCGAATATAGATTAAAAAGAGCCCTGCAAGTTGAGAAA
This sequence comes from Candidatus Omnitrophica bacterium CG11_big_fil_rev_8_21_14_0_20_41_12, assembly GCA_002796135.1. Lineage (GTDB taxonomy): Bacteria > Omnitrophota > Gorgyraeia > Gygaellales > Profunditerraquicolaceae > UBA6249. Next base: position 11,209 of record PCWB01000050.1, read on the forward strand.
AATAATTACGATTATATAATTATTGATTCCCCGCCATCATTAGGATTACTGACAATTAATGGATTATGCGCTGCGGATTCAGTGATTATTCCGGTACAATGCGAATATTATGCTTTAGAAGGGTTGACGCAACTCCATAATACAGTTAGACTTGTGAAAGAAAATCTCAATCCTTCTTTAAGTGTGGAGGGGGTACTTTTAACCATGGCCGACTTCCGGACCAACCTGACTAAAGAAGTTATTCAAGAAGCGCGCAATCATTTTAAAGATAAAGTTTATAATACGGTGATCCCGAGAAATATCCGCTTGACTGAAGCGCCAAGTTTTGGCAAGCCGATTGCTTTGTATGATAGTAATTCTTTAGGTGCACAGAAATATGAAGAATTGAGTAAAGAGCTTTTAGGATTACCAGTTAATTCACAAATTCCAAAAGGAGCGTCTTAATGGAAAGAAGAGCTTTAGGCAAAGGCCTCAGCGCATTAATCCCTGAGAAAGCAGTTGATACTTCAGCGCATAAAAAAGAAGGAATTCTTTATGTCCAGTTTGGACAAATAAAACCTAATCCTTTTCAGCCGCGTGAAGATTTTGATCAACAAGCGATTGAGGATCTTGCCCAGTCAATCAAAGAAAAAGGGGTTATTCAGCCGCTTTTAGTTAGGCGTCGGGGAGATAGTTATGAATTAATTGCCGGAGAAAGAAGGTTCCGCGCAGCTAACTCTTTAGGGCTTAAAGAAATACCGGTTATCGTCCGGGATGTAAGCGATCAGGATTCTTTAGAGCTGGCTTTAATTGAAAATATTCAACGGGAGGGATTAAATCCTATTGAAGAAGCTCATGCTTATCAACATTTGATAGATAAGTTTAAGGTCAGCCAGGAAAAAATCAGCGAGGTTTTAGGTAAAGCCCGGGTGACTATTACTAATACTTTGCGACTGCTTAAGTTACCGCATGAAATACAACAGGAGATGAAAAAGGGAAGGATCAGTTTTGCGCACGGTCGCGCCCTGCTTGAGATCGAAGATGAGAATCAGCAACGCAGGCTCGTTCAGGATATTATTAGTAAGGGGCTCTCAGTGCGCGAGCTGGAGAATTTACTTAAAAGTAAAAGGCCCAAATCAATTAAAAAAAGTATTGGCCAGGGCCAACGAGAGCCGATCGTAGCAATCCTCGAGGAGCAATTGCAGCATGCTTTGGCCACCAAGGTCAGAATTAGTAAAAGAAAAAAACGCGGGCACATTAATATTGATTTTTATTCACAGGAAGATCTTCAGCGTATCGTCAATGTTATTAAAGGGGGGAAATAGATAATGGGACAGTCAGTATTAATTTTAATTAAACCCGACGGGCTAAAAAAATCTTTGACCGGCAACATTCTTTCTCGGTTATCCGAAACCAAATTAGAGATTGTTGCGGCAAAAATGGTACGCGTATCCAAAGAGCTGGCGGAAGAACATTACCAGCAATTAAAAGATAAACCATTTTTCGCAGAGATCATTAAATATTTACAGGGAGACCTGCATGATCGTAAGAAAGTTATGGCGTTAGTTTATTGGGGAGCTGAGGCGATAAAAAAATGCCGGGATCTTGCCGGCTCAACTAACCCCGAAGAGGCTGAGTCAACCTCGATTCGCGGTTCTTACGGCAGGATCACTACCGGCGGAATATATGAAAATGTGGTTCATGTTTCATCTAATCCTTCCGAGGCCGAAAGAGAGATTAAGCTTTGGTTTACTCCGGATGAGATTATCGTCGATCTTTATGCAGCTAAGGATATTATCCAAAAGGAAATTAAGAAAAAGGTCTGGGCTTAAATATGAAAAAAATAATCAGTAGTATGACAGGTTTCGGAGGCCATGAAATTGAAATTGATTCTATCGGCAGAATCAGCGTGGAACTTAAATGCACCAACCATAAATTTTTAGAAACCGTTTTTAATTTACCGGACGGTATGATTGCTTTGGAGGATAAGCTCAAGAAAGAGATCGAGAGCAAGATTAGAAGAGGAAGGATTTATTGTTCCATCAATATTAAGGATCAGATTGTGCAGGGCATATTTGTAAACCGTAAATTACTAAAAAATTATTTGCATGAGTTAAATGGCTTAAAAAAAGAATTTAAAATTAAAGAGGGTCTGAATCTTGATTCTTTAATCCGGCTTCCCGGAGTTTTGTCTTTAAAAGAAAACAAGTCAACCGGCACCCATATTTGGGATAAGCTTAAACCGGTTTTTCTGCAGGCGCTTGCAGCTTTATTGAGGTCCCGTCGGAAAGAAGGAGAGGCCTTGGCAGCTTTACTAAAAAACAGAAGTGGCCTGCTTAAGCGGGACGTAGATTTTATTAAACAACGTTTTGGCCTTGCGATCAAGAGCCGGCTTAAGGCAATTCAGGCCCCGGAAGAACGCGTGGCTTTTTTAAAAGGCGCCGATATTGCTGAGGAGATCGACCGGCTGCGTTTTCATATTAAAAATTTCCAACAAAAGCTTGCCGGCTCAGGAAGCGTGGGTAAAGAGCTGGATTTTATTACCCAAGAAATGCAGCGTGAGGCTAATACTTTGGCCGCCAAGTCGTTTGACCTGATAATTTCGGGCCGCGCCGTGCAGATGAAAAGCCAAATTGAGAAGATTCGCGAACAGGTGCAGAATATCGAGTAGTGAAAGCCGACAAAAGAAAAAATAAATTGGGAATAATTTTTATTATCTGCGGCCCCTCGGGCTCAGGCAAAACCACCCTTCTGAGCAGTTTAATCAAAGCTAAAAAAATTGCCAAGCTGATTATAAAATCATGCTCAATTACCACCCGTCCTAAGCGTTCGGGTGAGCAAGAGGGTAAGGACTATTTTTTTGTTTCCGAGGCCCGGTTTCAACATCTGTTAAAAGCAAAAAAAATTCTTGAATGGACCAGGTATTTGGGCTATTATTACGGAACGCCCAAAGGGCCTTTAGAAAAAAACTTTAAAACAGGGGTAAACCTTGGGTTATGTTTGGATCTTAAGGGCGCCAGGATGCTTAAGAAATTATATCCTGAGAACGTGGTAAGTATTTTCGTCCTGCCGCCATCCCTTGAGGTGCTCAAACATAGGATTGAAGGAAGGTGCAGTAAGGCTAATAAAAAAGAGGTAGCGCAGCGCATATCTTTGGCGCGCAAAGAACTGCTTGCCGCTGTTGAATTTGATTATTGCATTTTGAATAAAAATTTGAAATTTGCACTCACAGAATTAAAAACTATATTTTTACAAGAGATTAACGCTTAGCAGTTTACTCCGGGGGGTAAAGATGGGTTATCAAGGCAGGGAAAAACTTTTAGATAAGAGCATGGGTTCAATTTATAAACTGGTAATTTTGGCATCCAAAAGGGCTTTGGAGATTGCCGAAGGCCAGCCAAAATTAGTGGCAGACGACGCTTCTATAAAACCTTCAACTGTGGCTTTACATGAAATTGCCGCAGGTAAGATTGAAGCTAAGAAAAGCAAAGCAAAAGAATAATGACTAAAATAGGAAAAAATATTATTTTAGGCGTAACTGCCAGCATCGCTATTTATAAGGCTTGCGATCTTCTGCGCAAGCTTAAAGTATTCGGATTCAACGTGCAGGTAGTGATGACTAAAGAAGCAGAGGAGCTGATTAAGCCGATTGTTTTCCAGAGCTTAAGCGGTAATCGTGTTTATCGTGCGGGAATATTTGAAGATCAGGATACCTGGGAGATTGAACATATCTCCTTGGCGGATAAAGCGGATTTAATTTTAATTGCTCCGGCAACAGCTAATATTATCGCCAAGCTTGCTGCGGGGATTTGCGATGATCTTTTAACCTGTGTAGTTTGCGCCAGCAAGGCTAAGGTTTTAGTTGCTCCGGCGATGAATGAGAATATGTATAAAAATAAGATTACCCAAAGTAATATTGCAAAATTAAAATCATGCGGTTATAAGTTTGTTGGTCCGGTTAGCGGTTTGCTTGCCTGCGGGTCGGCGGGGATAGGTTGTTTAGCAGAGACTGAAGAAATTGTAAAGCAGGTAAAAAATTTATTATAACTTTTGGCGTATTTTACATGGCGACGTAGCCAAGCGGTAAGGCAGTTCTCTGCAAAAGAACTATTCAGCGGTTCGAATCCGCTCGTCGCCTAAAATTTCGGGCAAGTGGTGGAATGGCATACACGAAGGACTTAAAATCCTTTGGCCGTAAGGTCGTGAGGGTCCGACTCCCTCCTTGCCCAATAATTTTTTGCGACAAGTAAAAAATTATTGGCACTCAAGCGAGCGTAAAACGGCGCAATAAGCGCCGTAGCGAGCGGAGTGCAATAACAATCAATATAGCTTGGGCTCATAGCTCAGCTGGTTAGAGCGTTTCCTTGACATGGAAAAGGCCGGGGGTCCGAATCCTCCTGGGCCCATTTTAATTTTTTAAAAACATAAAATATGGATCTATCTACTTTAAGACATTCTTGTTCGCATGTTTTAGCTGCTGCCGTAAAAGAGCTCTGGCCAGAGGTCAAGCTGGCTATAGGTCCTGCGATTGAAGACGGCTTCTACTATGATTTTGATAAGAAAGAACCGTTTACCGATGAGGATTTGCTGGCGATTGAGAATGTGATGCGCAAGATCATCGCCAAAAACGATTCCTTTGTGCGGGAAGAATTAGATAAAAATCAAGCAATCGTATTGTTTAAGAAGCTAAAGGAAGATTATAAGATTCAGCTTATTCAAGAGCTGGCAGAGGAGCAGGTCTCTATTTATAAAACAGGTTCTACTTTTCTTGATTTATGCCGCGGGCCGCACCTACAATCAACCGGACAGATCAAGGCCTTTAAATTATTATCGGTTGCCGGAGCTTATTGGCACGGGATTGAAACCAATCCTATGCTGCAGAGAATTTACGGTACCTGTTTTGATTCTCAGAAAGAGTTGGATGAGTATTTAAAAAATTTAGAAGAGGCAAAACTGCGCGACCATAGGAAATTGGGACCACAGCTAGAGTTCTTTGATATTTATCATGAGCAGGCCGGAGCCGGACTGGTATTTTATCATCCCAAAGGCGCGCTGCTGCGCACGATTATCGAGGATTATGAGAAGAAAGAGCATTTAAAGCGGGGTTATCAGATTGTGATTACTCCGCACATTATGGATGTTGCTCTTTGGAAAACCAGCGGCCATTATGAATATTACAAAGAAAACATGTATTCTTTTATCACCGAAGGAAAAGAGTTTGTTTTAAAACCGATGAATTGCCCGGGGCATATTCTGATTTATAAATCAAAAACCAGAAGCTACAAAGATCTGCCTATACGCCTATTTGAGTTGGGCACGGTTTACCGCCGTGAAAAAGCCGGAGTTTTACACGGACTTCTACGTGTGCGCGGATTTACTCAGGATGATGCGCATATTTTTTGCCTGCCGGAGCAACTAAGAGATGAAATAAAAAAGATCATTGATTTTGTTTTTGAGACGATGAAAGTATTCGGTTTTGATCAGTGGGGAGTAGAGTTAAGCACCCGTCCGGAAAAATATATCGGCTCGACTGAGGATTGGCAGAAGGCCACCGAGGCCCTAGAAGACGCTTTAAAAGAAAAAGGTATTGCCTATGAGATCAATCAGGGGGATGGTGCATTTTATGGTCCGAAGATTGATATAAAATTAAAAGATGCCTTGAAGAGAACCTGGCAGTGTGCGACTATCCAATGTGATTTTGCGCTTCCCAAAAGATTTGATCTGGCCTATATTGATTCCGACGGTAAAGAAAAACAGCCGATTATGCTGCATCGGGTTTTATTAGGAAGTTTAGAGCGTTTTATCGGAGCTTTAATTGAGCATTATAAAGGAGAGCTTCCTTTGTGGCTTAGCCCGTGTCAGGTTTTATTAATTCCGGTTAAAGAAACTGTGATGCCGTATGTTCAGGCCATTCAGGAAAAATTAGAAAATATAAATATACGTTTGGAAATAGATGCGCGTAACGAAACCCTGGATAAAAAAATCCGGGAAGCCGAATTAAGCAAGATACCTTATTGTTTAATCATCGGTGATCGGGAGGCCAAGCAAGAGACGGTCAGCGTGCGCAAAAAAGGAGGCGCGCAACAGGGCGCAGTAGCTTTGGATAAATTTATTGAAGAGCTAAATAACCGGATTCAGGAACATAAATAGAAAAGGGAGGCTGCTATAAAAAAGTTTATTCGTGTTAATGACAGAATTATTTCACCGCAGGTTAGAGTCATCGGCCATGATGGTGGAGCGCTGGGAGTAATGACTGTGCAAAGGGCATTAGAGATTGCCAATCAGCTTGGAGTGGATTTAGTGGAGGTTGCTCCGGCAGCTACTCCGCCGGTTTGCCGGATTATTGAGTTCAGCAAGTTTAAATATGATCTTGAGAAAAAAGAACACGAGGCAAAGAAGCATCAAAAACAAGGCCGCTTTAAAGAAATCCGGCTTAAGCCCAACATTGATGACCATGATTTCGAAACCAAAGTAAAACAGGTGGTAAGTTTTTTAAAGAAAAAAGATAAAGTCAGGGTTAATCTTTTCTTTCGCGGAAGACAAATGGAACATGTGGATCTGGGAAGGAATGTTTTAAATAAATTTATCGCCGCCACACAGGGCGATGGGAAGGTAGAGAAAGCCCCGTTATTAGAAGGCAGAATTATGTCTTTTGTGATTGCCCCGAAATAAGGTATAATAACACCCGGCGCTTATTGCGCTTGGCCCGACCCAATTGGAAGGGGTCGGCATCCGCCTCGTGGCGGATGTTGTGTCCGTACATAAGGTATAATAGAATGCTACACCCCGCGCTAATTGGAATTGCGCGGGTGTTGTGTCCGTACACAAGGTATAATGCATAACCTAAGGAGATATAATAAAAATGCCAAAATTAAAAACAAAAAGAGGAGTGGCAAAACGTTTTAAAATCAGTAAGAGAGGTAAAGTTAAGTATTCTCCGGGCGGCAAGAGCCATTTAGCTTCATCTAAAACAACAAAAAAGATGCGGAACTTAAAAAAACGTAGGGGGCTGGCTGGAAAAAAAGAGGTCAGGTTTATTAAATCCATGTTACCGTATGGATAAAGGCGTCAGGTGGCGCCATCTGCACAAACCAATTAGCGCAGAGTATAAGTTAATTTGTATAAAGGAGTATAAAAATGGCAAAAATTAAACACAGTGTAGCAACACGCAAAAGAAAGAAAAAACTTTTAAAGCAGGCTAAGGGGTTTTGGGGAGATAGCAGTAAGCAATATCAGCAGGCAAGACGAGTTTTAATGCATGCGCTTAAATATGCTTACCGCGATCGCAGGAATAAGAAACGTGAAATCCGTGCCCTCTGGATTGCGCGGATTAATGCCGCCTGTAGAGAAGTCGGGATTACTTATAGCGTATTTATGAGTGGATTAAAGAAATCAAAGATAAACCTTGATCGTAAAATTCTGGCAGATTTAGCAGTCAGAGACAGCCATGCTTTTAAAAAGCTGGTTGATGTAGTAAAGAAATGATGAGGTTTTTATGCATATAATTATTGTCGGCTGCGGAAGAGTAGGGGCAGAACTAGCCAAGCTTTTATCCGGAGAAGACCATGATGTGGTGGTTATCGATAAAAACCAGGAAGCTTTTAAGCGTCTCGGTGGCACCTTTAACGGCCTGACCATGGTGGGTAATGGTTTTGACCTGGCTCTCTTAAAACAGGTGGGGATTGAAAAAGCCGATGCTTTTTGCGCGGTAACTAACGGTGATAACACTAATTTAATTAGCGCCCAGGTTGCTAAGAAGATTTTTCACGTACCGAAAGTGCTGGCGCGTGTTTATGACCCGCAGCGGGCGCATATTTACGCTTCTCTGGGCCTGGATATTATTAGCGGAACAATGTTGTTTTCGGCTATGCTCAGAGATAAGATTATCGAAAGCAGGTTCTCCAGTTATCTGATTGAATCCAGAGATTTAGGGGTCCTGGAGATTGAAGTCAAGGATGAATTAGTCGGAAAAATCATTCAAGATATAAATATTCCGGGAGATTTTATTGTCGTTGCTCTACGCAGAATGCACGGGGTAGTTATTCCTGAGCCGCAAACTATTTTAAAAGATAAAGATATTTTAATGGGGGTAGTTAAGGTTTCCTGCCTTCAAGAAGTTAGGGAAAAGTTTAATCTGGGAGATAAATAAATATGTTTATTTTGATTGTTGGGGCAGGCAAGGTGGGTTATTTTCTGGCCAAAAGGCTTTGTCAGGGAAAGCATACGGTAAGCATCATTGATAAAGACCGCCAAATTTGCGAAGAGATTGCCAAAGAGTTAGAAGCCTTGGTGATCAACGGAGATGCCTGTGACCCGAAAATACTGGAAGAAGCCGGGATTGCGCGCGCCGATGTTTTAGCCGCCGTTACCGGCGACGATGAAGATAATTTGATTATTTGCCAATTAGCCAAAGAAAAATTTAATTTGCAACGTACTGTCGGACGCGTGAATAATCCCGACAATGAGCATACCTTTAATGAGTTGGGGATTGATGTTCCGGTTGACTCCACTAAAATTATCGCTAAAATTATCGAAGAAGAGGTTTCTTTCTCTGATTTTGTAAATTTAATGAGTTTTAAACGCGGTAAACTTGCAATAGTGCGCGTTGACCTGCCTAGCGATGCCCCGGTGATTAATAAGCAGCTCAAAGATGTTAATCTGCCTAAGGATGCGGTATTGGTTTCTATTTTAAGAGGAGAAGAGGTTATCCTTCCTAAAGGCGATACCGTGTTTCAATCCGGGGACGATGTAATCGCTCTTACTTTAATCGGCAATGAGCCGCAGTTATTGAGTCTTTTGGCCGGAAAACTTTAAGATAATGAGATTTAAACCCACCGTAAACGTTATTCTCGGAATAATTACAGAAATTTTATATGTATTTTCCATAATACTGGCGGCCTTTCTGATCTGCTTATTAGTATCTTTTAAATCATGATCCTTAAACCCAACCTTAAAGATCTAAAAATAATCGGTTTTTACCTGGGTAAAATAATCCTGGGATTGGCCTTGACCATGGTTATTCCGATTATTGCCGGAATATGTTTCGGAGAGATAAATCCTCTTTTAGATTTTTTTATTAGCATTGAGATTGCTGTTTTATTGGGATTGCTCTTGATTAAATTCTGCCATACAGACGAGGATTTAAACTGGATGCAGGGGATGATTGTCGTCAGTCTTTCTTGGATTTTAGCCATGATTTTAGGGGCAATCCCGTTATATTTAAGCGGCCACTGGAAATCTTTTCTCGATGCCTGTTTTGATTCCATGTCCGGATTTGCTACTACCGGCTTAATTCTAGTCCAAAATTTAGACCACTTGTCTTATACGCATAACCTCTGGCGTCATTTGATTATGTTCTTAGGCGGCCAAGGGATTGTGGTGATCGCGCTTTCATTTTTTGTACGGGGTTTCTCCGGAGCATTTAAAATGTATGTTGGAGAGGCCCGCGACGAGAGAATTATGCCCAACGTAATCCATACCGCCAGATTCATCTGGCTGGTAAGTATTGTTTACCTTGTTTTGGGCACGCTGGCCTTGGGAATAACCGGTATCTTTAACGGAATGAAGCCGCTTAGTTCATTCTTTCACGGAGCCTGCATATTTATGGCTGCTTTTGATACCGGAGGATTTACTCCGCAATCGCAAAACATACTTTATTACCATAGCGCAATTTACGAACTGATTACCGTAATTATTATGGTCTTAGGGGCATTTAATTTTAAGCTGCATTACCATTTATGGATGGGTAATCGTAAAGAAATAATTAGAAATATTGAAACCAGAACTTTTTTTGCCACCGTTATCGCTACTTTTTCGATTGTCGCCGTAGGCTTAGCTCAGACGGGAATTTATCCAACCGCCACGATCTTTTTGCGTAAAGGATTTTATCAGCTTATCTCTGCGCATAGCGGCACAGGATTTCAGACTATTTATGCACAGCAGTTTATTTTAGATTGGAATCAACTGGCGATGGTGGGAATAATTTTGGCGATGGCTTTAGGCGGGGCAGTGTGTTCTACTACCGGAGCAATTAAAATGCTACGTATCGGTATTATTTTTAAAGCCCTTCAGGAAGATTTGAAAAGAATTATTATGCCTGAAAAGGCGATCATCATTGAGAAATTTCATCATATCAAAGAGATGTTTTTGGAAGACAGAATCATTAGAAGCGCCTTAATCATTACTCTGGCTTATCTGGTTTTGTACGGATTAGGAGCGTTAGTAGGAATGTTTTACGGGAATTCTTTTTTAGCATCACTTTTTGAATCAACATCCGCAGCAGCTAATATTGGATTGTCCTGCGGGATTACCGATATAACCATGCCTGCCGTATTGAAAATTACCTATATACTGCAGATGTGGGCAGGCCGCCTGGAATTTATGTCGGTATTTGCCATAATCGGATTTATTGTTGCAGTAGTAAAAGGAAGATGAAAGATAATCTCAAGCTACTTTTAATCACTTTGTTTTTTATTTTTGGCCCGAAGCTTGGTTTTTCTCAAGGCTTGAATAGCAATGAATTGATTAGTCAAGGCCAGCAGTATGACGGCAAATCAATTATATATTCTGGTGAAGCCATAGGGGAGGTAATGAAGCGCGGTGAGTTTGCCTGGGTCAATATTAATGACGGCAATAAGGCTATCGGTGTTTGGATGAGTGCTGGTTTGGCTAAAGAAATTAATTTTACAGGGGCCTACAAAGCGCAGGGTGATATTGTAGAAATAATCGGGGTATTTCACCGCGCCTGCCTTGAGCATGGCGGAGATTTAGATATTCATGCCCGGGCACTACGCAAGATTACTCCCGGCAAAATAACCGATCATAAATTAGATTCTTTTAAAGTGAAAGTAATTCTTGGATTATTAGGGGCTTTATTTTTAGTATGGATATTAAGCTTATTCAAGCGCAAATAGAAAATGATTTAGCCGCAGTTACTTCTCTACAGGCTTTAGAAGAGGTGCGGATTAAATATCTGGGCAGGAAAGGATTATTGGCAGAGCTAACCGGCTCAATCTCTGGGCTTGCCCTTGAACAGCGCGGAGCTTTTGGCAAAGAGGTGAATGTTTTAAAAAATAAATTGCTGAGTCTTATTGAAGAGAAAGGCAAATTTTTAAAAAAAAGCGGTAGTGTTGAAAAAAAAGAAAATTTAGATGTCGGTTTGCCCGGAATTGCTCAGGAGTTGGGCGGCCTTCATCCGATTACTCAGGTTATTAATGAAATTTGTGCGATATTTACCCGTATGGGTTTTTCAGTTGTCCAGGGCCCGGAAATTGAGACCGAATATAATAATTTTACCGGTTTAAACATCCCCTTGGAACACCCTTCCCGCGACGCCTTCGACACATTTTATCTAAAAAATTATCCTAAACTTCTTTTGCGCAGCCATACCTCTCCGGTACAGGTACGCGCGATGAAAGCGCATCAGCCGCCGTTAGCCATAGTCGTTCCGGGGAGAGTGTATCGACCGGATGCAGTGGATGCCAGCCATCTTTTTATGTTTCATCAGGTCGAAGGATTTCTGGTTGATGAAAACGTAAAATTTTCCGATTTAAAGGGGATCTTAGAGCTTTTTGCTAAAAGTGTTTTTGGGCAGGATATTAAAATGCGTTTTAGGCCGCACTTTTTTCCATTTACTGAGCCATCCGCAGAAGTAGATATTTCCTGTATTATCTGTAAAGGTAGCGGCTGCTCTGTTTGCGGCAGAAAGGGGTGGCTGGAGATTTTAGGGGCGGGCTTGATCCATCCGGATGTTTTTAAGCAGGTAGGATATGATTCAAAAAAATATACTGGTTTTGCTTTTGGCATGGGCATTGAAAGAATCGCGATGTTAAAATACGGGATCAATGACATAAGATTATTTTTTGAAAACGATCTAAGATTCTTAAAGCAATTTTAAAATGAAAGTTACCTATAGCTGGTTAAAAAATTTTGTGGATTTAAAAATTTCGCCGCAAGCGTTGGCTGAGAAGCTGACCATGGCAGGCTTAGAGGTGGTTTCTTTTGAGCAATCTGGCGAAGATTCGGTTTTTGAGATTGAAATCACTTCCAACCGCCCGGATTGGTTAAGCGTCTTAGGAGTTGCCCGCGAGGTAAGCGCAATTTGCGGCCTAAAGCTTAAAAAACCTAAGTTTAAAGAGACAAAAATCAAAGCAAAAGATCTCTTGCCATTAAAAATCTTGATTAGCGATAAAAGGGATTGCCCGTTTTATAGCGGAAGAGTAATTTATGATGTTAAGGTAGGGCCTTCTCCTGATTGGCTAAAAAAGAGGCTGGAATCTCTTGGTTGCCGCTCAGTCAATAACATTGTTGATATTACCAACTTTGTTTTATTTGAGACCGGCCAGCCTTTACATGCCTTTGATTTGGATACACTGAGCCAGAAAGTGATTAATGTTCGCCGGGCCGGTAAAGATGACAAAATTGTGATGATCGACGGCCAGCAGAAGGTATTGAACTCCGAAGTTTTAGTGATTGCCGATGCTGATAAGCCGGTGGCGATTGCCGGAATTATGGGTGGTCAGGCCACCGAGGTAACTTTTAAAACGCGCAACCTTTTACTTGAGTCAGCGGTGTTTAGCTCCATCCTGGTGCGCAGGGCAAAACAAAAGTTAGGTTTGCAGTCTGAGTCTGCTTATAGATTTGAAAGAGGGGTAGATTTTGAAACTGCTAAAACTGCCAGCATTGCTGCTCAAGAGTTAATTTTAAAGTTAGCCGGAGGCAGGCCCCGTACTTACAAGAGCATCGGAACAGCAAAACCTGTTAACCCTTTAATTAATCTCGAGTTAACTTATGTAAATAAAATATTAGGTGTAGCTATTCCTTCAGTTAAAATCAAGCAGATCTTAAGTCGATTGGGGCTGGAGGTAAAAACCAAGACTAAAAATATTCTCTCGGTAAAGATCCCCGGTTTTCGCCAGGACCTTAGGTTGCCGATAGATCTGGTTGAAGAGATTGCCCGGATTTACGGTTATGCCAAAATTCCTAAAACTATTCCCGCAATTAGGCCGGCTGCCAATATTACCGATAAAGAGGATATCGCCGCAGGGATAAAGAACATTTTAAGCGGGCTGGGTTTATATGAAGTAATTACTTACAGCCTGGTTGACCGTCATCTGCTGATAAAATTAGGCATTAATACTGATAAAAATTTGATCGAAATTTTAAATCCTAAAAGTTGCGAACAGGAAGTTTTGCGCTCGACTCTTTTGCCCAGCCTGATCCGCTGCATTGCGTATAATCTTGACCAACAGCAGGAAAATATAAAAATTTTTGAAACAGCAAATGTTTTTTCCGCAGAAGCCGGCTCTACTCGTGAGGAGCCTTATTTGGGCATCGCCTTGTGCGGAGTTAATTCATTTCTGATTGAAAAAGGAATGGTCAAAGACGAAGTAAATCTTTTACATTTAAAAGGTGTCTTGGAAATTATCTTGAACAGGTTAGGAGTTAAAGGCTTTGATTTTGTACGTCAGGATGAGTATAGAATAAATATTGTTATCGGCCGGGAGGAATCCGGTTTTATGTTGGATTTAAGCCGGCAAGCTTTGGACGCCTTTGATATTAAAAACAGAAGGGTAGTTTTGGCAGAGCTTAATTTAAAAAAATTATTCAGCCATATAAATTTAGGCAAGAAGTTTGTAAGCATTCCTAAGTTCCCGGCAATTGCCAGAGATATCAGTTTTGTGATTAACAATGAAATTTCGGTAAAGGAACTGCTTCTGGCGATCAAAGAAAGAGGCGCTCCTTTGCTGCGCCACGTAAAAGTCGCAGATTATTATCAGGGTAAGCAAATACCACAAGGCTCTAAAGGCTTAACCCTGTCCTGTATTTACCGTCTGGATGAACGCACGCTTACCGAAGAAGAAATTAACTCGCTGCATAATGAAGTTTGTTCTTTGTTAGAAGAGCGTTTCGGAGTAAAGCTCCGCTAAGATTAAAGGGATTAAAGGGGACGTCCTATAAAGGGACACCCTTTTTGCTAAGGGTGTCCCTTTTCGGCACGTCCCCTTGTTGAAGAGGGGGTTGATTCTGGGATAAAGATATGTTATGCTTAATTATCCCTGCGGTGCAGGTTGGAAAACTGATAGTTGTTGAACCAACACAATTTTCTCGGGAACCCACAATTTCTTAGGCACTTGTGTTTAAGAATAGGGATCCCACCTGAAACCAAATCGGTTCAGAATATCTTTCCAACGGCACATTTGCGGGGATTTTTTTATAATGAGCTTGTTTTTGCAAGAATAATTTATGATGCTGGTATTACAAATATTGGTAGTTTTAGGTATGGGGATGGTGATCTATGCTCTTTGGGGGATATTCTTTCCGCCAAACCCTTCTTCCGCTAAACAGAAAATAAATATAAATCCGTTATCCCCTTCCACAGACCCCGGCAAGGAGCAGAAAATCCAGAGATTACAAAATGATTTAGTGCAGCTTAAGGACGAGCTAAGCAAAGTAAATGCAGAATATGTAGAGACTAAGTCCGCATTTACGGTTTCCAAAGAAAATGAAGCCAAGCTAACCGATGAGCTCAAACGCAGGAATGAGTGGGTGACCAAGGCCGAAGCGGAGTTGTTTAAGATAAAATCGGAGGATTCGGACTTAAGCGGAAAATTTGCGGCTAAAGAAAAAGAGTTACAAGAGGAGTTTACTAAAAATGTAGATTTATCACGGGTAATCCGTGATTTAAAAACAGCCCTTGATGATAAAGAGATGGCTTGCCGACTCAAAGAAGATCAGATCCAAGCGCAGAAGCATCAAATTGAAGAGCAGCTTAAAAGTATTAAAGAACACCAGGTTACGATTACTGAGTTTAACCGTAAAGAAAAAATTAATGAATGGGTGCCAAAGGCGGAGTTCAATAAATTAAATCAAGAGTATTCAGAATTAGAAAAGGAATTGGAGTCCGGTCAGGAAAGATTAAAAAGTTTTGCCGAAGAGATCGCACATCTGCGTAAAGAAGTTAAGATTGCGGAGCCGATTAAGCAGCTAGAAGAAGTCAAACAAGTTGAAGAGCCTAAACCGGCGCAGGGGGTTCAACAAGCTGAAGAGTCCCAACCCAGAGAAGAGACCCAGCCTATAGAAAAGATTAAGCAAGAAGAAATAAAGCCTGTAGAAGAAAATAGCGAAAGACCAGAAGAAAAGAATGAACCGAAAGAAGAGGAGAAATAACGGCGATGAGAAATAAAATATTAATATTAACCTTATATTTAACATTTTGTTACGGAGGGATTTTGGCTATGGCAGAAACAATAGTAGTTTTCGAAACTAATCAGGGAAACATCGAGCTTAAACTTATGCCTGACATTGCGCCTAAAACATGTGAGAATTTTACTAAATTAGTTGAAAAAGGATATTACAACGGATTAATTTTTCATCGAGTGATCAAGGGATTTATGATTCAAGGCGGAGACCCTACGGGAACTGGCGCAGGAGGAGAATCAATCTGGGGAAAACCATTTGAGGATGAAGTAATTCCGGTAGTAAAATTCGACAATTCGGGAATGCTGGCCATGGCTAATGCCGGTCCAAACACTAATGGGAGCCAGTTTTTTATTACTTGTGCCCCAACTCCCTGGTTAAATATGCGCCACACTATCTTCGGCGAAGTAGTTTCTGGTTTAGATGTAGTACAGAAGATTGAAAATACTCCGGTAGGTGCTCAAGACCATCCGATTGCCCCGCAAAAGATTAATCGCGCATATCTCAAAAATAAACCTTAGGGTGTTATATCCGTATATAAAAAGAGCCCTAATTTTTAGGGCTCTTTTTAGAGGAGATAATCCTCGATGGCTTGCGCTATCTTTATCCTCCGTTTCAGTTAACAAAAAAGGTAATCAAAGCATGCCACATGTCGAGTAAATTTCAAGGGCATTTTAGTGGTTTGGCGAAAGCGTTTCCTTAAAACATGAAAAAAATAAATTATCAGCAGGAATTAAATCCTGCGCAACTTAAAGCAGTTGAGTCTATAAACGGGCCGCATCTGGTTATTGCCGGAGCCGGTAGCGGAAAAACACGCGTTTTGGTGCATCGGGTAGCTTATCTGGTTGAGCAGGGAGTAAGGCCGGAACATATTTTATTGCTCACCTTTACGCGCCGGGCAGCTGAAGAAATGCTGCGGCGTGCAAGCATTCTTTTAGATGAGCGCTGCAAAAATGTTTCCGGAGGTACCTTTCATTCTTTTGCCAATATGATTTTAAGAAAATACGCCAAGCTTCTGGATTTAAATAATAATTTTACGATTTTGGATCAGGCAGATGCTGAGGATGCCCTTAATCTGGTGCGCACGCAGCTGGGTTTTCATAAATTCGAGAAACGTTTTCCGCGTAAACACGCGATTTTAGAAGTAATCTCTAAAAGCATAAATAAATCCGAAGATCTTGCCGAAGTGCTTGATGATGAATACCCGCAATTTATAGAGTTTACCGAAGAGATTAAAAAAATCCGCAATGAGTATAATAAATATAAGCGTAAAAAATCGCTTCTGGATTATGATGACCTGCTGGTTTACTTGAAAAATCTTTTAACTACGCATGAAGAGGTGCGCACTAGCCTGGCGGCAAAATACAAATACATTATGGTTGATGAGTATCAGGATACCAATAAACTTCAGGCGCATATTGCCTGTCTTTTGGCAGCTGACCATACAAATATTATGGTAGTTGGTGATGATGCGCAGAGCATTTATTCTTTCCGCGGGGCAAATTTCAGGAATATTATCGATTTTCCAAAAATATTTCAAGGTGCAAAAATTATTACGCTTGAGGAAAATTACCGTTCGACACAACCGATTTTGAATTTAACTAATGCGGTGATTGCCCAAGCTAAGGAAAAATTTGAAAAGCATCTTTATACCAAGAAAAAAGAAGGCAACACCCCGGTTTTTATCGATTGCCCCGACGAGAATGCGCAATCGGTTTTTGTGGCAGAGAAAATTTTGGAGTTAAGAGAGGAAGGGGTGCCTTTAAAAGATGTGGCCGTACTTTTTCGTTCCGGTTGGCATTCTAATGACTTAGAAATTGAATTGACGGCAAGAAATATCCCTTTTGTAAAATACGGGGGACAAAAATTCGTTGAGGCCTCCCATATCAAAGACCTGATGAGCTATTTACGGATCAGCTACAACACCGCAGACCAGGTTAGCTGGTTACGCGCGCTTTTATTGATTCCTAAGATCGGGCCAATAACTGCAGAAAAAATTATTCAGGCGATTGTGGATAAGGCTGGGCTTAAAGAGTTGCTGCAAAAAAACCGCCAACTTGAAGAGTTGCTGGAGATATTAAAAAATCTCGATTGTCAGGCTGATACACCGGCTAAAATTATCGAAAAGATCCTTCCTTATTACCAGCCTTTACTAAAAATTAAATATGATGATTTTAATAAACGTTTAAATGACCTGGATTCATTATTAAGAATCGCGGAGCGCTATAAAACAGTCGAACAATTTTTGGTAGATATGGCACTTGAGCCGCCGGAGAGGGCTTTGATTGAAGCAGGCAAGAAGGATAAAGCTGATGCGCCGCTTACGCTTTCGACGATACATTCGGCAAAAGGCCTGGAATGGCATACGGTATTTCTAATTTATGTTGCTGAAGGCCACCTGCCTTCGTACCTGTCGTTAGAAACAGAAGATGAAATTGAAGAAGAGCGTAGGTTGTTTTATGTTGCTTCAACGCGCGCTAAAGTAAATTTATTTTTATTAAAGCCGCATATTGACCGTTCTTCGAGAAGCTTCATGGATGGGGGCGGCTCGGTTTTTACGCAAGTTTCCCGGTTTCTTGAGCAGGGTAATCTGCTGGATAAATTTGTCGATGTGCAAAGTGCAGGTAGCCCCGATGAATTAGACGATATTGGATTAGAGGATATTATCGGTGAAAAGAGGAATAGAAACAAAGCTTTCTTTGAGAGTATCGAAGATTATTTTCGCGATGAATAGGGACAAAACTTTTTATTTTGTCTTGAGATAGGGAAAAAATTGTGTTAAAATTTTTTATATGATTATCAGTCAGCCGAAGCCTATAGATGAGTTATTATCCAGCCTTAAAGAATATAAAAAGATATTTTTAGTAGGCTGCGGAGAGTGTTCGACAACTTGTAAAAGCGGCGGAGAAAAAGAAGTGCTTAAAATGCAGAAGCTTCTGGAGAAGGCAGGTAAAATTATTACCGGCTACTGCATTCCAACTGCCCCTTGTGTAGCCGCTAAACTGAAAACCGCGATGGCCAAGAATTTAAATGTCCTGCGCCAATCAGAGGCAGTTTTGGTTTTAGCCTGCGGTTTAGGGGTCCAGTCAGTTAAGGATAATGACCGCCTGAGTCTGGCAGTTTTTCCTGCCTGCAATACAATTTTTGGCGCGGTGATGGATGCCAAAGGAAACTTTTTTGAGAAATGCTCGATGTGCGCAGAGTGCGTGCTGGCCCAAACCGCAGGGATCTGTCCGATTACGCTTTGTCCTAAAGGGCTGCTTAATGGACCTTGCGGCGGAATGAATAAAGGCAAATGTGAAGTAGATGATCAAAAGGATTGCGCCTGGGTGTTGATTTACAAAGAACTGGAGAAAAATAAAAAATTAAATACACTAAGAGAGATCTCTGGGCCTAGAGATTTTCAGAAATCAGATAAGCCGCATAAGTTAATTATGAAATAATATGTCCGGACAACTTCCTTATAGCGAAAAAGTAATGGATCATTTTACCAACCCTCGTAACGTCGGGGAAATTACCGATGCCAGCGGTATCGGCACCGTCGGAAATCCTGTCTGTGGGGATGTGATGAAGATGTATTTAAAGATTGAAAACGAAATAATTATCGACGTAAAATTTAAGACTTTTGGGTGCGGTGCTGCAGTGGCTACCAGTTCCATGGTCACGGAAATGGTCAAAGGAAAAAGCATCAGTGAAGCTTTGACGATTACCAATAAAGCCGTAGCCGAGGCACTGGGAGGCCTGCCTCCGGTGAAAATGCATTGCTCGGTTTTAGCGGAAGAAGCATTGCGTTCGGCACTAAAAGATTACTATAAGAAACAGGGCAAACCGGTGCCTTTCGAGGATAAGCAACATTCTCACGAAGGGGAAACCTGTTTATAGGTTTAGTCATGTTGACAAAGGCTCAAATACGTAGTAAAATTCTTAAGAGATTAAAAACACAGAAGGAGGAAGACCGAAACCGAAAAAGTAAGCTTATTCAAGATAAACTTTTAAGGAATAAGGTTTTTAAAAAGGCGAAGACAGTGATGTTTTATATCGCTTTTGGCGGGGAAGTAAATACTGAAGAGATGATTAGGGAAGCTATAAAGTTAGGCAAGCTTATATGCGTGCCGATTTTCAGAAAAGATAAAGAAATTATGCAGCCAGCCATGTTTGTTGATCATGCTAAGTTAAAAAAAGGGCCCTACGGAGTTTGGGAGCCGGTGTCGGAGACTCTGGTTGATCCGGAGGATCTGGATCTTATTGTTGTCCCCGGGTTAGCCTTTGATAAAAAAGGTAACCGTTTAGGACGCGGTAAGGGTTGCTATGATCGTTTCTTGGCTGCGCTTTCTGATAGTACGCCTTCTATAGGTTTGGCTTTTGATTTCCAGGTCTTACCCCTCATCCCCACCACCAGCAATGATGTAAGCATCAAAAAAATCGTCTTCTCCTAAAAAAGCTCCTAAAAAATTCTGACAACCAGGGTCAAAAAGGGGGATAGAAATGATTCTTAATATAGTCGTGCCTATATTTGTTGCATTAGTTGCCGCATATACGGGTTATTTCCTTAGAAAGCATATTGCCGGGAAAAAATTAAAAAGCGCAGAACTTGAAGCCGAACACATCTTAGAAGTAGCTAAAAAAGAGGTGCTGGATAAGCGCCGGGAAGCGGAATTAGAAGCCAAAGATCTTCTGCACCGCATGCGCCAGGATTTTGAGCGGGAGACCAAAGACCGCAAGCAGGAGACGATAAATCTTGAAAAAAGATTAACGCAAAAAGAAGAGAATATCGACCGCCGGCTTGATCTCTTGGAGAAAAAAGAAAAAGAAATCGATCTGCGCAATGACAGCCTTAAAAAACAGGAAGAATCTCTGAAGGTAAAAGATAATCAGCTACTTGCTTTGGTGGCAGAGGAAAAAGAGCGCTTACAGAAAATTTCTTCTTTGTCTGTTGAAGAAGCAAAACAAATTTTGCTGAGCCGCTTGAACGAAGAATTAAATAATGAAAAGGCAATTTTTATCAAACGTCAGGAAGAAGAGGTACGCGCGATTGCCGACAAGAAGGCTCGGGAGATTTTAAGTCTGGCGATTCAGCGTTGTGCAGCAGAGCATACCGTGGAATCAACCGTTAGCGTGGTAACTTTGCCTAATGATGAAATGAAGGGTAGGATTATCGGCCGGGAAGGCAGAAATATTCGCGCCTTAGAGATGGCCACGGGTGTAGATGTAATTATCGATGATACTCCCGGAGCCGTAACTTTATCCGGGTTTGATGCAGTTCGACGAGAGATTGCCCGTCTGAGTTTGGAAAAACTTATTTCCGACGGAAGAATCCATCCCGGGCGCATTGAAGAGCTAGTTGAAAAGACTAAAAAAGAAATGGATGAAAAAATCCGTGAAGAAGGAGAGCGGGCTGCTTTTGAGGCAGGGGTTAATGGCTTGCATCCGGAAATAATTAAACTTTTAGGCAGGCTTAAATACCGCACCAGTTACGGACAGAACGCCTTGCAGCATTCCAGGGAAGTTTCTTTTTTATTAGGGATTATGGCCAGCGAGCTGGGGCTTGATTTTAAGCTGGGACGCCGGATCGGGCTTTTACATGATATCGGCAAAGCCGTGGACCATCAGGTTGAAGGAACGCATGCTAAGCTGGGAGCGGATTTAGCTAAAAAATATAATGAAAGCGCTGAAGTTGTTTCAGCGATCGAATCCCATCATGAAGAAGCGCAGCCATCGAGCATGTACGGGGTTTTAGCTGTAGCTGCTGATGCGGTAAGTGCGGCACGGCCCGGGGCCAGAAGAGAGACTCTGGAAATTTATGTTAAGCGCCTGGATAAATTAGAATCAATTGCTAATTTGTTTAAAGGGGTAGAAAAGTCTTTTGCTATTCAGGCGGGACGTGAAATCCGTGTAATTGTACAGCCGGAAAAAATAAATGATGGTGATGCGATTACTTTATGTAGGGATATCCGTAAAAAGATTGAGGAAGGAATGGAGTATCCCGGGCAGATCAAGGTTACGGTGATTCGCGAGACCCGTACTATTGAGTACGCTAAATAAACTATGAAAATACTTTTTATCGGAGATATCGTCGGCGCACCGGGAAGGGAGGCGATCAAGAAATTAGTTGCCCCGCTAAAACAGGACTTACAAATCGATTTTGTAATTGCTAATGCGGAGAATGCCTCCGGAGGTTCAGGGATTACTACTAAAGTTGCTAGCGAGCTTTTTGCCGCCGGAGCCGATGTGCTTACCTCCGGAGATCATATCTGGAAAAAGCCGGAAATTTTTGAGTTGATTAATCAGGAGGAAAGAATTTTACGCCCGCTAAATTTTCCCAGCGGAGCACCCGGACGCGGCGCAGGAGTATTTAAGGCTAAAAACGGGACTAAGGTCGGAGTGCTTAATGTGAATGGCCGGGTTTTTATGGAGGCCCTGGAGTGTCCTTTTAAAGCTGCGCTTAAAGCAGCCGAAGAGTTGGCAAAAGAGACAAAAATTATTATTGTAGATATTCATGCCGAAGCTACATCTGAGAAAGTTGCTTTAGGATGGTATCTGGACGGTAAGGTTTCGGCTATTCTTGGCACACATACGCATATTCAAACCGCAGATGAGAAAATTTTGCCTAAAGGCACTGCCTATATAACTGATGTTGGTATGACCGGGCCGTATGATTCGGTAATCGGCAGGAGAGTAGAAGATGTGCTCACCCGTTTTTTAAGTTCTATACCTGTAAAATTTGAGGTTGCCCAGGAAAATATCCAGTTGCACGGGGCGCTGGTTGAAATAGATGAAAAAACCGGTAAAGCAATTTCGATTTTAAGAATACAAAAAAAGATTTAATGGATAAAATCAAGCGGATTAAATTATTTTTAATTTTTTCGTTGTTTTTTCTAAGCAGCGCCTGCTTTGCGCAAGTGCCTGATGAACTGGAGTTTAATCTGGATTTTAGTTCGCCTACCGTCAGCCTTCCTAAAATATATAAATCAAATATTGATTTAAGCGGCAGAGGAGCCCATCGCGATATAACCTTACCGCAAACAATCGCTGCCCAAGATGCAATAAGTGCCTGGCAGGCGGATTTGGGGTTTGGTAATTTTTACCGTCTGCAATATAATCTCTGGGAGATCCAACAGTTAAATAATGATTCAGCTGCTCAAGAGAAGCTTTTGGCCAATTATGAAGAGATTATTAAAAAGATAAGCGACAGCTCAGGAACAGTGATCCTGGATTTATTCGGTACTCCCAATGGCTTGGGGAGGGTTTTAGATGTCAACAGCGCTCCGCATAATTTAAAGGCCTATAAAGAGTTAATCAAGAAAACTATCCGTAAATTAAGCTGTGAGAAGAAATATAATATCTGGTATGAGGTTTGGAGCGCACCGGATTTGGATGATTTTTTCTTAGGGAGTAGATCTGAATACTTGAATCTCTACCGGGTTATTGCTGAGGCGGTCAAGGAGTTACGGCAGGAAACCAAGATGAAAATACCTTTGGGCGGGCCTTCGGTAACTGCCTGGTTCAGGAATATTCAGCCCAATAGTATCCTTTTCCCCGAGGCCAGCCTGATTTATGAGCTGATCAAATATTGCTATAATTACCGGCTGCCTTTGGATTTTATTTCCTGGCATGCTTATTCCAGCGACCCGCAGGAAGAGAAACAGGATACCATCTACAATAAATCTTTTATCAAACTCATCCGCGAGTGGTTAAATTATTTTCATTTTGATAGTAATCTGCCGTTGGTTGTCGATGAATGGAATTTTGACGGAGTGGCCAATATTTCGCCAAAAAGAGGCAAGGATGCATATGTTACTGCCAGCTATATCCCGGCGCGCCTTAAAAATATGTACGAAGCCGGGTTGGATTACCAAATTTATTTTTGCCTGGAGGATTTCGGCGGCAATAAAATCGGGGCAACCCGGAATCTGGGGGTTAAATCATTTGACTTAAGAAATGCAGAATCCAAAGGCTACACTAAACCCGGTTATAATATTTTCCGTATGCTTAACCTTCTGGGCCAGGATTTATTCATCGTTAAATTCAGCGATGAATTTGTCGGCGCGATGGCTACTAAATCCGCGGATTACCTGGCAGTGCTTATTTATAATTATATCGATCCGCAGGCAGCGATGAATTATTTATCCCGCAATATTGTTTATTTAAACAGCGCAGAGAGAAAACCTGCTTTAAATATCATTAACTCTGATAGAATGCGCAAGATCCTTGCCGGTCAAATTGATATGGCTACCTTACGGTTAAGCGCTAAGGCTAAAGCAATGTTTAGTCAGGCGATAGAATTAAATAACTCGGTAAATAAATTTTCCGCAACTAATCGTAAAATAAAAATTACTCTTAAAGGGCTAAAAGATACTCATGTTCTTAGTAAATATATTACCGATAGTAAATGCAGCCGGGATTGTGAGTTTAAACCCGGCGAGGAAAAAGATGTAGATTTTAATCAGGATTATACTGAAGCCATGGAGTTGGCGCCGTATTCAGTGCAACTACTGGTTTTCAAGAAAAAACCCGCGCCTCCTGTCGTGGATCCGGATAGCGTAGCTCAAGCTGTGGCACCGGCAAGCGGAACCGAAACTGCAGTTGCATTACCACTTGTGGCTCCGGTAAATGAGGCCCCAGTTGCGGTCTTGCAGCCAGAAGTAAAGCCCGAGGAAAAAACTGCCGAAGTAAAACCGGCAGAAAAGATTATTCCTAAAAAGACGGATAATGATAAAAGCAAGTAGGCATATCTATAGCGTTTCCGAAATTACCCAGGCAATCAAGGGCCGGTTGGAAAATATCGGTGAAATCTGGCTCGAGGGGGAAATTTCTAATTTTAAAACTGCTACCAGCGGGCATTTTTATTTTTCACTTAAGGATCAAAATTCTCTGATTATGGCGGCGATGTTTGCCAATGCCAATAAAGGGTTAAAGTTTAAATTAGAAGACGGCTTGAAAGTCATTTGTTTCGGGAAAGTCGATGTCTATGGGCCGCGCGGCCAGTATCAGATTATTATCGAGCGGATTGAACCTAAAGGAGTAGGCGCGCAGCAGTTAGTTTTTGAGCAATTGAAAAAAAAATTAGAAGCTGAAGGGCTTTTTGATCTAAGCCACAAAAAGCCCTTGCCGCAAATGCCTTTTACCGTAGGGATCGTTACTTCGACTAGAGGCGCGGCTGTTCGCGATATCCTGCAGATCCTTAAAAAAGGTGCCTCCTGCGTGGATGTAGTCATACGTTCTGTGCGCGTCCAGGGCGAGCAGGCTGCCGGAGAAATCGTTGAGGCCATCGAGGACTTAAATAATTTTGGCAAGTTAGATTTAATCATTGTCAGTCGCGGCGGAGGAAGTACCGAGGACCTCTGGTCTTTTAATGAGGAAAAAGTCGCCCGGGCAATTTATAATTCCGGTTTGCCGGTAATTTCAGCGGTAGGGCATCAGATCAATACTACTTTAGCGGATTTAGTCGCCGATGTTTTTGTGGAAACTCCTTCAGCTGCGGCTAAGATTATCGTTGATCAAAAAAATTCCTTATTAGCCGAATTGGCGGATTCCAAACATCAACTGAATTTTTCCCTTAGCGAGACAATCGGTGAATTGAAAAACCGGCTTACGGGATTGACGCATATGCTTAAAAGTCCGCAGGACCGCTTGCTTGAAAAACAACAGCAGGTGGATGAGTTATTTGCCGGATTAAATTATAATCTACGCCACTCTCTGGAGATGGCAGCGGAGCGCTTGAATTCATTGATCCAGAGATTGGGGGCATTAAGCCCGTTGTCGATATTATCCCGCGGTTATAGTTTAAGTATG
Source organism: Candidatus Omnitrophica bacterium CG11_big_fil_rev_8_21_14_0_20_41_12 (assembly GCA_002796135.1). Classification (GTDB taxonomy): domain Bacteria; phylum Omnitrophota; class Gorgyraeia; order Gygaellales; family Profunditerraquicolaceae; genus UBA6249. The sequence goes on from PCWB01000050.1 coordinate 36,178, forward strand.
CTTTTACCGCAGGAGGCAATCGTTAAAGATATTTCTCAGATCAAGCCCGGGGACAGGCTAAAAACAGTTTTGCATCAGGGTTTTTTTATCAGCGCCGTGGAGGAGGTATTTAAGCATGAAAGAGAAATCGACGTTTGAAGAAGATTTAAAAAAATTACAGAAAATCGTTGAAGAGCTGGCCGGCGGAAAAATTACTTTGAGAGAGTCGCTTAAGAAGTATGAGGAGGGGATTAAAATTGCCCAATCCTGTTCGCAGGTCTTAGCCGATGCCCAGCGCAAAGTTGAGTTGTTAATGAAAAAAGACGGAAAATTTTCTTTAGAGAAATTCGATGATGTGGATCTAGAAGAAAAATAAAGATGCTTTTAGAAAAAATAAATTCTTCGCAGGATTTAAAAAAACTAACTTTGGAGGAGCTCAAGCCTTTGGCTAAAGAGATCCGCCAGAGGATGGTTGAGGTGGTCTCGCAAACCGGAGGCCATCTTGCCTCTAGCCTGGGCACGGTAGAGCTGATCATCGCGTTGCATTATTGCCTGAATACTCCTAAAGATAAAATCGTTTTTGATGTCGGGCATCAGTCTTACGCGCATAAAATATTAACCGGACGCAATGCTTTATTTTCAACACTCAGGCAGTATCAGGGGTTGAGCGGATTTCCCTCCAAGGATGAGTCGGAGTATGATCCTTTTACATCAGGCCATAGCTCAAATGCTGTTTCTTTGGCTCTGGGCCTTGTTTGCGGGAGAGACCTGTTGCCTAAAGACGAGCAGTTTAAGATCGCTGCTATAATTGGTGATGGGGCTCTAAGCGGCGGACTTTGTTTTGAGGGGTTAAATAACGCCGGGCACCTGAAAAAAGACATGCTGGTGGTTTTAAATACCAATGAATTAAGTATTGCTCCCAATGTCGGGGCAATCAGTAATTATTTAAATAAAATTATTTCTTTGCCGGTATACAACCGCTTTAAGCACAACGTGGAAAAATTCCTTAAGGACCGCGGGCCGCGCGGCAGCCGCCTGATTAAGCTAATGGTTAAGTTTGAGGAAGGGTTAAAAGGTTTGTTTGTCCCGGGGATGTTGTTTGAGGAACTGGGATTCCGTTATTTCGGGCCGATCGATGGCCATGATTTGCGCTCGTTAGTCCCGACTCTAAAAAATATTTTAGAGATCAAAGGGTCGCGGCTTTTGCATATCGTAACTAAAAAAGGTAAAGGCTGCGAGTTTGCCGAAAATAATCCGATAAAATTCCACGGCATCGGCTGTTTTGATGTTAATACCGGAGAGGTGGAAGGAAAAAAATCTCAACCAGGGACAAAGAGTTATACCGAAATATTCAGGAATAAATTGCTGGAGTTAGGGAAATCGGATAACCGGATTTTGGCGATTACCGCGGCGATGCCCGAAGGTACCGGGGTAGATAAATTCCGGGATGCATTTCCGGAGAGATTTTTTGACGTCGGGATTGCCGAAGCTCATGCGGTTTGTTTTGCCGCTGGCCTGGCAAAACAAGGGTTTAAGCCAGTAGTTGCGATATATTCTACATTCCTGCAACGCGCCTATGATCAGATCATCCAGGAGGTTTCATTACAGGGGTTACCGGTAATCTTTGCGATTGACCGGGCAGGTATTGTCGGAGAAGACGGAGTTACGCATCAGGGGATATTTGACATCGCTTATTTGAGGAGTATTCCGGGTTTAGTGATTATGGCGCCCAAAGATGGCGGGGAGCTGGAGCAGATGTTAGAGTTTGCTGTAGGATTAGATAAGCCGGTGGCGATAAGATATCCGCGTGCGGATGTTTCTTGGGGAGACGGATCACTTGAACCGTTAAAATTAGGCAAGGCCCAGTTAATTAAAGAAGGTAAAGATTTTACGGTTATTGCTTTAGGAACGATGGTTTCAGTTGCCCGGGAAGCAATTGAAATATTGAAAAAAGAAGGATTATCTGGTAATTTAATTAATGCCCGGTTTGCTGCGCCAATAGACTTTGGATTGATCAAAGAAGTAAGCGCGAAAACAAAATTTGTTTTTACGGTTGAAGAAGGAATAAAAGAGGAGGGCTTTGGCAGCGCCATTGCCCAGGAATTAAGCCAGCAGGTTGTACGTATCGGGCTGCCGTTTGAATTTATTCCGCATGGCTCAAGAGAGATACTTTTGGAGAAATACGGATTGACGGCTTCAGGAATTGCGGCAGAGATCCGCTGGAAAATAAAAAATAATGGCCAAGATTAATATCAACCAGGATAGATGCAAAGGGTGCCTTTTGTGTGTGAGCTTCTGTCCCAAAGGCTTGATTAAGAAAAGCGCAAAATTGAATAAAAAAGGATTAAATTTCGTGGAATTTGATTTAAACGGAGAGTGCAGCGGTTGTATGCAATGCGCGGTAATCTGCCCGGATTGTTGTATCGAGGTCTATAAGTAAGATGCCAAAAAATAAAATATTAGTTTCAGGTAATGAAGCCATTGCCCAGGGAGCGCTTCAGGCAGGCTGCAGTTTTTATGCCGGCTACCCGATTACTCCGCAAAATGAAATTATTGCTTATATGGCTAAGCATATGGAGCAAGCTGGCGGTGCGTTCATCCAGGCAGAGTCGGAGTTGGCAGCAATCAATATGGTTTACGGAGGTTCAGCTGCCGGAGCAAGGTCGATGACTTCATCTTCTAGCCCCGGAGTCAGCTTAATGCAGGAAGGAATATCTTATATCGCCGGCTCCCAGCTTCCGGCGGTAATCGTTAATATTATGCGCGGCGGCCCGGGACTGGGCAATATTGCTCCGACGCAGTCAGATTATTTTCAGGCGACCCGCGGCGGCGGCCACGGTGATTATCATTTGATTGTTTTGGCCCCCGGATCCGTCCAAGAGGCTTATGACCTTACGCAAACAAGCTTTGAGCTGGCGGATAAATATCGTATTCCGGTGATGATCTTAGGAGACGGCATCTTGGGTCAAATGATGGAGCCGGTGCAATTGTCTTCTAAAAAGATTGCGGCTAATACGATTAAGAATTGGGCGCTTACCGGATGCCTGGGAAGAAAACCCAACATTACCAAATCATTTTATTTACGCGAAGGGGCTCTAGAAGAATTTAATCTTAAACTTCAAAAAAGTTATGAACTGATTAGAAAAAAAGAAGAGCGTTATGAGGGTTTATTCTTAGCGGATGCCAAAGTAATTCTGGTGGCCTACGGCACGATGGCGCGGATTGCCAAAAGCGCGATTATGCAATTAAGGAGTCAGGGGAAGAAAGTTGGATTAATCCGGCCGATTACGCTTTGGCCGTTTCCCCAGGCACCCCTTAACGTAAAAAATAAAAAATTAAAATATTTGGTGGTGGAGATGTCCTATGGACAGATGCTCGAAGATGTGAAGTTAGCAGTTGGCGGTAGGAACAAAATAGAATTTTTGGGACGTTCCGGAGGCGGAGTTCCCAGCGAAGAAGCGATGATTGGCAAAATTAAAAAATTATTATAATGGAAAAAATATTTTTTCGTCCCGAATCTCTATACGATGTGCCTACACACTATTGTCCGGGTTGCGGCCACGGCATCGCGCACCGGCTGGTTGCCCAGGTAATTAATGAGCTGGGCATCAGGGAAAAAACTATCGGCATTGCTCCCGTAGGTTGTGCTGTCGTTGCTTATGACTACTGGAATTTTGATTGCTCAGAAGCCCCTCATGGACGGGCGCTGGCTGTGGCTACCGCTATCAAAAGGGTGCATCCACAAAATATTGTTTTCACCTACCAGGGAGACGGAGATCTGGCGGCTATCGGCACCAATGAGACGATCCATGCGGCAAACCGCGGAGAAAATTTAAGCGTAATTTTTATTAATAATACGGTTTATGGTATGACCGGGGGACAAATGGCTCCGACTACGCTTCTGGGTCAAAAGACCTCGACTTCAATTGAAGGTAGAATCAAAGAAAAACACGGCTATCCGTTGAAAATTTCCGAAATGTTAGCAATGTTACCTGGCGTTTGTTACGTGGAAAGGGTTTCGTTGCATTCCCCGCAGGAAACATTAAAAGCCAAACGCGCAATCAAACAGGCGTTTGAAAACCAGATCAATAATTTAGGTTTTTCTTTGGTAGAGGTACTTTCCCCGTGTCCGACTTATTGGGGGCAGGCTCCTAAAGAATCGTTGGATTGGATTAGAGATGTGATGCAAAAAGAATTTCCATTAGGAAGGATTAAATGATTGAGCGGATAATTATTGCGGGTTCCGGAGGACAAGGGGTAATGCTTCTGGGTAAAGTAATCGCTGAGGCAGCGATGCGCCAGGGTAATTACGTCACTTATTTACCTGCTTATGGGCCGGAGGTACGTGGAGGTACTAGCCATTGCATGGTGACTATCTCCGACCAGGAGGTCGGATCTCCTTATATCGCCAAAGCAGATGCGCTTATCATTTTGAATAATCCTTCATTAGAAAGATTTAAAGGCAAAGTTAAGAACAATGGTTTATTAATCCTTAATTCTTCTTTGGCTAAAAGCGATAATATCAGTAAAGTAAAAATATTGCAGTTTCCATTTACCGATATCGCCATAAAATTAGGCAATGTTAAAGTTGCTAATATGGTGGCATTAGGAAGCTATCTGGCGGTGAAGAAAATTATCCAGACTAAAAATATGATAGAGGTCTTTAAATTTATGGCCCCTGCCGGCAATGCCAGGATTTTAGAGATCAATGAAATGGCTTTGGCAGAAGGAGAGAGGTTGGCTCATGGTTAGAGTAAGGTTTGCCCCCAGCCCGACGGGGAATTTACATATCGGCGGCGGCCGTACGGCTTTGTTTAACTGGCTTTTTGCGCAATCCCAAAAGGGAAAATTTATTCTTAGGATTGAAGATACGGATAAGGAGCGCTCAAAAAAAGAATTCGTTGATGAGATCCTGTACAGCCTGAAGTGGTTGGGTTTTAATTGGGACGAGCTTTATTATCAAAGCGAGCGATTTGACCGCTACCGGATGCACGCGGATAAATTGTTAAAATCCGGGCTGGCCTACATTGAAAAATCTCCCGAAGGAAAAGAAGCGATTATTTACAAGGTGCCGGCGCAAAAAATAATCGTCAATGATCTGATCCGCGGGCAGATTGAATTTGATTCCAGTTTAATTAAGGATCAGGTATTGATCAAATCCGACGGGACTCCAACGTATAATTTTGCTTGCGTTGTGGATGATGCCGAGATGAATATTACGCATATTATCCGCGGGGATGATCATATTTCCAATACGCCTAAACAAGCGCTTATTTATGAAGCTTTGGGCTTCCCTTTGCCGCTTTTTGCGCACCTGCCTTTGATTATGGGGGTGGACGGAGGCAGGCTCTCTAAAAGGACCGGAGCAACCGCGATCAGCGACTACCGTAAGATGGGCTATCTATCCGAGGCACTATTGAATTATCTGCTTTTGCTTAGCTGGGCTCCGGGAGATAATCGTGAATTGATCAGTATTAAAGAAGCGGTAGGGTTATTTGACATCAAAAACGTCAATAAGACCGCAGTCACCTTTGATTTAAAGAAACTGGATTGGATGAACAATCAGTATCTTAAAACCGCTGATCCAGAGAAGCTAGCTGATGAGCTTATTCCGTTACTTGAGGCCAAGAATTATATCAATAAAGACAACTTTGACCGCCGCTATCTTTTAGAGTTAGTAAAATTATTCCAGGCCAGGTTACCCCGGCTTAATGATTTCCTAGATTGGGCGGATTTTTTCTTTCTGGAAGAGCCGGTAATGGATGAGGCGGCAGTAAAAAAACATTTAGCTTTGGATTTGTCAAAAGAGCTTAAGCTTTTTGCGGACAGGTTGGATAAGTTATCCGATTTTAGTGTTGTGAATATCGAAGGCGCCTTCCGGGATTTAGTGGCGGAGTTAGGAATTGAGGCTAAAAAGTTGATCCATCCTGTGCGCGTTGCCCTGACCGGCAAGACTATCGGCCCGGGGTTGTTTGAATTAATCTTTTGTCTGGGGAAAGAAAAGAGCATCCGGCGCCTGTTAAAGTGGGCCAAATGAGCATTACCTGCTTAAAAAATATTTTTCCGCTGCCCTTGATATTAGTGGTAAATTTGTGTTATAGTTGATTGTACAAATTTAGTTCAAGGCAAGGGGTAAACTACCAGCGGGCAGGCAATGCCCAGCAGTAAAAGCCAATAAAATTTCCCCTTGCCTTTTTATTTTATGGTATTATATTGATATTGGAGTTACGATTAATCAGGGGGGGATGATGGTCAGAAAATCATTTTTGCTTGGTATTCTTTTCCTTTTTGTTTTTTTAGCCAGTGGCTGTACTATAGCTAAAGGTGCGGGAGGAGCGGTTGCTGGATGTGCTCAGGGGGCAGCCGTCGGAGCCAGCCAAGGTTTTAAGGATGATGTGAGTTGGGTTACCAAGGCTGATAATTGGGTTAAAGAGAACCTCTGGTAATATTTTAAAGTTGAATAACATATAATGGGGCGTTTCTCCAAAAGGAACGTCCCATTTTTAACAGATTTGCCCTGTCGTCCCTGCCTGTCGCTTGCCTGACGGCAGACAGGACAGGCAGGTAATCGATGTGGAAAAGGTTTATTATGGTAAAATGTAATCTCTGCAACCAAGAATTTGGAAGAATTACTGAGACGCATTTGTGGTATAAGCACAAGATGCATTTTTCTAGATTCATTAAGCAATTTCCGGAAGTAAATATAGGGCCTATGTCTTGGAATAAAGGTGATACGAAAGCGGATAATCCAGGCCTGTTAAGATTATCTAACACATTGAGAATAAAGAAAGAATGGAATTTTAGTAAATGGCAAAGAGAGAAACGTCCGGTAACTAAGTATAAGAAACTATTAAAAGGCGGGAATCTTTCGGAATTAATCGGTATAATTTTAGGTGATGGTAACTTAAATAAACATCCGAGAACAGAAAATTTAAGGATAACTCGCAATTCTAATGACACCGGTTATATAGAACATGTCAGTAGCCTTATAACAAAAGTTTTTTATAAGCATCCATCTATACGCAAGCGGAATGACGAAAATGCTATAAGCGTAGATTTATACCAGTGTAAAATTAGTGAAAGATTAAATATTCCCTGTGGTAATAAAATTAAGAATAATGTTGGGGTGCCTGATTGGGTTTTTTTAAATAAGGATTATATGCGCAGGTGCTTGAAGGGATTATTTGAAACCGATGGCTGTTTTCACGAAGACCTAAAGAATTATACCCGTTGTATGGAATTTAAAAATAATTGTGCGAGATTAAGAAAAGACGCTCATAATATCTTATTAAAGCTCGGTTTTAATCTTCAGCTTGGCACTAATTATGTCCGTTTAGCCAGAAGAAATGAAGTTTACAGGTTTAAAGAGCTAATAGATTTCCGAAATTATAATTAAATTGCCCTCTCGGCTAATGGTAGGCCGCAAGATTCTGGATCTTGTTATCATGGTTCGAATCCATGGGGGGCAGCCAATTTGAACGAGAGAGCCCTTCAGCGAAAAAGTTGAAGGGCTTTTTATATGCGGGATATAGGGTTACGTCATTTAGGGTATAGTTCGAAGCTACTGTCTTGGCGATTTTAGCCTTTTCTCCGTAGTTTCCCTTAACATATAGAGGATACAAGCGGTTAGAGAGTTCGAAGGTTCGGTAGGCGTCTTCAAGGCACTCTTGGTTTATTCCTTTGTTATTATCAAGCTGCGCCTTAATCTCAATAAGCTGCTCTTTATATTCCTGCTCTTTAGTTTTGAAAACATCTTCTTCAATCTCTTTGTCTATCCGCATATCATAATAATTGGAAGGAACGAACCTTAAAGGACTTTACACAATTCGCTTGACGCAACCTCTGCCCTAAACTTATTGACAAGGGTACTGTTTTGGAGTAAATTAATTAGGTATATAAGTTAACATAGGTTAGTTTACGATATAATATGGACAATAATCCTAAACAGACTGGAGACGGAATGATTAAGAATCCTATTATGACTACGCGAGAATTAGCGAATTACATTAAATTAAACGAAAAGACCATAATTCGGATGGCTCAAAATGGTAAAATTCCAGGAGTCAAAGTGGGCAGTCAGTGGCGA
>PCWB01000009.1 GCA_002796135.1 Candidatus Omnitrophica bacterium CG11_big_fil_rev_8_21_14_0_20_41_12
TGAGCAGGTGCAAAGACTATGGCAGGCATAGAAGAATTTTTAAAAAACCGACAAGAACAGGGATTGCTGAGAAAATTAAGGCCGGCAACAAGCCGTCAAAATGGTAAGATTAATTTTGGAGGCAGGCAATATTTTGATTTTTCTTCAAATGACTATCTTGGTTTAAGCGGTCATGCGGAACTTAAAAAAGCAGCGCTTGAAGCAATCGATAAATCAGGGGTAGGCGCTTGCGCGTCCCGGTTATTAAGCGGGGATGCAGAGATTTTTCATCAATTAGAAGAGGCAATAGCAGCATTTAAAGGCAAAGAAGCAGCCCTGGTTTTTAATTCCGGTTATCAGGCCAATGTCGGTATTATCAGTGCGCTTTTTACCAAAGAAGATTGTATCTTCTGCGACCGGCTTAATCATGCCAGCATTATCGACGGTATACTTTTATCGCAGGCGAAGTTTTTTCGTTTTAGGCATAATGATTGCCAGCATCTGGAGTTACTTTTAAAAAAAGAACGGAATAAATTTAAAAATGCTCTGATTGTCACTGAATCAATTTTCAGTATGGACGGAGACCGCGCGCCGTTAAAAGAGTTGGTAAAATTAAAAGAAAAATTTAATTGTCAAATTATGGTTGATGAAGCGCATGCAACAGGAATATTCGGCCAGAACGGAAGCGGTTTGGTTGAGGAAGAAGGCTTAAGCGATAGCATTGATTTAATTATGGGTACCTTTAGCAAGGCTTTGGCCGGCTTCGGTGCCTATCTGGCTACCTCTAAAACAACCGTTGATTATCTGGTGAATACCTGTAGAAGTTTTATTTATTCTACCGCCTTGCCGCCAAGCGTGATTGCCTCTAACTTAGCCAGTTTGAAATTGATTAAGGATGAACCGCAAAGGCGTAAAACACTTTTATCTATGGCCGAAATGTTGCGCGAGAAATTAGAAGCCAAGGGTTTTTGTATTAAAGGCGCCTCACAGATTATTCCGGTAATTTTGGGGGATAATTTAAGAGCGCTTGAATTTGCTAAAAAAATTCAAGAAAAAGGTTATTGGGTTATGCCGGTCAGGCCGCCTACAGTGCCTGTGGGCCAGGCACGCTTAAGGATTTCATTGAGTTATTGTCATGAACAGGAAACTTTAAATAAACTAATCGAGGTTATCTCTGAAATCAGAATTTAAATTTTGCAATAGGGGTTTTAAAGATACGCTAGTTTTAATCCCCGGTTGGGCAACTGATTGGCGGATATTCGACGAGCTGGAGTTAGATTATAATTATCTACTAACCTTTAAACTCGATACTTCTGATTTTAACCGGCAGCTTCTAGCCCGGATCGATCAGCTTAAAATCAGCAAGGTGTCGGTCTTGGGTTTTTCACTGGGCGGATTTTTGGCCGCTGAGTTTGCTTGCGGCTATCCTGAAAAAATAGCCGGACTTATTCTTTTAGGCGTGCGCAAGCAATATGAACCGCAAGTATTAGAGAATATTAAGCGTGAAATTATGACAGAGCGTAAGCCTTGGCTTTATAAATTTTATCTTAACTGTTTTTCTAAGGCAGATAAAGATGGCCTTGCTTTGTTTAGGAAGAAATTATTAAGAGAATATTCGGATAACTTAAGCTTAGCTGAACTTATCCGGGGGCTTGATTATTTAGCCGGTCATGCCTTACCCGTAGAGGCTCTCAAAAGAATAGAAGATATTAGTATTATCCACGGCCGCAATGATATAATCGCCCCGCTTAAAGGAGTTCTAGAGATTAAAGCAGAGTTGCCTCAAGCCAGGCTAAAACTTATTACCGATCGGGGGCATTTGTGTTTCTTAAATCGTGATTTTAGAGAAAGTTTCTACCATGAATAAATTAAAGATTGCCAATAATTTTTCCCGCTGTGCGCATCTTTACGATAAGTATGCAGATATTCAGAATAAGGCTGCTTTTGAACTAATTGGCTCTTTAAAAAATAATAATTTTTCCAGGATCTTAGAGCTTGGCTGCGGCACCGGTAATTATACGCTGATGTTGAGGGATAGATTCAAAGATGCAGGGATCAGGGCGTTGGACATCTCAGATGAGATGATCAGTGTGGCGCAAAACAAATTAAAACATAAGGATATTGAATTTATAGTTGCTGACGCAGAAAAGATAATTCCGGGTCATCATTTTGATCTGATTACCTCTAATGCCTGCTTTCAGTGGTTGAATGATCTTAAGCAAACTTTACCAAGATATGCTGCATCATTGTCAAGAGGAGGGGCGCTTTGTTTTTCAATCTTCGGGCCGCGAACCTTCTGTGAATTAAATACGGTATTGGAAAGTGTTTTAGAAACAAGCCGTGTTGATTCAGTTAATTTTTGTAATCAAGATGATCTTAAGGCAATGCTTAAAGCTAATTTTAAATCTGTTAAGATAAATGAATCCTGTTATAGAGAGAGCTTTGCTAGCCTTAAGAGTTTATTGGAAAAAATAAAATATTCGGGCGTCAGAGGCAATGGTTTAGATAAGAGAACTTATTTTAGCCGCGGGTTGCTGGAAAAATTGCAAAAAACATACCTGGATAAATTTCAGCAGATCCGTGCTATTTATCAGGTTTTTTTCTGCTATGGAGAAAAGCGATGAAGGGAATCTTTATTACCGGTACTGATACCGGAGTAGGCAAAACAATCGTTACCGGCCTTTTGGCAAAATATCTTCGGCAAAAAGGCTATAAAGTTATAACCCAGAAATGGGTGCAGACCGGAAGCCGCGTTTGCGCAGATGTTAATTTACATCTTAAGATTATGGGGACAACTAAAGGCGCAATCAGAAAGCATCTTGATTGTGTTTGTCCTTATGTATTTAAACTACCTGCCTCTCCGCATTTAGCCGCTAAAGCCGAAAAGAAAAAGATCGATATCTCCAGAATCAAGAGGAGTTTTAAATTATTATCTTCAAAGTTTGATTTTGTGATTGTTGAAGGGGTAGGCGGGGCATTGGTCCCGCTTGATGAAAAACGTTTAGTGATTGATATCGCCGGGCAGCTTGGCCTGTCTGTATTAGTGGTTGCGCAGAATAAATTAGGCGTAATTAATCATACACTTATGACTATTGAAGCTCTAAAACAAAGAAAGATGAAAATTTTAGGCGTATTATTCAATAATTTTCCGGGCCAGAATAGATTGGTGCTTAAAGATAATCCGGATATTATCAGTAAAATTACCGGAGCAAAGATATTGGGAGTCCTGCCTTGGAATAAGAGGTTAGATTTGTTGTATAAAAAGTTTTTATTGATAGTTAGAAAAATAAACTTATGAAAGACTGGCTCAAGTCAGACTTAAAATATATTTGGCATCCTTATACGCAGGCCAAGGAGGCGTTGCGTCTGCCACCGGTTTTAATTAAAAGAGCCAAAGGCATTAAGCTTTATGATTCAAAAGGTAACTTCTACTATGATACTATCTCAAGCTGGTGGTGTAATGTCCACGGGCACAACCATCCGCGCATCAAAGAGGCAATTAAGAAACAGGTCGATATCCTAGAGCATGTATTATTTGCCGGTTTCACCCACAAGCCTGCAATCGAATTAGCCGACAAACTCATTGCCCTTACGAAGCATAAATTTAACCGGGTATTTTTTTCGGATAACGGCTCAACCAGTGTCGAGGTAGCCTTGAAGATGTCGTTTCAATATTGGCATAATCTAGGGAATAAGAAGAAAACAAAATTTGTCTCTCTTGATTATGGCTATCACGGAGATACAATCGGTGCCATGAGCGTCAGCGGCCTGGATCTTTTTAATCAAGTATTTTCTCCGTTACTTTATCCTGTATATAAAGTACCTTCGCCGTATTGTTATCGTTGTCCGATGAAAAAAGAGAGATCCACTTGCGCAATCGATTGTATCAAGCCCCTGGAAAAATTATTAAAAGAAAAACACGCAGAAATCTGCGCGATGATCATTGAACCTTTGGTGATGGGAGCAGCCGGAATGATTATTTACCCTAAAGAGTATTTAAAGCAAGTTGCGGATTTAGCCAAAAAATACAAGATTCATCTTATATTGGATGAGGTCGCGGTTGGTTTTGGCCGCACAGGTTTGATGTTTGCATATGAACATGTTCCAAAAATAAAAGCGGATTTTCTCTGCCTTTCTAAAGGTATTACCTCCGGGTATCTTCCTTTGGCCGTAACTTTGACTACGCAGGAGATCTTCTGGGCCTTTTACGGGGATTATGAAAAAAGAAAAACATTTTTCCATGGACATACTTATACCGCTAATCCGGTTGCCTGTTCCGCTGGTTTGGCGAGCCTAAAAATATTTAAAGAAGAAAAAACAATGCAGAAGTTAAGTAAATTAGTTCCCTTTTTCCATCGGGGACTGGAGAAGTTCAGGGATTTAGATTTGGTGGGGGATGTGCGGCATATCGGATTTATTGCTGCCATGGAATTAGTGAAGGATAAAAAGACAAAAAAGGGTTTTGGCCTTAAAAGAAGAATGGGTTTGGAGGTTTACAGGAGAGCTCTTAAAGAGAATCTTGTGCTTCGGCCCTTAGGTGATGTGATCTATCTGTTTTTACCGCTTTGTACGTCTAAAGCGCAAATCAAGGATATTTTAGAAAGGACTTATGCGGTCATTAAATCTTTATCTTAAAAAAGGGGAGCTTTTCTGCGGAGCTGTATTTCCGGATATCTTCAGGGTCAATATCCCTTGAGGTATTGCTTAAAAATGGTATAATAAAAGCAGTAAAGTTATATAAGAGGTCTGGGAGTATGTTCTTCCCGGAGGAGGATTTTGATGGTCGGGCCGCCATTTGATTTTATGATCAGGTGTCGGTTCATTTTTTAGGGGGGGAGTCAATTTAATGAAAAGAGTTCTTCTGTTTATCTTACCGATATTAATTCTAGTTACGCTTGGATTTGCTATCTCCGGTATCATGCAAGCTCGTTTCACGGAAGAAAAGCTTATGGATGACCTGAAAAGAAAAGCTAGATCCGTGGGTGAAAGCTTGGAACTATCTGCCGAATATATCCTTCTGAACAATGATTTAAAGCAGGCTAACCGTTTAGTGGATAGCTTTCAGAAGAGGGAGAGACTGCAGGGTTGCGTTATTTATAATAAGGATGGCCAGATATTAGCGATTACCGAGCGTTTTTCTGATTTTAAAGAAAGGCAAAGGCCGTATCTGAAAGATATCTTATCCTCAAAGATTCCTCGAGGAGTTTTGGAGAAATTTAAGGAATATTCCGTATATAGCTATGTTCTGCCTGTTTTAAATGATGATGAGAGCCTGTTGGGAATGGTGGAGGTAATTTATGATACCTCTTACATGTTCACTACTTTGGCTGAATTATGGAGAAAAATCAGCGTGACCTCGATCACGCTGATTTTATTAATAATCGCAATCGCCTTATTAATTCAAAGACAGATTTTTATTATTCCTGTGCGTAGGTTGACTCAATGGTTTACACATTTTCAGAGAGGGGAGACGGATAAATTACGGCCGTTTGCTGAAAAAGGTGAATTCGGTAAGTTGATTAGCGAAGTAGAGCAGGTTGCTTTAAGCATCAGAGTAGCCCGCCGTACTATATCTGATGAAGCGCATGTCCGCTTGCAAAAAGATGAACTTTGGACAGAAACTAAACTTAAAAATCTTATTCATGCAAAACTAGACGACAATGCGTTGTTCGTGGTCTCTAATAGAGAGCCGTATATGCATGTTTTTAATGAGAGCACGGGTAAGTCGGCATGCATCAGGCCGGCAAGTGGAGTAGTTACTGCAATTCATCCCATACTTTCTGCTTGTGGCGGTACTTGGATTGCTCACGGCAGCGGAAATTCTGATAGAAAATTTGTTAACTCTAAGGATAAGCTCGGTGTTCCTCCCGAGGATAACCGGTATATTCTTAAAAGAGTCTGGCTCAATAAAGAGGAGGAGCAAGGTTATTATTATGGTTTTTCTAATGAAGGGCTTTGGCCCTTATGCCACAATACGCATACTCGTCCAGTTTTTAAAGAATCCGATTGGCTGATGTATAAAGAGGTAAATCAAAAGTTCGCTGATAGTGTTTTAAGCGAGCTGCCGGCTAGCAGCCCGTTCATCTTTGTGCAAGATTATCATTTTACTCTTCTGCCGAAGATGATCAAAGATAAACGTCCGGATGCAAAAGTGGCGCTCTTCTGGCACATCCCTTGGCCGACCCCGGAAGCTTTTATGATCTGTCCTTATCAAAATGAGATTCTAGAGGGAATGTTGGGAAGTGATTTGATTGGTTTTCATGTGCAGAATCATTGTAATAATTTTCTGGATACTGCCAACCGCCTGCTTGAATCGCGTGTAGACACTGAAAAATTCAGTGTGGTACGTTCGGGAAAAGAAACTTTTATCAGGGCTTTTCCTATTAGTATTGATGCACATATCGATGATGGTTCATTCAGGGTGGATCCGGTAAGGCAGGTTGAAAAGCTACGTAAAGAGCTTGAGCTCGAAGATGGAATTGTTATTGCTGTAGGCGTTGACAGGATTGATTATACTAAAGGTATCGTGGAAAGAATATTGGCGATCGATAGATTTTTGGATAAATATCCTGAGTATAAAAAGAACTTTGTTTTTGTTCAGCTGGCTGCCCCGAGCCGTACGCATATTAAGCGCTATCATGATTTAATCGGAAAAATCGATGAATTGGTTGAAAAAATCAACCGGAAACATACAGATGGTAATTGGAAACCGATAATCTACCTTAAGAAGCATTTTTCAGAGGATGACATCCAGCCTTATTACAGACTTGGCGATATTTGTATCGTTAGCTCTTTACACGACGGGATGAATCTGGTGGCTAAAGAGTATGTTGCCGAGAAGAGTGATCTGTCCGGGGCGCTGATTTTAAGCCAATTTACCGGAGCTGCGCGTGAGCTTACTGACGCCATCCTGATTAATCCTTATTCGATTGAGGAGTTTGCCGATAGTATTAAGCTGGCAATTCAGATGCCCAAGGAAGAGAAGCAGAGGCGCATGGAAAATATGCGCAAAGTAATCGCCGAGAATAATATTTTTCGTTGGGCAGCCAACATTATTACTGAGCTGATCGCTTTGAAAACAATATAATTTATGAGGTAGGTATGGATAAAGATTTATTTTTAAAACTTTTTAGTTTGGCGGAGATGTTTTTGCCTTTGATTATTTTTTTGGTAGTTTTGTTGGTAGGGCTTTTTCTCAAAAAGATAATTTTTAATCGTTTTTTACATTGGGCAAAAAAAACATCTACCCAGCTGGATGATATGATTTTACAAGTAATCAAGGCTCCGATTATGATCTTAGTTTTAATAGTGAGTTTGTATTTTGCAGTGCAGTTTTCAAAGTTGCCGGAAAACATCGTGCAAGTTATCAGTAAGAGCATCCTTATTTTAGGTATAATTTCTGTAGTGCTGGCCTCAGCAAATTTACTATCCGGAATAATAAAATTTTATGCCTCTAAGCTTAGTTCTGCTATAGCCGTTACCAGTCTCACCCAGAATATTGCCAGGATCATTGTTTTTTCTATCGGCGCATTAGTAATTCTTAATAGCTTAGGAATATCCATAACTCCGATACTGGCGACTTTAGGGGTGGGTGGCCTGGCTGTTGCCTTGGCTCTTCAGGATACCCTTTCAAGTCTTTTTGCCGGTTTTCATATTACTGTAGCCAAGCAGATAAGAGTAGGTGACTACATCAAGCTGGAAAGCGGGGAAGAGGGGTACGTAGTTGATATTAATTGGCGCTCAACAATGGTTAAAATGTTGCCCAATAATCTTATTCTTATCCCCAATGAAAAATTAAATAAGTCTATCATCACCAATTATTATTTACCGGATAAGGAGATGGCGGTTTTAGTTAATATTGGGGTACATTATAAAAGTGATCTGGAGAAAGTAGAGAGGGTTACTTGTGAAGTTGCCAAATCTGTTATGGCAGAGGTAAACGGCGGAGTCGTTCATTTTGAGCCTTTTATCCGGTATCATACTTTTGGTGATTCTAGTATAAATTTTACAGCTATCTTAAGAGTTAAGGAATTTGTTGACCAGTATCTTATCAAGCATGAGTTTGTTAAGAGCTTGCATAAGCGCTATAATCAGGAAGGGATTAATATTCCTTATCCAATAAGGGCGATAAACTACGAGCAGGAGAAGGCAGGCTAAGAAGAGTGCGTTATATTTTCGATGATTTAGAGAAAATACAGCAGGATCTAAAAGGAAAGTACTTATTCTTATTTCTTGATTGCGATGGCACATTGGCTGCGATTGCCGATACTCCGGATCAAGCAATAATCTCGCAGAGGACAAAAAAATTACTTAGTTTGCTTTCACAGAAAAAGAACTGTAGAATAGCAGTCGTTAGCGGAAGATCTTTGGATGATATTAAGAAAAAGGTTGGTCTTAAAAATATCATTTATTCCGGTAATCATGGATTTCAGATTGACGGGCCTAAGATTAAACATGAACTGGTAGTCCCTGGTGGTTATAAAGAAGTATTGCGGCGCATTAGAGTTGAGCTTAAAAAGAAGCTTTCAGATGTAAGAGGAGTCCTGGTAGAGGATAAAAAGCTTTCTTTGGCTTTACATTTCAGGCTTGCTGCTCTAAAACAACTGCCTCTGATTAGGTCTGTTTTTTCCCGGAGCACCGCTCCTTATTTAAAAAATAATAAAATAAGGATTAAACCCGGCAAGAAAGTCTTGGAGGTAGGTCCGCCGTTAGCTTGGAATAAAGGTAAAATTGTTTTATGGCTCCTGGCAAGACAGGCGGCCTTATCGAAAAAGCAAAGGATTATTCCTGTTTATATCGGGGATGATGTTACTGATGAGGATGCTTTCAAGGCTTTAAAAAATAATGGCTTAACCATATTTGTAGGTGCTGGGAATAATTCCCAGGCAAAATATTATCTTAAAGATGTTCAAGATGTCTATAATTTTTTAAAATATATTTTGAATCTAGAAGGATAGAAAATGACCGGGACAGAGATAATCAACGCTAAAGAGCCGTTTAGGTTTTATACCAGGCTGCATTTAACTGAGCTAATCGGATTAAGGGCTTCTAATTTAACTCAACTTGTGGCTCTGATTAAAGAGGTACCCGGGGCATGCATCTATCACCACACCCATAGATTTCTACAGCAGCATCAATATTTATCTCCGGAGCCTCCGAATGATTTTGCTTATTGGGTTTCACAGATCCTTAATGAACAGGAGTTGGGGGAGAAACTGGCTAGTATCGATACCTTTCAATATTCCACTATTCGAAGTCTTCGTGAGAAGATCGCCGCTACCATTGAGCAGTATTTAAAAGATAATAAGCTGGCCAAGCTTAGGTTTGCCGGAGAAGGCGCAGAGTTTCATTTTATCAAATCCGTAAGTTTTGTATTGCCTACTGATTATGTTGTAAATAACTTAAAAGAGCTTTTGATTGTCATCAAGAAAATTACCATTGATTCGATTTATTTCCATATGTTTGAGTCGCGCTTAAGGCTGGAAAGAATGGATAATGATTTTTCCAACTGGATCAGGAACTCTATCGGCAATAAAGAGCTGGCCGGCGAGATCTCCAAGCTCGACCCTTATACTTACACTCTCGATGGTTTAAGAAATAAACTGATAGTTATGTTAGAAAAAAGGATAACGATTTAATATGGCAAAATTAGAAGAATATATTCCTATTGTCGGTCAAGCCACCATTGACGATTTAAGACTGCTTGCTGACAGGCTTAAAGATAAGCTGGTGCAGCATATTAATTCTACTCCTGTCGGCGGAGGAGTCGCGGAGATATTAAGTTGTATGGTTCCGCTCTTACGGGAACTTGGCATAAATACGCGCTGGGATGTTATAAAAGGAGGAGAGCAGTTTTTTGAGGTAACGAAGAAGTTTCATAATGCATTACATGGCAGAAAAGAAGAAATATCGCAGCGCGATTTCGATATTTTTATGGATACCAGTAATGAAAATATCCGGGAAATCGATACCTGCGGCGACATTGTTTTTATCCACGATCCTCAGCCGATAGCTTTAATAAAAAAGAAAGCGCAAAATAAATGGCTTTGGCGCTGCCATATTGATGTTTCTGAGCCCAATCAGAAGGTTTGGAAATTTTTAATGAATTTCATACCAAATTATGATTCGGCGGTTTTTTCTTCACCGAATTTTTCTCAGAAATTACCGATTAAGCAGTTTTTAATCTCTCCTTCCATCGATCCATTGAGCGATAAAAATAAAGATCTGCCTCAGGAAACAATTGATGCGGTGTTGAGAAAGTATAATATTCTCAAGGATAAGCCGATAATGACTCAAATTTCGCGCTTTGATCGTCTCAAGGACCCCGTAGGAGTTATCCAGGCTTTTTTACAGGTCAAGAAGTATATTGATTGTCAGCTTATCCTGGCCGGAGGCACGGCTAGTGATGATCCCGAAGGAATAAAAGTGATCGAAGAAGTTAAAGAAAAGGCCAAGCAGGATAAAGACATTCATATTCTGCTTTTGCCTCAGAATGATATTGAAGTTAATGCCTTGCAGAGGGCATCTACGGTCATTATCCAAAAATCAATTAAAGAGGGTTTTGGTTTGACTGTCTCTGAGGCGCTTTGGAAGGCCAAGCCGGTGGTGGCTTCCAATGTCGGCGGGATTCCCTTGCAGATTAAACACAAATATTCCGGTTTATTGTGCCATTCTATAGAGGGGGCAGCATTTGCGATTAAGCAGCTTTTAAATAGCCCTGAATACGCCAAGAAGCTCGGAGAGAATGGGCGTGAAAATGTAAGGAATAATTTTCTGCTGACCCGCCATTTAAAAGAATATATGTTGTTATTTTTATCATTATATCATGGTGAGGACGTTGTTTATTTGTAGAAAGATAAAATAACCGAATCTCACTTAGGAAATTCTGGTTGACAGGTAGAAAAAATAGTGTATACTTTTTACCGTAATGAGCAAGGGAGTAGAAGTCTTGAACCGTAAGGAGAAAGAATGACACACCTTACGGTTTTTTTTATACTTCTTTTCGTTTGCTAAAATTTCAGTGGAAAGGAGGCAACAAAGAAAATGGCAAAAGGTAAAGTAAAGTGGTTTTCCAATCAAAAGGGATATGGGTTTATTACTCCTGAGAATGGCGCTGATGTATTCGTACATCATACCGTAATCCAGGGTGAGGGCTATAAAACCTTAGAGGAGGGCCAGGAAGTCGAGTTTGAGATTGAAAAAGGTCCTAAAGGTGAACAAGCTACTAATGTAGTGAAGTTATAACTTGAAGAAGCAAATAGAAAAGGCCCGGCACAAAATGCTGGGCCTTTTTGTATTAGGGGACGTCCCCTAATAAGTCTAATAAGAAAAGATGAAAAAATTCGTAGCAGTAGCCATGAGCGGCGGGGTGGATTCTTCGGTGGCCGCAGCCTTATTAAAAAAACAGGGGCATGAAGTTATCGGCTTGACGATGTGTTTTAATTTGGCAGAACAAGACGGTAAGAAGCCCAGTTGTTGCGGTCTGGCCGGAATTGAGGATGCGCGCCGGGTAGCTCAACAACTGGGAATCAGGCATTATGTTATAAATTTAGATAAGGATTTTTCCCGCGATGTAATCCATAATTTTTATCAGGAATATCTAAACGGCAGAACTCCTAATCCCTGTGTCCGGTGCAATCAATTTATCAAGTTTGGTAGCTTGCTTAAAAAAGCGCTTAATCTGGGGGCCCAATCTTTGGCCACCGGCCATTATGCCAGGATTGTTAAATCCCAACAAGGGTATCTACTTAAGAAGGCGCGCGACCGGAAAAAAGACCAATCGTATTTTTTATATCGTTTAGCTCAGCCAGAGCTTAAACATTTAATTTTCCCGCTAGGTAATTTTACTAAACCTCAAATAAGGAAGATAGCCGCACAGCTTGGGCTTAATGTCGCCCAAAAACAGGATAGCCAGGAGATTTGTTTTTTGCCTGAAGGCAAACCCGGAGACTTGATTAAAGCTAAAAATTTAAAGAGTGTTAAACCGGGTGATCTGGTGGATAAAGACGGCAATATTCTGGGAGTCCATCAGGGCATACCCTTTTATACTATCGGCCAGCGCCATGGTTTGGGGATTGCTAAAGGTTATCCGTTATATGTCACAAAAATTAATGCTAAAACCAACCGGATTACCGTAGGGCAGCGTCAGGAGGCTTATCGAACCGGGTTTATTATAAAAGAGGGACATTTTCTGAATAAGCCTTTTAAAAAGAAGATTGAGATAAAGGTGAGGATACGCTATAATCATAAAGAAGAAGCGGCAGTTATTTATCCGGATGGCGGTAAGCTTAAGATAATTTTTAAAGACCCGCAGTTTGCGGTGACGTGCGGCCAGTCGGCGGTTTTCTACGACAAAGATACAGTATTAGGCGGAGGAATAATCCAAAAGGTTATTGATGAGCGTGGTTAAAGAGGATAAAGAATTAGTCGCCAGGATTAGGGAATTAAAGAAAAAACACAATGCCGTAATCTTGGTGCATAATTATCAATTGCCGGAGATCCAGGATATTGCGGATTTCCGGGGCGATTCTTTGGGGCTTTCGCGTATCGCCGCCAAGACAGACGCCAAAGTAATTGTTTTTTGCGGAGTTTATTTTATGGCCGAAACTGCTTCCATTCTTTCTCCGGACAAATTAGTAATTATGCCGGATATATCCGCAGGATGTCCGATGGCCAACATGATGACTGCTGATGATTTACGGAAACTTAAAAGCCAGCATCCTCAGGCGCTTGCCGTAGGCTATGTCAATACTTCTGCGGAGGTTAAAGCCGAGCTGGATTATTGCTGTACTTCGACTAATGCCATCGCCGTAGTTAATGCTCTGGCCGATAAAAAAGAAATCATTTTTGTCCCGGATAAATATTTAGCTGACTATGTTTCTAAAAAAAGCGGCAGAAAATTAATTACCTGGCATGGGTTTTGCCCCACGCATGTTAAAATATTACCGGAAGATTTAAAAAGAGAGAAAAAGTTTCATCCTAAGGCCAAGGTTATGGTGCATCCGGAATGTTTGCCCTCCGTAGTTGCTTTGGCTGATGTTGTGCTCTCTACAAGCCAAATGGCTAAATTTGCCAAAGAGAGTCCGGCTAAAGAATTTATCGTGGGCACAGAATCAGGATTAGTTTATCGGCTTAAGCAGGATAATCCGGATAAAGAGTTTTATTTAGCCAGCGAACGGGCAGTCTGTCCGAATATGAAGCGCACTACTCTGGAGAAAGTACTGTGGGCGCTTGAAGAGCTCAAGGAAGAGGTTAAGGTCCCTCAGAATATCAGAGAAAAAGCGTATTTGGCTATTGAGCGGATGTTAAAAATTATCTGATGAATATTCCGATCGTTTTTGAGGATGATTGGTTGCTGGTGGTAAATAAGCCTGCGGGATTATTAAGCGCCCCAACGCCTAAAGATGAATCGCGCACTCTGACCGGTATCTTAAACCAGGATGCGCTGGAAAGAAAATCAGGGTTTAATCTTTATCCCTGTCATCGCCTTGACCGTCAAACTTCAGGATTAGTGATTTATGCCAAGTCCAAAGCCGTTGAGCAAAAAATGGCGCTTGCTTTCAGGGATAGGAAGGTAAGTAAGAAGTATATTGCTTTTGTGCATGGGAGATTAGCGCATAAACAAGGGCAGATCAGCTCAGCTATAGAAGGTAAAAGCGCGCTTACAAAATATAAAGTTATCCAGGAAAAAAGTAATTATAGCGTGGTTGAAGTAGCTCCGGTTAGCGGCAGGACCAATCAGATCCGTATTCATTTTAAAAGTATTCAGCATCCTTTAGTCGGAGAAGATAAATTTATTTTTCGTAAAGATTTCATCTTGCGTTTTAAGCGGATCTGCCTGCATGCGCAAGAGCTGCAATTTTTACATCCCGTAACGCAAAAGCAGCTTGTTTTACAGTTAGATTTGCCGCCGGATTTGAAGAAGTTTTTAGCAAGCCATGAATAA
The DNA here is from genome assembly GCA_002796135.1 of Candidatus Omnitrophica bacterium CG11_big_fil_rev_8_21_14_0_20_41_12. Classification (GTDB taxonomy): domain Bacteria; phylum Omnitrophota; class Gorgyraeia; order Gygaellales; family Profunditerraquicolaceae; genus UBA6249. The sequence goes on from PCWB01000009.1 coordinate 13,925, forward strand.
TATTATAAATTTGATCCTTATCTTCGGAGCCAAATATTTATTTCTATTTGTAGTTGTCATTGCTTTGGTCTGGTTTTCGATCCAGCTTAAACCGCGGAAAAAAGAAATTTTATTTTTTGCTTGCATCTGTCTGCCGCTAGCTTTCATTATCTTTAAGATCGCCGGCTACCTTTATTATAACCCCCGGCCGTTTGTTGACAGTAATTTTATCCCTTTAGTGTATCACGCGGCGGATAACGGTTTTCCTTCCCACCACACGTTTTTGGTCTCCGTTATTTCAGCGGTAGTTTTTGTTTTTAGCCGGCGCCTAGGTTTTGTATTATGGATTTTGGCATTATTGGTAGGTTTTTCCAGAGTATATGTCGGAGTGCACCATATGATTGATATTGTAGCCAGCATTCTAATCTCAATTCTTTCAGCAGGCGCGGTTTATTTTTTGAGAAAAATAAGGGGAGGCATAAAGTGAGTATAATTGTTTTAGGTACCGTAGCATTAGATAGCGTAAAAACGCCTTTTGGTAAACATCAAGAATTACTCGGAGGCTCAGCTGCGCATTTCTCTATGGCTGCCCGGCTTTTTACTAAGGTTAATCTGATTGCGATTGTTGGAAGGGATTTTCCAAAGCAGCACATTGCTTTTTTAAAGAGCAAGGGGATTAATCTGAGCTCTTTAATTATGGAAAAAGGGAAAACTTTTAGGTGGGAGGGGGAATATCAAGGTGATTTGAATTGTGCGCTGACCATCAATACCGAATTAGGCGTGCTTTCGGTTTTTAAGCCCCAGGTAACCGATGCGCAGCGTAAAATCGAAAATATATTTTTGGCTAATGTTGATCCGGACATTCAGGAGCATTTTTTACGTAAAATGCATTCTCCGAAATTAGTCGGTTTAGACAGCATGAACTATTGGATCAATACTAAGCGTAAGGCGTTAATTAAGCTACTCAAACTTATAGATATTTATGTGGCCAATGATCAGGAGGCCAGGGACTTATCCGGGGAGAGTAATTTGATTAAGGCCGCCAGATGCCTCTCGTCATTCGGCCCCAGAATGGTGCTGATTAAAAAAGGTGAGCATGGGGTTTTATTTTACAGCCGGTCTTTGCATGCCAAAAGCGGGCTGGTTTTTTCTTTACCGGCTTATCCGGTTGAGAAAGTGATCGATCCTACGGGAGCAGGGGATACCTTTGCCGGAGGATTTATGGGTTACTTGGCAAAGAGCGCCAAGATCAACGCTTCAGTAATTAAGCAGGCGCTGGCTTACGGGACAGTGGCAGCTTCTTTTAATGTGGAAGATTTTGGTTTGCTGCGAACCCACAAGCTTACCTTGAAAGATTTAGAAAGGCGCTTGATTGAATTCAAAAGCTGTTTCTTGTTTTAATTAAAGAAAATTTTAAAAAGAGAGGTGAAGATGCTAACAGATAAAATTTTTGAAGATTATAAAGAAGCGATGAAGGCCAGAGATGCTTTAAAAAGTTCAGTTTTGAGTTTTCTGCGTGCGGATATGCTTAATTTAGCAACGACTAAACAGAAGGATAAGCTTGATGACGCCGAGATTATTACTGTAATTAAAAAACAGATTAAACAGCGTCAGGATTCTATCGAACAGTTTACTAAAGGAGGTAGGCTGGATGCGGCTGAAAAAGAAAAAAAAGAAGCTCAAATCCTAAAAAGTTATTTGCCTGCTGAAATGCCGGCTGAGGAAATTAATCGTTTGATCGAAGAGGCTGTTAGCTCAACGGGTGCCAGTAGTATGAAGGATATGGGCCGCCTGATGAAGGAGCTAACCGAAAAAATAGCCGGAAAAGCTGACGGTAAATTAGTTAGCGACCTAGTAAGGCAGAGGTTAAGTAAGCCCGCCTAAAAAGAAAGTTTATCCATGTTTTCCTCCTTAAAAGTTAAATATTTCCGTATATATTGGCTGGGTATGTTTGTATCTTTAATCGGCACCTGGATACAAACTGTAACTCAGAGCTGGTTAGTTTTTGAATTAACTAATTCAGCGTTTCTTTTAGGGGTGGTTGGTTTTTTAAGTTCAATCCCGATGTTTGTGCTTTCCCTGTTCGGGGGTGTTTTGGCGGACAGAGTAAATAAAAGAAATATCCTGATTTTTACTCAAGGAGCTTTTATGTTATTAGCTTTTTTACTGGCAGTCCTGACTCAGTTTAAGCTGATCACTCCGCTGCAGGTTATGTTTATTGCTTTATTTAACGGAATGATTATGGCCTTTGATGCCCCGGCTAGACAGTCAATCGTTGTAGAGCTGGTAGGGAAAAAACACCTTTTTAATGCCATTACTTTAAACTCAGTGGCTTTTAATTCCTCCCGTATTATCGGCCCGGCGATTGCAGGCGTATTGATTTCGGTAATCGGTATGAGTGGATGTTTTTATTTAAACGGAGTAAGTTTTTTTGCGGTAATTATTGCGTTACTTTATATTAAGCTCGGTAAAACTACAGCGCCCAAGAATAGTTCCGCCTTAGGGGATCTGAAAGAGGGGTTAATTTTTATCAGGGGCAATCGCCTTATTTTAGCCCTGGTAAGTATGGTGGCAGCGGTAAGTTTATTCGGTATTTCTTATGTTATCCTTATGCCGGTTTTTGCTAATAATGTTCTCCATGTAGGGGGCAGAGGTTTGGGGGTGTTGATGTCTAGTATCGGTATCGGAGCATTAATTGGATCCTTCGGCCTGGCTTCGCTCGGTGATTTTAAATTTAAGGGCAGGCTATTAATAGGATCAGTGTTTTTATTCTCTTTTTCCCTGATTGCTTTTTCATTGTCCAAAAATTATCTCGTAGCTATTCTTACTTTAATCTTAGTAGGCTGCTCAAGCTTTATTCCGATTGCTTTGATCAACACATTGTTACAGATTAATGTTCCGGATGCATTTCGCGGCAGAGTGATGGGCCTTTTTATGATTACCTTTGCCGGGATTATGCCTTTTGGAAACCTGATCTCCGGAAGCCTGGCGCAATCACTTGGCGTATCGACGGCTTTGTTTTACTGTGGCCTGGCTTGTTTAGTATTATTTACGTTGATCAATTTTCTATTTCCTGGCACCAGAGACCTGTAGTTAAATTTCATTTGATTTATTCATTTATTTTGCTAAAATTAATATAATGTAGTCTTAATAACATCAATTTTTTATACATTAGAGAGGAGTGGGGGTATGAAGAGGTTGTTAACTTTAGCAGCGGTAGTTTTAGTGTTAGTAGCTTTATCAGGGTGTGGTAAAAAACAGGAAGCAGATGAATTGCAGCCGATTACAATTGAGTCTTTAAGCGCACCGGCTAGCTCTTCTCAAGCCTTACCGGATTTTAAGAGTATCGAAACCAAAGTCTCACCTTCTGGGGCAGCCAGTGAAACTAAGGAGGGGTTACCTTTGCCTCCTCAGGCTCCCTATAAGCCGTCAAATATGGAAATTCAGACTGCTTTGCAGCATGCCGGTTTCTATAGCGGTAAGATCGACGGAAGTATCGGGCCGAAGAGTAAGAAGGCTATTGAGGATTTTCAGAGCGCAAATGGTTTAAAGGCTGACGGAAAAGTCGGGCCTAAAACATGGGAAGTTCTCAGCAGGCATTTAAGCACCGCCGCAGAGCCGATTAAAAGATAAATAGAAAATTATATTTTGTTTTAAAAGAGGATCCCAATACTTTATATTGGGATTTTCTTTTTTGTAGTGCTATAATATAAGCTTATATGAAGAAATTCCCGCAAAATTTTCTCTGGGGTGCTGCAACCAGCTCGCATCAGGTCGAAGGACGGAATATCCATAATGACTGGTGGCTGGCTGAGCAGGATCATTCTCTAAAAGTTGCTTCGGGAGAGGCCTGTCGGCATTATGAGCTTTATGCGCAGGATTTTGCCATCGCCTGCCAGCTTAATCATAACTGTCACCGCTTTTCCATTGAATGGAGCCGTATTGAGCCGCTTGAGGGAAAATTCGATACTTCTGAAATTGAGCATTACCGTCAGGTTATTGCTGATTTAAAAATCCACCAGATTGAACCGATTGTCACTTTGCATCATTTTACTAATCCGGTTTGGTTTGCTCAAGCCGGAGGCTGGACCAAGTCTGATCTGCAGAAATATTTTCTGCGTTTTGTAGACAAAATTGTTACCGAGTTTGCCGGACAGGTAAAATTCTGGATAACTATAAATGAACCGCTGGTTTATTCATCCCATTCGTATTTATTGGGAGCCTGGCCTCCTCAAGAATGTTCCTTATTTAAAACCGCTAAAGTAACCCTGAATATGGCCCGTGCTCATATTAAAGCTTATCAGATTATTCACAAGATTTATCAGGAGAGGTCCTTAGGCAAACCGATGGTTAGCATTGCCGCTAACTTACAGGCATTTGAGATCTGTACTCCGACACTGAAGAACAAATTAGCGTTGTATTTGCGGCATAAATTATACAATTTTTATTTTATCGAGGAACTCCTGCGTAAAAACACTCTGGATTATATCGGGATCAATTATTACGGCAGGAATCTGATTGATGCGCGCAGCTGGAAGATCCGGTCTTTGTTAATGGATACCTGTTGTTATAACCATCATCCTTTGCGTAAAAATTCTTTAGGTTGGGATATTTATCCACAAGGCCTCTATAAACTGTTGATCGCTCTTAAAAAATATAACCTTCCTATTTTAATTACGGAGAACGGTATTTGTACTGAAAATGATGACCTAAGATGGGATTATATCAGAGAGCATTTGGAAGAAATGAATAAAGCTATGGAGCAGGGGGCTAAGATGATCGGGTATATTTATTGGTCACTGATAGATAATTTTGAATGGGATAAGGGGTTCGACCCGCGTTTTGGCCTGGTGTATGTAGACTATCAAACTCAAAAACGTACAGTTAAAACTAGTGCAGGCAAGCTTGCAGAAGTTATTCGTAACGGACAAATTTAAATGAGCCTTAGAGATAAAGAATTCATTATAAAAGAACTACCGTTTTTTTCCGGACTGAATAAATCAGAGTTAGCCGAAATCTGCGTAAAGAGCCAGCTTATTGAATACCGTAAGGGGCAGATTATTTATGAAGAGGGCTCAGCACCCTCTGCTTTTTACTGTATTATTTCAGGAAGGGTGCAGATTTATACTAAAGATAAGGAAGGTAAGCCATTAATTTTAGAGTATCTTCACCGGGGTAAATATTTCGGCATTATTTCTTTGCTTACTAATGAGGGGCATTCGGTTTCAAGCCAGGCCATTAATGATTGTACTATTTTGGTGATTAAGAAAGATGATTTTAATTCTGTTTTGGAAAGCACTCCGCGACTGGCGATTGACCTGAGCCGCACATTAAGCCGCCGTCTCAAGCGTAAAGATATTCATCAGAAAAAAATATTTGAAAGCACGGTTATCTCGGTCTTTAGTTCTTATGCGCAGGCGGGAAAAACTATTTACGCTTTAAACCTAGCTTTAAGTTTAAAATGTGAAACACATAAATCAGTAATTATTTTAGATATACTACCAAAGGATAAAGTACATACTTTGCCGGACAAGCTAATGATTCAAGAGCCGCCTATATTTGACCTTAATTCTTCTGCCGATATTTATGCTTTACCTAAAGATTTTGTTTTAAAAAGTGGCTTTGGCGTCGACCTGTTCTGTTTTTATTATCAGGAAGATAATGATGCCTGTCTTAAACGGTTAATTGAGATATTAAGTATCCTGGTTAATGATTATCACTATATCCTCCTGGATTTACCTGCGGCGATGGACCGTTCCATCATCAGCATGCTTAATCAGTCTGATTTTATTCATATCTTGAGCAGTCCGGATCCCGTAGATTTAAAACGGACCAACAGCCTGGTTATTCGGCTGAAGGCAGATTTTAATTTTGATCCTGCTAAAATTAAGACTATTGTTAATGAATATAAGTTGGCTAAAATTGACTATAGCCAAGAGCAACAGATCTTGGGGCAGGATATTTTTGCCACGATTCCTAAAATTGAATTTGATGCGCCGCAGCGCTTAATTATTGACGCTCCTGACTGTGAGTATTCTAAAGCGATCAAGCGGATTGCCAGGCAACTGGGAGATTGTTTAGTGGGTTTGGTTTTGGGGGTGGGAGTAGGTTATGGTTTCTGTCATGTGGGTGTATTAAAGGTAATTGAGGAGGAGCATATCCCGATTGATGTTATTGTCGGTTCAAGTATCGGTTCGCTGATTGCCAGTCTCTGGGCCATCGGAAAATCTAGCAGTGAGATTTTAAAGATTACCAGTGAATTCAGGGAGCCTAAGCATATTTGGGGTTTAATTGATGTAACTTTTCCTGCGCTTGGTTTTCTTAAAGGTAATAAATTATTCCGCTTCCTGAAGAAACATCTGGGTGATAAAACTTTTTATGATGTGAAGCTTCCTTTGAAGATAGTTGCCAGTAACGTGCATAAGAAAGAACCGAAGATTTTTGATAAAGGCCCGCTAGTCGATGCTATAATGGCAAGTTGTTCTATGCCGGGAATTTTTGCTCCTTTTAAACTTAAAGAAGAGTTGCTTTTTGATGGCGGGGTAACTTACCCTTTGCCCACCGAGCCTTTAATGCAGATGGGGGTCAAGAAGATTATTGCGGTGAATGTTACCCCGTCGCGGGAAGATATCTTACAACAGCTTAAAAAGCTCAAAGCAGGCGGCTCTTCAGGTAATGTTGTTGATGTTAAAACAAATCAACATTTGAGTTTCTTTAGCCGGCTCAAGCGTATTTTTAGTTTTAATATCGTTGATATTATTTTTAGCAGCGTGGAAGTTTTACAATCTGAAGTAGCCAGGCGGGAGGGAGAGCTGGCCGACATTGTTTTACATCCGGATACTTCAGGTTTATTTTGGCTGGAATTACATAAAGCTGATGAATTTGCTAAGCGCGGAGAGCAAGAAGCGCGTAAGCATTTAGATGAGATCCGGCAATTAATTAATGAATGATTAAAAAGGAGCCATAAATGAATAAGTGTTTTGTTTTATCTTTCGCCAGTTATTTACTAATTATAGTTCTATCAGGATGTTCAACAATTAAGGAGATGGGAAAAGGTTTTACCGGAGTATCCACGCAGGTTTTAGAAGACAAGCGTAAAGATGCCTTGAAGAAATCGTTTAACTTAGGCTACAATGATTGCTATGCCAAGGTTAAGGATATATTGGCTCATGATGAATTAAATAAAGGAATCGGCCTACCCGATATATATGCAGAAGATTCCAAGAAAAAGATGATCGCTGTTTATCTTTCAGAAGCCGATACTACTCCGGTCGGAATATTCTTTAGCGCAGAGTCAGGTATTAATACGATGATTGAGATATCAAGCCCCAGTATCTACGCCAAAGAAGAGGTTGCCAATAGGATTTTTAAAGGAATCGATGCGTTAGTTATCCCAAAAGGAGAAGAAGCTGATGTTAAAGAAAAAGTTAACAATTAAAGATTTAATTAAGGAGTGCCATCATGTTGCTAAAAGCAAGGGGTGGTGGGATGAGGTGCGTAACGACGGAGAGTTGATTGCGCTGATGCATTCAGAATTATCTGAAGCTCTGGAAGCCATGCGCAGCCATGATCAAGATAATAATCTGGCAGAGGAGCTTGCCGACTGTTGTATTCGCATATTTGATTATTGCGGTTCAAGAAAAATTAATCTGGAAAAAGCATTATTAAAGAAAATAAAATATAATAAGACCCGGGCCTACCGGCACGGAAAGAAATTCTAATCAGGAGGAGTTATGCCATACGATAGCAGTTTGGATGCACAGGTATTTACGCATTTTTGGGAGAATGATTCAGGAAAGATTGTGGTCAGTGTTTATTCTTATAATAAGGGCCCTAAAAAGATTCAGATTGTCAGAGAGATAAAAGATAAAAACGGAGAGTATGCTTTTGCCAAGCTCGGACGTCTTACCAAAGAAGAGGCTATCGGCGTATTACCGTTGATTCAGGAAGCTCTTAAAAGCATGTAAAAATTCATGGCTCAGCTAAGAAAAAGAGAGAATTGGGGCAAAGGGGATAAGATGAAAAAAATATTTTTATTTGTTTTTCCGTTATTTTTGTTACCGTTAGTTTGCGGGTGCGCGCCTTTAATTATCGGAGCGGCTGCAGGTGGCTTAGGGGCATATGCGATAAGCAAAGATACTGTGCAAGGGGATACGGATAAGGGTTATAATGGGCTTTGGGATTCAGCTTTAAATGTTTCCCGAGCATATGGTTTAATTCAGCAGGAAAACGCCTCTACTGGTTCAATCGAATTAGGTGCAAAATCTAGTAAGGTTTGGATAAAATTATTCCGCTTGACTGAGGCGACTACCCGTCTTAAGGTGTCTGCGCGAAAGTACCATTTTCCGAATATGGAGCTAGCGCAGGATATCTTTGTTAAGATTATAACCGGAGCAAAGTAAGGTTTAGGTATTTTTTCTCTTTTCTTTTTAAGTAATTTGTGTACAATATAACAAAAGCATAAATTTACTTTAGCCGAGATAGCTCAGTGGTAGAGCGCGGCCCTGAAAAGGCCGGCGTGGGGGGTCCGATTCCCTCTCTCGGCATTTTATAAAAAGAGGGGTTTTCATAACCCCTCTTTTTTGTTTATCTTATGGCGTAATTGTGTGGAAAACATACAGTTACGCTTTTTTGTTTTCCTATACCTAATTAGTTAATTTTGTATGAATTTGTGTTTTCCTTATAGTTATTGGCTCATTAAAGGCTCAAATACATTTGTCATTGCGAACCCCGCCTATGGCGGGGTGAAGCAGTCTTATCAGGAGGATCTATGGCCTACGATCACATCAGAATATTAAATACTTTATTCGCTAGCGGTGTTTGGTATAGCGATCTTCTGGCAAGTGGGAGATATAGTATATAGAATAAAAACTTTTAAATTGCCTTGACAGGGTAATTCTTGTATGGTATACCCATAGTGTAGAATATAC
>PCWB01000030.1:0-5198 GCA_002796135.1 Candidatus Omnitrophica bacterium CG11_big_fil_rev_8_21_14_0_20_41_12
TAAGAACTTGATGTGCCAATTTGGCACATCAAGTTGGGGCGGAACTCGTAAGTTGCCGTATGCCTTTGCTGAACAAGGTGTCGCTATGCTTTCTGGGGTTCTTCATAGTAAAAGAGCTGTACAGGTAAATATCCAAATCATGCGTGCGTTTATCCAGTTGAAACGAATGTTATTAACCAATGCGGATCTTAGGCGTAAGATTGAAGAAATGGAGAAGGAATACGATAAGCAATTTGCAATTGTATTTCAGGCTATGGAGCAATTGTTAGAACCTCCACCAGTAAAGGAAAAAAGAATAATTGGTTTTGGTGTTTCTAATGGTTCGAATAGGTAAAATCATTGATTTATCTAATAAAAATAATATAATAAAAGCATGGGATACGAGGTGGCGTTTAAGAAGGCCTGGGAGGATTTAGCTAACCTGAAGAGCCCCAAGAATTTATCAGTAAAGTTTTTGGCGGATGAGTACAATATAGATACTCAAGGGGAAAAGGTTCTTTCTTTATCTTGCAATACTCCGGCCAAGGATTTTTTAAGCATCTTGATCCTGCATTATGCGGCACAAAAATTAAAAGGACTGCCTGCTTTAACCGGACAATGGCTTACTTTTAGGGAGCTCTCAGGGGTTGAGGGCTATTATGATGCTTACCATAAGCGCTCGATTGAGCCGATTATCCGTAAATATGGGAAGAATCCTGATGGGATTAAAGAGGTTTTAGGCAGGCTGCCGGGTAAACTTTCTGAAGGCGGAGACATTAGCCTGGTAATTGAAGCTTTTGCAAATATCCCGGTACTGATTAAATTATGGAAGTCTGATGCGGAGTTCGGGCCGGATGCCAACATGTATTTTGACGCCAGCATAAAAGATATTTTTTGTACTGAAGACATTATTGTGTTAGGGCAAATGGTTAGCAGCCAGTTATGAGGAGAGGGATGAATAAGAAGATTATTTCAGTATTATTTTTAGCAGTTTTAGTTGTAGCAGGTTGTCAGGTATCTTCTGAAAAAAATTACGGTTATAGTAATATTTTAGTAACCAGAGCCGTAGATGGGGATACGCTGGTATTGGAGAACAGAGAGTGGGTGCGTCTAATCGGTATTGATACTCCGGAGATGCATGAATCAAATAAACTTTACCGCGATGCGCAACGATCGGGTCAGGATGTTGAGTCAATTAAGCGGGTGGGAAGACAGTCGTATGAGTTTACCAAAAAACTTGTCCAGGGTAAACGCGTAAGATTAGAGTTTGATGTTGAGCGGTATGATCGATATAAAAGAACTTTGGCGTATGTTTATTTAGAAGACGGAACATTCCTCAACGCTAAGATTGTACAGGAAGGATATGCTTCGTTAATGACTTATCCTCCGAATGTAAAATACGTGGATTTATTTAGAAAATTATATCAAGAGGCGCGCCAAAATAAGCGCGGTCTTTGGCAATAAATATCAGGAGGTCTTATGTTAAGATGTTTAACTGCAGGAGAATCACACGGAAAAGGAATCGTTGCTATTTTAGAAGGAGTTCCCGCCGGGCTTGCGGTAGAGACAGCGGCGATCAATAAAGAATTAAAGCGCAGGCAATCCGGATTCGGCCGCGGTAAACGGATGAAAATTGAAAATGACACAGCCGAGATTATTTCCGGATTAAAAAATAATTCTACGCTGGGCAGCCCGATAACTTTGTTGATTAAGAATAAAGACGCCAGCATTGAGAAGCTGCATAAGGTTTTAGCTGCACGTCCGGGGCACGCGGATTTGGCCGGGTTGTTGAAATACGGTTTTACGGATATTCGGGAAGTGCTGGAGCGGGCTTCGGCGCGCAGTACGGCAGCTACGGTTGGTATAGGAGCAATATGCAAAAAGCTTCTGAAGGAGTTCGGGATTGTCATTGCCAGTAAGGTTCTATCCGTTGGGGGTGGGTTTAGCAAAAACGGAATGAAAGCTAAAATAGTTGAGGCGATTAAAAATAAGGATACAGTAGGCGGGATCTTTGAGGTTATTGCTAAGGGTGTCCCGATTGGATTGGGAAGCTATGTGCAGGCTGATCGCCGGCTGGATAGCCGCCTGGCCGCAGGTATTATCTCTATTCCGGGTATCAAATCCTTTGAAGTTGGCTTGGGAGTAGGGTACGCTGCGGGCTTTGGTTCAGAAGTACATGATGCTATTTATTATAACAATCAAAAAAAATATTTCCGTCTGACGAATAATGCCGGGGGCATTGAAGGCGGGATATCCAACGGGCAGGATATTGTTTTGCGTGCTTGCATGAAACCGATCTCAACATTGATGAAGCCGCTTGATTCGGTGAATATTCATACCAAGAAATCCGCTAAAGCTGCGGTTGAGCGTTCGGATATCTGCGTGGTTGAGTCTGCTGGTGTGGTGGCGGAAGCAGCGACGGCTTTTGTTTTAGCTGAGGCGTTCTTAGAGAAGTTCGGCTCCGATAATCTAAATGATATCAAGCAGGGCTTCAAAAATTATTTAAAAAGAATCTGTTAGATTTTCACGCCTCCTTCGTCTATTGGCTTAAGAAGGAGGTGATTTGGGATGGAAACAAACGAAATTAGCGTTAGCCGCATTTATAAGCTGGATACCGATTCCAAGCTTAAGGCCTTTGCGGATGTTTCATTTTCGGGGATTGTGATCAAGGGTTTGGGCGTAGTTAACGGTGCGAATGGATTATTCGTGAGTATGCCGCGCCATCAAGGTAAAGATGGTAAATGGTATAACACCGTTTATCCTTCAACCAAAGAGTTAAAACAGCAGTTAAGCGAAGTTGTCCTTGAAGCGTATAAGGGCAGCTAAAGGCTAAAAACCGGGGACGGTTCTCTTAAGAGAGCCGTCCCCAAATAAAAAAATGAATATCTATCTTGTAGGATTCATGGGCACCGGCAAAACTACCGTGGGCCGCCTGCTGGCTGAAAAGAAAGGTTGGAATTTTGTCGACTTGGATGATTTGATTGAATTAAAAGAGCAGCGTAGGATTGTGGATATTTTTGCAAAGGAAGGCGAGCTGTATTTCCGCAAGGTTGAGAAAAAAATCTTAAAGCAAGTATCTACCCAGAAGAAATTTGTGGTTGCTTGCGGCGGCGGAATAGTTTTAGATAAAGATAATATTAAGATCATGAAAAAAACCGGCAAAGTGGTTTGCCTTTGCGCTAGCTGCGAAGAGATCTTAAAAAGGGTTTCCTTGAGCACGCACCGTCCAATTTTAAATGTAGCCAAACCGAAGGAACGCATCGAACTTTTACTGAAAATGCGCGCCCCTTATTATATGCAAGCTGATAAAATGATCGATACCTCTAAATTATCAATTAAGCAGGTAGTTTCCAAGATCTCCAAAATACTCACCGCTAAAAAATGAATAATCTCGAGGCTTTAGTAAGTTTGAATCTTATTCCGCAAATCGGAAGCGTGTGCTTGGAAAATCTACTTAAGTATTTTCAGCAGCCTCAGGATATATTTAAAGCCGGACGTAAGGATTTAGTTGCCGCAGCAGGAGAGCGGTTGGGTGAGAATATCGTTTCTTTTGATACTCGTCTTTTGGCTAAAGATTTACTTTTAGCTAAAAAATCAGGAATAAAAATTATTACGCTTTTTTGTCAGGACTATCCGCGAGCCCTTAAAGATATTCCGGGCAAGCCGATTGTGCTCTATGTTTTAGGCGATATCACCGAGCAGGATAATCTGGCTTTTGGGATTGTCGGTTCACGCCGGGCCTCGCTTTATGGCTTAAACAGCGCAACGACTTTTGCCAGCCAGTTATCCGCTTACGGCATAACGATTGTTTCGGGAATGGCCCGCGGAGTGGATACTTACGCGCATCGCGGCGCACTCAAAGTAAAAGGCCGCACCATTGCAGTGATGGGCAGCGGTTTTAACAATATTTATCCTGAAGAGAATGCGGATTTAGCTAAAGAGATCAGCTTATCCGGAGCAGTGGTTTCGGAGTTTCCTATGGAAGCTGAACCGCTACCGATGAATTTTCCCCGCCGTAACCGTATAATCAGCGGCTTAAGCCGGGGAATTTTAATTACTGAGGCAGCCAGAAACAGCGGAGCATTAATTACCGCGGATTTTGCTTTAGAGCAGGGACGTGAGGTTTTCGCTTTACCGGGCAGGATTGATTCCTGTGGCTCCAGCGGGACAAATACTCTGCTTAAACAGGGAGCAAAATTAGTTACTTGCTGCGATGATATTCTAGAGGAGCTTAATCTGGTTGTCTCTTATAAAACAGAACCGGATAAGTTGCCTGCAGGACAGAAGATTGCAGGTACAGATGATGAGAGCAGAGTTTATGATTGTATAAGCCGAGAACCCGTGGCTATTGATGATTTAGTTGAGAAAACAGCTTTCTCCAGCAGCAAGATTTTAAGTTTGATCTTAAAATTAAGGTTTAAAAAATTAATCCGGGAATTACCGGGCAAACAATTTATGAGAAATTGAAATTTATATAGTCAGAATAAAGCAGGAGGACAATAATGGAAATCCAGAAGCTCAGAATAATATTGTTTATTTTAATAGGAATATTGTTAGGCGCTTCTTTCGTGTATGCCGAAACTATTCATCTCAAATTTGGTAACACTGTAGAAGGAAAGATAATCGAGAAAACTGATAAGTATATTAAATTAGACTTTCAGGGAGTGCCTGTTATTTATTATAAGGATGAAATTGTAAGTATTGATGGAACAGAGCAAATTTCTTCTTCGGATGATCTCAAGACGCCTGATAATTTTGATGGGGAAGTTCATCTAAATTCAGGTAAAATTGTCAAAGGAAAAATTATCGAACAGACAGAAGGGTATATTAAAGTCGAAGTGAATGGGGTGTCTGTGATTTATGATAGAAAAGAAATTATGGGGATAGGGAAAACCGTTAGAAATAATGATGGTTCAGTATCAGGTTCGTATACAAGTGTTGATGAGCGTCTTTCTCCGGACCAGGAAAAATCATTAAATGAAGGCATGGCTGCTCTTGGAAAAGAATTTGAGGAAGCTACAAAAAGCTATATGGTTAATTGTCCTGATTTTAATGATAAATTAGAGAAGTGTGAGCCATATAAATGCGAATTTAAGCATCCTTTTACAGGGGAGATGATGGAGAAGCAAATTGTTGGCGAAGTGAATGGTAAGTGTTTGTATACTGAGCAGATGCCTGATGGCGGAAAGATGGAATGTAAATATTCAGAAAACCAGAGG
>PCWB01000030.1:5225-6332 GCA_002796135.1 Candidatus Omnitrophica bacterium CG11_big_fil_rev_8_21_14_0_20_41_12
TATAAAGGATCCCGGACAAGAAGCGATGGATTCCGGAGATTGTGTTATTTCTGGATACGAACAATCATCCCGCTAAAGTAAAGGGATAATTGGAAAGTTAATCAGAGAATTGCCGGGGAAACAATTTATGAGGAAGTAATCGGGATAGAATTGCGTATGGATCTAAAACGTTTGCGTTTTTGGGCTCCATGGGTTGCTGCGATATTGTTCGTTCCTAGTGGCATTTCCGCACTTTTTTCTAATACGTTTCCTCCGGTTCTGCTTTTCGGGGTTGGTTTTGGAATGTTCTTTTTTCTCTTTGGATTCAGCCGGTTACGCAGAAGAAGATTAATTGAAAATATCCCAACTTCTACGGTGCGCGGCTTGGCGTTGGGGTTGGTAGAGCTCGCAGGAGTAGCAAAAAATAAAACACTTCTAAAAGCCCCTTTTACTGGAACTGATTGCGTTTTTTTTCGCTACACGATAGAGCGTTGGGAAAAAAGGGGCAAGAGCAGTGAGTGGGTTGATATTGCCGAAGGCGATAGTTCTTCTTCGCCGTTTTTTCTTGATGATACTACCGGCAGCGTGATGATTTTACCTAAGGGCGCGGAATTATTCCAACCTGTTGATTTTGAATTTAAGAATGGCTGGGGTAATCCTTTGCCGGAAAACTTAATCTATTTTTTACAGAGGCAAGGCGTACCGCATAAAACCTTATTTGGATTCTCTAGCCAGTTGCGTTTCCGCGAATGGCGCATAAGCGAAGGCCAACAGGTATATGTTTTAGGGTCCGCTAAAGAGTCCTCTAATTATCAGAAACAACATCAAGATTTACTGATAAGGAGGTTAGAAGAATTAAAGACTAGTCCTGCGAAAATGGCAGAAGTAGATACGAATAAAGACGGAGCAATAGACCATATGGAGTGGGATGTGGTAGTTGCTCGGGTTGAGCAGGAAGTGATAGAAGAGGAATTAAAATCGAGCGCGGCGATTTCAGGCCCGGAATTAATGGTGGCTGAAGGGGAAGAGGAAAAGATCTTTATTATTTCTAACTACAGCCAGAAGGACTTGAATAAAAGGTTATTCTGGGAATCATTCGGATTGATTCTGGGAGGAATTGCAATAGTT
>PCWB01000040.1 GCA_002796135.1 Candidatus Omnitrophica bacterium CG11_big_fil_rev_8_21_14_0_20_41_12
AGATTTATTTTGAATAAAAACTAATTTTGCTGCATTTTAACATTAAATAATCTGGTTTTCAAGAGCTTTTATCTCGGTAGCAATCTCGAAAATCAGTTTCTCGATCTCTTTCATCCGGCGGCCATACTCTTTAGCTGTTTCCTCATCGCGGTAAAAATGCGGATTAGATAAAGCGCGCGCTTTGGCATAACTTTCCAGCTCCAAACCTTCCTTTTTCTTTAAGAGCTTATTGATTTTATCGCGAATAACGGAATTATTAGTTTTGCGTTTTTTCTCATCAAGCTTACGCTGGCGTTCTTCTTCTTTGGCCTTCTCTTTTACCTGATCAATTGGCTTATGCAAGATAGACTTTGTTTTCTTAACCTCTCCAGCATCAACCAGGGTATCGCGTTTCTCAAGATAATAATCAAAAGTCCCGGGGAATTTTCTGATTCTGCCGTCTTTGACCTCAAAGACATTATTTGCCACTGAACTTACAAAATAGATATCATGGCTGATAAAAACAATTGTGCCTTCATAATTTTTTAGCGCCCGCACTAAGGCCTCGACTGCATCAACATCAAGATGGGTGGTCGGCTCATCTAAAAGCAGAAAATTCGGCGGATCAATCAAAAGCTTGGCCAGAATCAACCGGCTCTTTTCTCCTCCGGATAATACTTTAATCTTTTTTTCAGCATCATCGCCGCTAAATAAAAACGCGCCCAGTATCGTCCTGACTGATTCCTCTGCCATATATCCGGGTGCAGCGCTATAAGCCTCCTGTAAAACAGTATTTTCAACATTCAAAACATCAGTACGCGTCTGTGAGAAATAACCGATATCCACATTATGGCCGACAGTTCTGTTTCCGCTGTCAATATCTACAATCCCGGCTAAAATTTTAAGCAACGTAGATTTACCTGCCCCGTTCTCTCCGGCCAAAACCGCTTTTTCCCCCTGAACTATTTCAAAATCTACCCCTTCATAAACCTTAATTTCTCCGTAAGATTTTGTAATCTTCTCCAAACTGATTATTTTGTGTCCGGAGCGCCGGGTTTGCGGGAAAACAAAATCGTGAATACTCTGACGAGGATCAGGAGGCAAGACGATCTTTTCTTCCTCCATTTTTTCCAAAACACGGCGTTTAGCGCGCACGCTAGCTGCCTTATTCGGTTGAGCATGAAACCTTGATACGAATTTTTCTAATTGCTGAATTTTTTTATCCTGCTCTTTGGACTGCTTAGATAGATGCGTTAGCCTCTGTGCCTTTATTTCTTCATAATGTTCATAATTACCCTGTACTTTAAAAATCGCTCCATGCTCTAGAATCAACGTATAGTTAGTAACGTCAGTCAGAAATGCCCGATCATGGGAAATCATGATAAATGTACCCCTGAAAGAGGCCAAATAATCCTTAAGCCATAGCGCCGCATTTAAATCTAAATAGTTAGTCGGCTCATCCAAAAGCAGAAGATCATAATGATAAGTAAGTAATTTAGCCAACAAAGCGCGCATTTGCCAGCCTCCGCTCATCTGCGCAATCGGACGATCAAAATCTTTTTCTTTAAAACCTAAACCAGAGAGGATTTTTTTAGCTTTGTGTTCCAACTCAAAAAAACCTAAAGTTTCCAACTCATGCAAAGCTTCACCGTAACGCTGAGAGCCGGCCTGATTTTTAGATTCCAGCTCCTCTTTTTCCCGCTTAAACCGCATGATCCTTTCATCGCCTTCAGTTAACTCCGAAAGAACAGTATGCTCGGATTTAAAACTTGCCTCCTGAGGAAGATAGCCGATATGCACACCTTTATTTACCCGCACCTGGCCCTTAGAAGCTTCAATCTCCTGTAAAATCAAAGAAAATAATGTGCTCTTGCCCGTACCGTTTGGCCCGATCAGGCCGATTTTTTCTCCCTGATTTATATTAAGAGAGATACTCTCAAAAAGAACCTTAGCACCGTAATTTTTAGAAAGATTAGTAATATTAATCATCGTGGTTAAATTGTGCGGCGAGATTCTAAAGATTTCGAAAGGGTGGTAGCATCAGCGTATTCCAGATTTGATCCCATAGGAATCCCCAAACCGATGCGGCTTAAATGTACACCTTGGGGCTTAAGTATTTTAGTAAGATACAAAGCGGTAGTTTCTCCTTCAGTATCAGCGTCGGTAGCAATAATTATTTCTTTAATACCCCCCTGTTTTATTCTTTGGATTAATCCGTCAATCTTTAAATCCCCGGGACCTCTACCCTCAAGAGGAGATATCGAACCTAAAAGAACATGGTAAAGCCCGTGAAAATTACCCGCCTTTTCAATTGCCGTAACGTCACTGGGTTTCTCAACCACACAGACGATATCTTGCTGGCGGCTCAGATCCTGGCAAATTTTACAGAAATCTTCTTCGCTTAAATTATTACAAACCTGGCAAGATCGCACACTCTCTTTTACCTTATTCAAAGATTCCGATAAAAGTTTAATTTCATCTTTGGTCGCACCTAAGACATGGGCCACAATACGTTCAGCGCTGCGCCTGCCAACACCAGGCAACCTGATCAAACATTCAATTAATTTCTCTATAGAAGCCGTATAGTTAGCCATTAGCCCTCTCTAATTACCCTTCCTCCGAACATCTCAATGGCCGATCTAATAAAAGGATTGCTGCGTGCGTCGGTATCGCGCTTAAGCTCCGCAACTAAAATAAAATTCAACCTTAAATCAGTATTGCATAATTCCGAGGCAGTTTTCTCGATCATTGCTTTATTTTCTTTCTTATCTAAAGATTCTTTATGCAAAGAACAGGTTTTAGGAAACGCTACGGTCACCAGATTACCCTGTATTTTAGTCGGCTCCCCTTCGCTTAAATAAGTAGATACCGACATTTTAACCTTGGCTAAATTATCCACGATATTGCCCCAGACATTTTTTACGCTCTCCAGAGAAATTGTTGAAGCTTGCAGAGGGGAATCCTTGACTATTTCTTCGTTAACCGGTTTGTCTTTTTTTTCAACAGCTACAGTGGCCGGCTTTGGCTCAACCCGGACAACGGGCGAATCCATTTTATTCTTTTGACTTTGGCTATCGGAAGCCAAACCACGGCCTTGTGGCCGGCTATACGCTAACCTTACTAAGCTTATCTCTAAAGGTATCCGCTGAGAATCCAGACGCTTGGTTATCTCCTGAGTAGCAACTAAAATATTAAAAGCAGTGAAAATCTCCTCCAAATTTAATAACTGGCTCTGCTTAAACAAGCGGTCGCAAACCTCCTGCGGCAGGTCAACCAGCTTAGCATCTGCCTTAGAGACTTTGGCAACCATTAAATTACGGAAATGTTCAATCAGGTTAACTAAAAATACTCCGGGATCTTTTCCATCGTCGATGATATCATTAAAAAGCCTTAAGGCTCTTGCAGGATCCTTCTGAATTATCATATCAGTTATAGAAAACAGAACATCCTGCTCCACCATTCCTAATACAGCAATAGTATCCTTTAAAGATACCTTCCCTTGAGAAAAAGACACCAACTGGTCAAGAATAGACTCAGCATCCCGCAGTGATCCATCGCTGCTTTTGGCAATCGCAAAAAGCACTTCTTTATCTATTTGAATATTTTCTTGACGGGCGATCTTCTCAAGCACAGAGATAATCTCAATTACCGTAATCCTGCGAAAATCCATGCGCTGGCAGCGGGAGATAATTGTCGGGATGACTTTCTGCGGATGAGTCGTAGCAAAGATAAACTTTACAAACTCCGGAGGCTCTTCAAGGGTTTTAAGCAAAGCATTAAAACCGTCGGGGGTTATCTGATGCACCTCATCAATGATATAAACTTTATATTTACCGTTAGCTGGAGAGAATTTTACATTTTCACGCAAAGCCCTGATTTCATCGATTCCGCGATTAGAAGCGCCGTCGATTTCAATAACATCAAGTGACCTACCCTGGTTAATCTCTAAGCATGCAGAACATTTCTGACAGGGCTTTAAAGTCGGGCCTTCTTGACAATTAAGCGCTTTAGCCAGGATTCTGGCGGTTGAGGTCTTGCCTACTCCGCGCGGCCCGGCAAAAAGATAAGCATGCGCCAAACGATTTTTCTGAATTGCATTTTTTAAGGTGCCGACAATATGATCCTGGCCGATGATACTTTCAAAATCCTGCGGGCGCCATTTTAAAGCAAAGACGGTATAAGCCATAGGGGATATTATTTTTTATTGATCTGTATTTTTTGAACTTTTACGCCTTTTTCTTCTAAGAAAGCAAAGGCGCGTTTGATCTCTTCTTCCTGGCCGTCAATTTGTAGTATCGCCCAGCCGGCCTCCATCGAAAAAGAGGCTTCAATAATTTTTAAGTTGATATCGAACTTTTTACAGAGATCGCAGATTATACTTTCATCCTGCAGCGCTCCCGGAAAAGTTAATCCGAATGCCATATCCATTTATTTTTCTCCTTATTGAAAAATATATCGGTGTGTGTACCATTGCGTACGAACTATTTTTCAGCACACCTAATTAATAATTTATTCTATCAGTAGGCACCGCCGCTTGGGCGGCTCCCGTATTTCCCGTTTTGTTTTTAATATCCGAGAAAGCCGGTCTCTAAGGAAATATCTAATAATGCACCGCGCGCGGAGCGCGCTTCCGTATCTCCCGATTCACCGCTCGGCTTCTGTGGGCAGAAGCCTCGCTGGGCGGCCGCCTCGGCGGCGGCCTTCTTGCTAATACAATGCGTGTTCAGCTTTGCTTGTGTTTTGCGGCTGTGTGGAGGCAGCCGCAAAACACAGCGTCCTCACATTAAAGTTATTACAGAAAGAAAACAAGTTTTTAAAGAGCGGGTTCGTCCGCTCTCCCGCCAAAACTTCTAAAATACCGCTACGAGGCGGGAGGCAAAGCTTCTTGCGCGCGGTGCTTTAAAACCAAACTGCGTGGGGCGGGCGTGGTGCGGGCACGCCCGCCCCATATATGTCAGGCGAATTTTTGTTGAATTGGATACTTTTTATAGTATAATATTGTTTAAGTAGTAGTGGTCTCTTAATAATGATAGCAATATATGGAGATACTGTCAAGGAGATTTTATGTTGGGAGAAAATATTAGAAAAGTAAGGAAAAAGCGAAAATTAACTCAAGACAAATTAGCTAGAGTAGCAGACATTCCTTATACTACTTTAACTAAGATTGAAACAGGAGTAATTAAGCGTCCCTCAGTTCAGGCGGTTGCTAAGATAGCAGAAGCCTTAAGTGTAACGGTTGATGAATTGATAAAAAATTCTTATTAGTTACGGAGGGAATTATTATGGAGAATAGAACTAAAGCCATAAAGTTAATTGCGGAGGATTTAAAAACAATAAATCCGGATGATTACCCGGATATTAAAGAAGAACTTTTAGCATTATCTGAAGGCATTGAGAGAGCCAATCAATTTTTAGAGACTATCCGCGAGATTAAAGCTTTAATCCCACAAGCTCTTCAAGAATTGAATCTTAAAACGGATGAACAATATCGAAAAGAATTGAATTATAGCAAAGTTGACGTTGATGAACTATTGGCAAATGAGGATGAAGATTTTGATAAACTACTCGCTCTTGAATTGGCGTTAGAAAAATATTCATTAAATAAAGCAGGATTATTTTCAAAAGGTAGGAAAGAAATTTCATTGTTAGTTAAGCATTCAGAAGATTTGATAAAAAGGAAAGACGAGCTTTTTGAGCTCATTATCAACAAAATGATGCCCACGATAAGTAGACATATTAACTTAATACACTTAAAAAAGGGGGATATTTCAGCACTTAGGGAGATAACCAGCTTTCCTATTTTGTTGGATAAAAATGAGAAATGCTATATTAAAATAGACGGAGTTGGATTATATGAAGATGTTGCCGTAAGAGATACTATAGGCGGCATCAGCGGTTTTAGTTTTAGAATCGCAAAGGGAGTTTCTTATAGGATCGGAGGTTTTAAGGCCAAAGGCGAATCTCATATGGAAAAGAGAATGGTTGATAAAGGAATTTTCTATGTTACTAGTAAACGATATATCTATGACGGTTCGGCTAAAAACATAGATAGCGAGCTAGAAGACATCCTTTCGGTAGAAGCTTATTCAAATTGTATAAAAATTAGCAGGTCAAACAAGAGAGACGAGATTTTTGTGGGTAATGCAAATTGGGAATACGTCGGTACAGTCATATCTGGTATAGTTAAAAATACAAAGGGTTAAATTTTTTAGAATGCACATTGAAGAGCTGTACGAAAAATTTTGTCGCGATTTTAGAAAATCTGTCAACTTAACTCGCCTTTCCAGTACTACAGAGTGGACTAAAGAGATACTTAAGTATTTTTCTTGCTTAGGAGAAAATGAAAATGAGCAATATAAAATTTATGCTAACCCAAAGGATATTGAGAAGGTAGAACGGTCTTATTTAGTGGATTTATGTTGGAGTAAAGAAGGCAAAGAAGGCAAAGAAGGCCATGACTATAAAGATTATAAAGGGTTAGAGTTTATTCTTGAGTCAGAATGGTCTACAGAAGAAGATGAGATAATGTGGGATTTTTGTAAGTTAATCGATATTAAGGCAAATCTTAAAGTCATGGTTATTTGTATCGAAGAAAGAAGAATCAATGGAATCGTTGAAGAAATGGCCGCAACTATTAAGAAAGGCGATTTAAAGCTTAAAGAAGAAATTTATCTCGTCATTATATTCGTTCCGTTACCCTCTGTTTATAATCCAGAAAGGTATATAATCAAAGGATGCAGGATTGACAGTAACGGTATTAACCAAAGCTTACAACCAACGGACTTTAATTTAACAAATTAACTAGAGATCGATTTTAACTTGAATACAGATATTTCTTACTTGAAGTAGGATAGCTATGCTTAAATTTAAAATCTTTATTAGCTCAGTACAGAAGGAACTAGAAACAGAGCGCTTGGCAATCGATGAATTAATTACCGATAGTCCAGTCTTATCTCGATATTTTGAAACAGTACTTTTTGAAAGAACTCCTGCCCGGGCCGTTTCATCTAAAAAGGCCTATTTAGATGCTTTAAAAGGAAGCGATATTTACATTGGAATATTAGGTTTTGAATACGGAACAATGGGCAAGGACGGATTTTCTGCCACAGAAAGAGAATATCGCTTAGCTACAAAATATAAAAAGATAACCCTTTTCTTTATTAAAGGAAAGCAAGATGAGAAACGCGATAAAAGAATCAGGAACTTAATAAACGAAATAAAAGATGAAGAAAAGAGATTTGTTTATAAGAGGTTCGATAATTACCGTCAACTAAAAAATGAAGTATATGAAAGCTTAAAAATCTTCTTACAAGAAAAAGACATAAACATCGGAATCGAGACCATAAAAAATGCATATAAGTTTGATAATCAAGCATGTCTTCAGGCAAGACTTCAAGATATCAGCAGTAATAAGGTGCGCGGATTCCTGAAAAGAGCAAAAACAGAGAGAAATCTGGATATCGAGATAAGCATTTCCATAAAAGAGGCATTAAAAAAGTTAGATTTATTAGTTGATTCTAAACTAACCAACACGGCAGTTCTATTCTTCGCAAAAAATCCACAAAAGTTTTTTCTTCAATCAGAAGTAAGATGTGCTAGATTTAAGGGTGTTGATGTAACAGATTCATTTATTGATATGAAAGTTTTAAAAGGAAACATTGATGAACAGATTGATCAAGCTGAAAAATTTGTCTTAAACAACATTAAGAAATCAGCTTGGACCGTGCCAGGGAAAATTCCAAGAGAAGAAAAATGGGAATATCCGCCCGAAGCCATAAGGGAAGCCATTACAAACGCCATAACCCATAGAGATTATCAATCTACGGCAAACGTCCAAATAAGAATTTTTGATGACCGTATTGAAATATGGAATCCAGGAGGGCTCCCAGAAGGTTTAACTGTTAAGAAACTAAGAGGCAGACACGAATCTATACCTCAAAATCCTCTTGTAGCAAAGATATTTTTTATGATAAAATATATTGAGCAATGGGGAACTGGTGTAAACAAAATGATGCAACAGTGTAAAAAAGAAGGCTTGCCGGAACCCGGGTTAGAAGATACCAAAAGCAGCTTTATAGTTACCTTTAGGAAATCAAAGATTAATCTTAAGAATTTGCAAAAATTAGGTTTAAACCAAAGACAGCGAGAGATAATAGAATATCTAAGAAAAGAAAAGACTATTACCAGTATCAAATACAGCGAGTTATTTACAGTAACAGACCGTACAGCAAGAAACGATTTTACTGAATTGGTAAAGAAACATATTTTAATTCGTATGGGCAGAGGGAAAAGAGATGCTTACTACGAGTTAATTTAACGGAAATTTTAACGGAATTTAACGGAAATAAATTTCCGTTATCCAATTCAACAAAAATTCGCCTGACATATATGGGGCGGGCGTGCCCGCACCACGCCGCCCCACGCAGTTTGGTTTTAAAGCACCGCGCGCAAGAAGCTTTGCCTCCCGCCTCGTAGCGGTATTTTAGAAGTTTTGGCGGGAGA
>PCWB01000036.1 GCA_002796135.1 Candidatus Omnitrophica bacterium CG11_big_fil_rev_8_21_14_0_20_41_12
GTAAAGTAAAAAGTAGACGGCCCGGAACCACTTTGAGAGTCATCTCCCAAGCGCTTTGCCCACTCCAGCCTGAGATTAAAATTATTATTAAAATTCATTCTCAAACCGCCGCCGATTCCCATAAGGAATTTATCCTTTAGCTCTCCGGTCAAAACCTTCCTATTCCTTCCACCGCCAATATCCACAAAAAACACCGGTTGAATCTGGCGTTGTAAAGGAGCCGGCGAATTTCCCAGCTTCCATGAAGCAGGTATCGGATACATGGGAAACACCCAATCAAAACTTAAATTTCCTCCGGTATCAGCAAGATAATCACCTTCAGGATAACCGCGGATCGAATTCATCCCGCCTAACTGAAACTGCTCTGATGAAGGAAGTGTGTGCGTAGCAAACTGAAAACCGGAACGCAAGGTGCAATAACTGCTAAAAGGCATCCGCTGGGTGCGGCTAAAAGGCTGTTCATATTTAAAGAAAAATCCTCCGGTTCCAGCCCGGCTTGATGTGGGATGATTACGGGAAGATGCGCCTAAAAAATTCTGAGTAGAAAAATTAAATCTTGGCGAAAAATGAGACTGCCCATAATTATCATTGGAAATAAAATCAAATTCAAAAAACGGTATGCGCAGCTGGTCGCTTGAGGTAATTGTTCCGGCTGTCCTTTTTTTAATTGATTTAATATCCATGCCGATTTTTGCCGAGCTTTCAAAATCATCAGATAAATATAATTCTTTGGCTAAATACGGTGTGTAGATTTGGGTTACTCCGGTAATATCATTGGCCTTATATTCCTTGCCCAGCTTCATACTAAAATAAGTTACATCAATGCCGGCTTTGGTGCCAAATGTATCTAACGGAATACTGTAGCCGATGAATTGGCCAAAAGAACTGGTTGAAGAAATTGTGCTGGAAAATAATTGATCATTGTTTCCGGTAACATTAGTTCCGCGCAGGGTAAAAGATGAGCGGAATTTCCCGGTTAGCCGGGTTCCTAAATTATCTTCGACAAACCCCACATGCCAGGGAAAATTATCTTTTACATTAAGCGTAATATCTGAAGATCCCGGATCTTTTCCCGCAGAGATAACGGTTTTAACTAAAGTATCCGGGTTTTCATTAAGGCGCAGAATATCTCTCTGAAGTTTATTGACATTCAGGGGGTCTTTTTTTTTGATGTGGAAATATTTCTCGAAAAAATCGGCGGGAAACCATTTATTGCCCTCGACACTCAAGCTTCCCATCGTGCCTTCTGCAATTTTGATCCGGACAATACCGTCCTTAATATCCTGCTCGGGTATAAAAGCCTGAGTAGTGAGGTATCCTTTTTGCTCGTAAACTTTATTTATCTTTTTTACAATCGCATCAAGGCCACTAAAGGTTATTTTATTACCAAGGTACGGCTCATAAATAGCCTCGAGCTCTTTAGTCGTAACTATAGTATTACCAACGAGTTTTACGCCTTTTAAAACAAATGCAGGCCCCTGCGGCGCAGTCGCTTTTTCCTCTTGAACTTCTATTTTTGGTGGCTTGGCTTTTTTTTCTAATCTATCCCGCTCACCCTCAGCCTCCATCCTAAAACGCTCGGCTTGCGGGCCGGCTTCGGCTCCGGAAGGCGCAGTATCTGTACCTGCAGCATGTGCAAAAATAAACGGAAAAGAAAAAAATAATGCGAAGATTAAACTTGCGGTTATTTTGAAGGAGTTACGCATAGAGCAATGATTAATCCTTAATAAGAATTTACGATTACGCCTATCTCTAAATTTTACTTATTATAAACTAAAACCCGCCTTAGTTCAAGTATTTTTTAGGACAAGATGCCTGATTAAAAGTTCTCAGCCAGAACCTCATAATATGCCCGCGGATGTTTACAGGCCGGGCATTCTTGAGGCGCTTCAGCGCCTTCTACAACGTAGCCGCAATTTATACAGTGCCATTTAACGCTGGCCTTTTTCCCAAAAACTTCTTGATTAGCAATATTATTGATCAGCTTCCGGTACCTTGATTCATGAAATCTTTCGACCTTAGCGATCTGTTCGAAGGACCGGCAAACCCCGGTAAAGCCTTCATCTTTCGCAGTTCTGGCAAAATCCGCATATAAGGCTGTCCATTCCATATTCTCTCCGGCCGCCGCCGCCTCAAGATTAGATTTAGTATCTTTTATTATCCCGGAAGGATAAACGGCGGTAATTTCGGTTTCCCCTCCTTCAAGATACTTAAAAAACACTTTGGCGTGCTCCTTTTCATTCTCCGCGGTTTCGATAAATATATTGGCGATCTGTTCAAGGCCTTCTTTTTTTGCGATACTTGCAAAATAAGTATACCGGTTACGCGCCTGAGATTCTCCGGCAAATGCCTTTAATAAATTCTGTTCTGTCTTGCTACCTTTAATTGATTTACCCATTACAGCGGTATTTTTCTCCATTTTTTTCACGCCCATAGCGCGCCTCCTTGTTCATCAATAAATTTTTTGACCAGCCCACAAGTAAAAGTAACCCTAAACCTTGATGGTTACTTTTACTTCCGGAAGCTTGTCATCCGGAAAACGGATCTCAGCAGGAATAATTAGCTTCGGGGTTAAAGTTGTTGTTTCAGTGATTGATTTTAAATCGATGGGCTCTGTTGTAATCAAAATTTTATTCCGGTCAACTGTATCGGGTATACGCACCGCTACGTTTTGAGGTTCAATCTTTATCTCTTTAATCATGGCCCCGGAAAGAGGGCGCCCCTCGGCCTTGATTTGTACCGGAATACTGATAGAGATCATCTTGAATAATTTAAGCGAGATCTCTTTTGGTTCGATATTTACTAGCGAGAGCCCGGCGGGCTTGCGCACCATATTTTTCTCAAGATAATATTTATCTTCACCTTCTTTAACCTTGAGCATATCCATTGATAATTTGAGCTCTTTGGCATCAAGAAGATTAAAAGAACGCTCTGAACCGCTCAAAGTAACCGTTACCTCTTTGGGCTTGGCCTCACTAATAATCCTATCTTGGGCAAGATTACGGTATTCGATAGGAACAACAAAATCGCGCCGGATGGTTTCAGTACGATGGCCGAATACAAACCATAAACCAAAAACCAGAACAACAGCAATAATTTTTTCTAAAGTATGCCCTTTTAAAAAATCCGCTGAAAACACCTTTTGTTTTACGGGAAATCTTTTCCGGTAAAATTTCGCTAAAACATCACTCACTTCTCCGATATCTTTTAATTGCTTTATTTTTCCATCCTCTGCCACGGAAAACGTGCCCCGCTCCTCTGAAACCACAATACAGAGTGCATCGGTGCGCTCTGTCAGTCCTAATGCCGCAGCATGGCGCGTGCCTAAATGGCCGATCTCATCGATATTTGTAGACAGAGGCAGATGACAACCAAATATATCAAGCCGCTCGCCTTTAATAATCACAGCGCCATCATGGCTAGGGCTATTAGGCTCAAAGATAGTTTCGATCAGTACTTGACTCAATAAAGCATCGGAATGTATACCTGCCTCAAGATAGCGGTCCAATGGGTCCAGCCCCTGTACGACAACCAAAGCGCCGATTTTTTTACGGGAAAGATTAGCCAGCCCGCTGGTTAACATGGCAATACCATGTTCCTGCGAAGCCACCTGCGGCTGCCGGCGTTTAATTCCCCACATAGCGACACGCTCAAAAAAATGGCGAAACTCATCCTGGAAAATAACAACAATCATAATCAAGAAAATGGCAAAGAACGCCTGGAATACCATTGTAGTCAGATAGAGTCCAAAAATCTTCGCTAAAACGTAGATTACACCCAAAATAGTCATCCCTGCCAGAATAAACCTGACCCGGGCCTTCTCTATCCAGACAAGAATTAAATAAACAAAAATAGATATTATACCTATATCAATAAAATCAACAAATCTAAGAGATTGAGAAAGCTCTACAACAAATTCAAGTATTCTAGCAATCATAGTTCTCCTTAAATAAGACAGGGGATGTTTCTATCTTTTGAGATAAATTCAAAAACATAGCAACATCCCCCCTCCTCCTTTAAAACTTTGATCTATTCCTATAAACCGAAAAAAACTTTACCTTACTGACAAAAATAATTATATACGTATTAACTTATTATATCAAGAGTATTCATGGTTCTGCGTAAATTTAATGATTTTCCGCATTATATCAACGCACTCTACAGGATACAAACCAACTGCGGTCTCTGCAGAAAGCATTGTATAATCCGCACCGTCCAATATGGCATTAGCCACATCTGAAACCTCGGCCCTCTCAGGAATACGGTTTTCAGTCATGCTCTCCAGCATCTGAGTAGCAACAATAACAAATTTTTTTGCCCGGTTACATTTTCGAATTATCGCCTTCTGAACTATCGGTACTTCATATATAGGAATAGAGACGCCCATATCCCCCCTGGCAACCATAATCCCATCAGAAGCCTTGATTATCTGATCAATATTGTTGATGCCTTCTCGATTCTCGATCTTTGCGATAATCTGATATTTACGCGGATAATCCTCAAGATATTTTCTAATCGTCAGAATATCATCCTGGCTTCTTACAAAAGACTGAGCTATATA
The DNA here is from genome assembly GCA_002796135.1 of Candidatus Omnitrophica bacterium CG11_big_fil_rev_8_21_14_0_20_41_12. Classification (GTDB taxonomy): domain Bacteria; phylum Omnitrophota; class Gorgyraeia; order Gygaellales; family Profunditerraquicolaceae; genus UBA6249. The sequence continues at coordinate 4,562 of PCWB01000036.1, forward strand.
ATCAATTTTATTTTCTATGCAAAAACGGATATCCTGTTTGTCTTTTGCGGTCAATCCCTTAAAGTTCAGCTTGATACCGGGCATGTTGATTCCCTTGTGCTCTTTAATTAAACCGGGGACAACTACTTTGGCCTTCACCCTATTTTTCTTCTGCCCAATAACCAAAAGGGCGATATTACCATCATCAATATAAATATGCTGGCCTTTTTTAATCACCGCCAAAGAATCTCTATAATCAAACGGTATCAGACTGCCTTCTCCTAAGATATCCTCTTGAGTTAACCAAACCACCCGCCCTTTGTTCACCTTAATGGCCCGGCCCCCCTTTAATCTGCCCACCCTTATGCGATACCCCTCTAAATCCCCTAATATTCTGATATTTAAATGATATTTCTTATTTAATTTTCTGATCAGCCTTATTCGGGACAAATGAACCCTTGCGGTGGCGTGAGAAAAATTTAACCTTGCCACATCCATTCCGGCGCGCATCATTTTAATCAAAGTATTTTCTTTAGTTGAAGCCGGGCCTAAAGTACAGATTATTTTGGTCTTTTGCATTTTATATTTACTGCTTGGGCACAGAAAAGATCTTGCTAATAATATCTTCTTTGGCATAACATATTAATTCATCATTTACCTTAAGCACCACATCGCCATGCGGAGCCCCGATAAAATGTGTTTTTCTACCGGCCTTGCGATAAATAGCCAGAATCAGCACTCCTTCCAATTGCGGCTTCAGATCCTTTAGGGACATCTCGCTATAAGGATTATCTTTCTTAACCGTAATCTTGGCGATGGCATAACCTTCCCCTAAGCCAAACAGCTGCTCATAATCATAAATACGCAACGTCGTCCATTTTTCAAGGGCTTTGATGACGATGATTTTCATTACATTATAAATATATTTTGACCGGGCAAAAAGAAATATGCATAAAAGCCCTAGTAATAATACCTCTCCTCTGGTAATAACGCTTGCCTCTGTCGGCCCGACAAATGTTAAAACCAGGGAAGCAATCGCGGTAGTAACTCCTGCGCTTCCCAAAAGAATAAGAACCTTGATAATGCGCCTACGCACCGGATGCGTAACAATAGCCTCAGACTCAACAGTAGTGAACCCCGCTCCCGAGAACGCTGATTGCGACTGAAAAGAAGCTATTTCAGAGGACAATCCGGTAAGCTCTAAAGCAATCGCGCCTATTCTTACGACGATAATCGACATGATAATGATTATTAATAAACCAAATAGGGCGATCATTTATTGCTCCTTTCTGCTAATTTCCCGAATTATCTGCCTTAATCAACTCCCAAGAATCAAGGCGCTGGTCAATCCCAAAATTAAGATAGATCATATCCGAAGAAAAATACTGGCCGGGATGCCGATAAAGACAGATTTGCGTTATATTATTTTTATCGTCTGGTGATTTGCAAAAAATAGGCTCGCCGTATAAAGATAAGATCTTCTTTTTTGGCAAGCCTTTAGTTAAGCGGTTATTTAAAACATCATCCCTTAGCTTATTAAACGATTTTTCCTGAGCAGCTATGTATGACTGCATTTCATTCTGGCTGTCTGCGATGCTTTTAAGAGTATTTAATTGTTGATAATGAGTAACGAAGGCGCATCCTTGCATGCCGGTAAGAGAAAATAAAAGAAGCGTGAAGCTGGTAATAATTATCTTCATCAAACTCCTTGTTAACAAAAACCTGGAAGCGTGCCTTAGCTTTTAGACAACTTGTCCAGAATCTCACGCAAAGGCATTAAGGCAATGGTCGTCTTTTGATCAGATAATGCGTAAGGGATAATCAATGTCCCGTTATGCACCATCGAGCCGCAAGAATAAACGACATTGGGAACATATCCACCGCGGCTCTCATCATTCCAATGAATAAGCGGTTGACGCAATCGTCCGATTACACGAGAGGGATCATCACGGTCAAGCAAAGCCGCACCAATAGCATACTGACGCAACATACCGACACCATGAGTCAGGAGAAGCCACCCGCGCTCAGTCTCGATAGGAGAACCGCAATTCCCGATCTGCACAAATTCCCAGGGATACACAGGCTCCATAATCGCAACGGCTTCATGCCAAAAATGGATATCATCGGAATACATAAGAAAAATCCTCTCATTATCGTTGCGGGAGATCATCGCATAGCGGCCGTTTATCTTGCGCGGAAACAAAGCCATCCCCTTGTTAAGTGCTGCTCTGCCGTTTAAGGTAATCATCTTAAAATGGAGAAAATCCTCTGTCTCCATTATCTGCGGCAGGATAACTTTTCCGTCATAAGCTGTATAAGTAGCATAATATTTTTTACTTCCGTCATCGTTCTTAAATAAAACAAAGCGCGCATCCTCCATGCCGTTCTGCTCGCTAGGTGAAAGCGGAAAAATAACCCTCTCGGAAAGCGCAAACCGCGGATCAAAAGTAACTTCGTAATTACATCGCGCAAGCCACAAGATCTTTTCACAGGTAAGCTTATCTGTCTGGGCCATCGGATCATGATTAACAGTGTAAGCGTTAATTCTATCCTGCAGCTGCTCCATCGTAAACCCATCCGCCAGAGGGTCGGTAATGTATTTTGAACAATCATTCTCCAGCCCCATTTCATAAAGTTTACCCATGAAACATACCTTATCGTAAAGCGCGCCTAATTTTGGTTCGGCGGCACAAGCAAAACGAGAATCCTCATCAAGCGATACTGATCCGTCCTTGCCGACTATTCCTGAGCGAAATGTCAATGTAGATATATGCCCTTCTCCTGTGGCGCGCAAAGAAATAATTACCCGCAAACAACCACGGCCGATCCCGGCCTGATCCGGATGCGCTACAATAGCAGGATTAAAAAGTGCTGCCGCTTCATATGAACGCTCGCCGATAAAACACGCTCCGATTAACTGCTTACGCGTTTCAGAAGGCAGAAAATCAGAAGGCAGATATACGCGCACAGCCTCAAATTGCTGTTCAAGAATAGCCTCAAAATTATAATGGCGCTGAGAAAAATCGCCCATGACTTGCTTTAGCTCTTTTTCGGCAGCGGATTTATCTAACGCCATAACCCGCCAGACAATTCTTGATACGCGAGATTGATCAGCAGGAATAAACGGCCTGATGATCACACGCTCACGTTCAGGGATAATGGATATATCGGTATTTTTTATCATTCCCCTAAAGGCTCTTTAAGGCTTTCCATAATATTTACCATATCTGTTAATTCAGTTAATGACAAAAGAAATGAGAGCGTAGATTCAGCTCCTTGATTACGATTTACTCTATCAATGTGGAGCCCGTCGCAACATCCTCCGGTTATCGGATCATATAGCGGGATACCCAGGTCATTTCCGCCGAGGAACCATTGAAAAACTTTTGCCGCCTCATCATACCAAGCCCTATTCTTTGTAACGCGGTAAGCCTCAAGACAAGCTGAGATAGTAGAATAGGCTTCTACCGGTTGCTGATCAAAAGCAGGTTTTATCCCGCCGCGTTGATACGCATTATCCGAGCCTACCGGCTGAAAATGACCATGAATTGAAGTCTGTATTTTCACAAGCCAACTTAAAGCGTCTATCCCCGCCTTCACCATGGCTTCATCATCAAGATCATGCCCGCTTGCTAAAAGCGCATGAGGCAATTTAGCCCCGCAATATGTCAAAGACGATTCAAACCATGGCCATTCCTTGCTGGTATTTGCTTTGTAAAGATCGTAAAGCCGCGTGGCGACTGTCTGCAAACGATTGCGGATAAGCCTGTCCCCTCGAAAACGCTGCAGATATTCATGTATACCGAGTAAAATAAAAGCCCAGGCGCGCGGAGAAGTAAATGCCGATGAAGAAGAAATTGCCTTTTCAAAAAGCTCAACTGACATCTGCACAAACCCTTCATTTTTGGATTGGCCGATACAAATACCGATCGCCCATAACGCCCTTCCGTGGGAATCTTCACTCGGTATCTCTTTCTTCCAATTTCGCTGAAAGGTCAGAAAGTTCCTAAACCGTTCAACAGCAGGATCCCATGAATACCTGACGAATCCCAGATAACGGCTCGCCAAATCATCAATTGTCAAAAGATCCACCGCGCCTAAATTCTCAAGCATTACCGCCAGAATAAGCGCCCGTGCATTATCATCTGTACAATATCCTTCGGAAAAATTAGGAACATTAAACATGGCGTGCTGGAAAACCCCGATAGAATCAGTCATTCTTATCAAATGGTCGAGCTTAATCTCAGGTAATACAGGAAGCACCTGTTCAAGAGAATGCATTGTTATTTTATTGCGCATGACCGGAGAACGATTCAGCATGGATTTTTCGAAAATAGACGCGTATTTTAATATCACATTACTCCAGATCATCTCACGGCCTAAAAGATAAGCATTCTTACGCATCGCATTGCGCTGGTTTTCATTACCGATAAGCCTAAGAATCGCCTGCTCCATGGCTTGTGAATCATTAAACGGCACGAGCACGCCTTTTCCGTCGCTAAGTAGTTCAGCCGCATGCCAATATGGGGTTGAAATAACCGCGTTTCCTACGCCGAAAGAATAAGCCAATGTTCCGGAAACTACCTGGGCTTCCTGAAGATAGGGGGTAATATAGATATCCGCAAGCACGAGTAACTCTTTAAGCTCTTCAAGAGAAACAAACCGGTTATGAAAAATAACGTTCCTGGAAATGCCAAGCTCATCACAAAGACGTTGTAGGAAAAGCCTGTATTTTTCACCCTCGTACCTTAACAAATTGGGATGGGTAGCTCCGACGACGATATATACCGTATCCGGATATTTTTGGATAACCTTAGGAAGGGCGCGCAGGACAACCTCTATGCCTTTATGCGGAGCCAGCAGCCCGAATGTTAAAAGCGCGGTTTTGCCTTCGACCCCATACTGATCTTTATAGAAATTAGGATCAATAAAAGAAACATCAGGTATTCCATGCGGGATTAATACTATCTTTGCTTCGTTTATCTTATGCGCAGCCTTAAGAATATCTATGGACTTTTGCGTCATGACCACCACATGGTCAGACAATTCAATCAAATCATCCATTACGCGTTTCTGGCGCGCGGAGGGATTTTGCAATACCGTATGCAAAGTGGTTACGATAGGCATCTTCAATTGCCGCAACAGCGTCAAGATGTAGCTGCCGGCATCCCCGCCATAGATACCGAATTCATGCTGGAGACAGACAACATCAACATTGTTAAGATTGAGGAAATCCGCCGCAGCTTTATAAGAAACGATATCCTGCTCCTTAATCTCAAAGCGGACGCGTTCAGGATAATCGTAACCTTCTTTAGTATCTGTAACGGGAATAACAAATAATTGAATATCCGGGTTCAGGACCGCAAACGTCTCACAAAGATCCGAGGTAAAAATCGCAATGCCGCAGCGCCGGGGCAGATAATTACCGATAAAAGCTATTTTCTTAATATTACTGCTCATAGTATTTATTTCCCGCTATATCTTTTGTCTCTGGATATCTCTCTCTTGACATATTCCTCTTTGCACCTCTATCAAACTTAACCCCTTATTGCCGGCATTACTCAATTGATGCCATTGGCGCTTTTCTACTATTTTTACTTTCTGGCTGCCCAAAAATACCCAGATCTCTCTTCGCTGCCGATGTCGCTGTAAACTTGTTTTTCCAAAAGGTTTAAGATATAATAACTTAACCTTAAATCCATCTCCTTTTGCCAAAACTTTATACCATCCCCACTGCTTAATAACTTTTTTCATTTAGCATTCATGCGGCTACTACCGCACCATCTGATTATTCAATTAAACAACGCTTTGCCTCTGTGACTAACTCTGTAATCAGCTCTTTTACTGAGACTATTTTTTCAATACGATAGGCATTGCTGCCGCACATAGCAAAACCTTTATCCAGCTCCCCGCGGGAAGCATTCAAAAGCGCTTTAGCAATACAATAATTTACTTTTTTGGCATCGCAAGTATACAAACATTTATATTCACAACCAAAAGCTACATGCGCTCCTTCAGTAACCTTCTTCACAAATTCATTACGGATAACCCTTCCCGGCAGCCCCACCGGACTTTGAATAATTACAATATCCTCTTTTTTGGCGGCGATATAGGCCTCTTTATATTTCAAAGATACATCGCATTCATGCGTACAAACAAAACGCGTGCCCATCTGTACTCCGCTGGCGCCCAAACGCATAACCCTGGCAATATCTTTGCCGTCAAAGATCCCTCCGGCGGCAATCACAGGAATAGGCGATTTACCATTTTCAAAAGTGCGTGTAACTGTCAGGACCTCGGACAAAATTTTATCCAGATAAAAATTCTTTTCATCAGCAAGCTCAGCTAAGCTATAACCCAAATGCCCGCCGGCAAGCGGGCCTTCAACAATAATAGCGTCGGGCAATCGTTTATATCTCCTTGCCCAGCTACTACAGATAATCTGTGCTGCCCGCGCAGAAGAAACAATCGGAACAAGTTTAGTCTTCTTATTCTTAATCAAAGCCGGCAAACGTAACGGTAACCCGGCCCCGGAAATAATCACATCCACAGATTCCGCTTGGGCTGCCTCCACTAACTCATCATAGTTAGTAAGTACACACATAATATTTACGCCAAATGGATTCTTGGTCATGCTCTTGGTCTTGCGGATGATATTTGTCAGCTCCGCGCGCGAGCGCATCTTATAATCACGTTGCTCATTGCCACATTCCTCTCCCAAACCCACCGCAGCAATCACCCCAAGAGCACCTTCATTAGATACTGCCGAAGCTAATGAAGAAGAAGACACACGTACCCCCATTCCGCCTTGAATAATCGGTAGCTCTATTCTTAAATCACCCATCTCTAAATTCTTAAACTCTGTGTTCATAGATCCCTTTCATTACCTTTGCTAAGTTTCTTTTCTTATGTAGCCCTTTAACTTTTTTTATTAAGGCGGGCCTTGGCCATCACATGGCCCAATACTCCAGGAAACAGCTTCCCATACCACTGGTTAAGCTCAAACCACCATCTACAATTCTCTAAAAAGAACTTCCTTGACCGAATAAGATAATCCCCCCTAGCCTCTTCCATCACAAAGCCGTGATGTTTTAAAAGTTCCCTCAACTTAGGTAAAGTAAAAAAGTTAACATGGCCAAACCTCTTAAGCACTTCTTCTTTCCTTTTTCTCGCATTAAAAATTGGTATAATATGCTCTGCCCACAACATCCCGGGCAAAAGGCCTATCGGTACCCCCACAATTAAAAGCGCTTTATCTCTCACAATATCCTTTATCTTCTCTAAAATATCCCCCGGATGCTCAAGATGCTCGAGAATATGGCTACAGATTACGATGTCAAAAAAATCCTCCCCATATTTACGGAAATCACACTGCCTTATATCCTCCAATGCAACAGCCTTATACCCCCGCGCCATGGCCTTATTCTTACGCTCTTCAAGAATATCTATGCCGTAAAAATCCACCTCTGAGTTGTTTTTCTTACAATAAAGAAGCATCATGCCTTCGCTACAGCCTATATCCAGAACCTTAAGCGGCCTCTTTTTGCTTAAATACTCCTGGTGTATATAGGAAGCTATACGAAGATATCGCGCCTTATCCAGAGGATATTTATTAGGAGATTCTTCCACACCAAAAGCAAGATAAGTAGTGGTGCTGAATAGAAAGGGGAAAAATTTCTGGAGAAACCTCTTAAACATAATTAGAAATTGTAGCATATCAGAGACGATAAATCAATGGCTTTAGCGCTACCAAAGGATATGAAAAGTGAATTTCGACAACAACAGCGGAAATTTATGATCTTTCTCGTATTTCATAAGGGGACACCTCTCCTAATTTATAGGCCTAATTATATGCGTAATACCTTGAGGTATCAAAAATATTCTGAATTTAAAGAGCTAACTCCTCTAAATACTCCCATCGCGCATATGCCTTTTCGATTTCATTTGACAAAAATTCCAACCTCGCTTCAGTTTTTGCGATTTCCTCAGGACCCTTCTGGTAAAAATTAAAATCTGCCAAAAGCGCGTATACTTGTTTTTGTTCAACTTCCATTTTTTCAATTACCGAGGGAATACTATTGAATTCGCACTGCTCCTTAGAATTAAGCTTTCGCGCGATTACAGGTTTTTTGGGCCGAATAATTTCTTTTACTGATTTTATCTTTACGGGCCCTAACCTCGCTGGTTTTTTCTGGATTAACCAATCATCATAACCACCGATATACTCATTGATCAAGCCATCTCCTTCAAGGACTAATGTCGAAGTGACCACATTATTAAGAAAAGCCCGGTCTGGCTGACTAAAAGAAGCGTGCCAGGATACTCAAGCACTAATTCTTCCAGAAGTTCAAGAGTTTCGATATCTAAATCATTGGTCGGCTCATCCATCACTAAAACATTCGAAGGCTTAGAAAAAAGCCGCGCAAGAATAAGGCGGTTACGTTCACCTCCTGAGAGAACCTTAACCGGAGTACGCGCCCGATCAGGAGTAAAAAGAAAATCCTGTAAATAACCAATGATATGCCTGGGCTTACCATTAATCATGATGGTATCAGACTCTCCATTAATATTCTCGGCAACGGTTGCCTCTTCATCCAATTGTTCACGCAGCTGGTCGTAATAAGCGATCTGAAGATTTGTCCCGAGAGTTACCTTGCCTTTTTGAGGATTAAGCTCTCCTAACAAAAGGCGCAACAATGTCGTCTTGCCGCTGCCATTAGGTCCAATCACGCCGATTTTGTCGCCCCGCATTATTTGAGTACTAAAATCCCTAACTAAACATCTTTCTCCATACCCAAAACCAAGTTGCGAAATTTTAGCAACCCGATGGCCTGAAGGATCAACTTTCTGCGCCCGTACACGGATCTGTCCAATTGCCTTGCGCTGCATTTTCTTTTCTTCCCGCAAACGCTCCAGCGCCTTAACGCGGCCTTCATTACGGCACCTGCGGGCTTTTACGCCCTTACGAATCCAAATCTCTTCTTCTGCTAACTTTTTATCAAAATGATCCCACCGCGCTTCCTCAATATCCAGCGCCGCTTGTTTACGCTGGAGAAATGTTTTATAATCACATGGCCAGCTATAAATTTTACCCCGGTCAAGCTCAAGAATCCTCGTAGCAACTTGAGTCATAAACATCCTGTCATGCGTAACAAAAAAAACATTGCCCGGGTAATTAAGCAAAAACTCTTCCAGCCAGAGCATTGAGTCGATATCTAAATGATTCGTCGGTTCATCCAGCAGCAAAACTTCAGGCCTTAACACTAGCGCCCTGGCCAAAAGCGCCCTGCGTTTTTGCCCTCCGGATAAAAGGGAAAAATCACTATTCGCATCAAGTTTCATCTTAGTGATAACCTCTTGGACCTGATTATTCACATCCCAGCTATCGGTATGATTAAGTTTATCTTGCAACACATCAAGCTGTTTTAATAATTGCGGGATAGCCTCCGTTTGCAGGCGGTGGGTTAGATGATGGTGTTGGCTTAATAGTTGGCCACGAGCCCCCAGTCCTGAAAGGACAACATCAAAAACAGTTCCCGTAATATCAACAGGTACTTCTTGCGACAAATAAGCAACCTGAATTCCTTTCTGCACAATAACGTTACCGGCGTCAACCTGCTGCTGAGCGTTCATCACTTTCATTAAGGTAGTTTTACCCGCACCATTACGGCCCAGCAAAGCGATACGTTCACCGGGCTCCAGCTGCAAGCTTAAACAATCAAAAATAAGCGGCCCGCTAAAGGCAAGATTAATTTCCTGTAAACTGATTAATGCCATTTTCTAATAAACCTTTTTTGTTCCGAAGAATTAATAAAACCGATCTAACTTCTTGGGGAAGAGCCTATCTTGATTACTTGGAAGGATATTTCTAAAATTATGAACAAGATTTTTAACTGATCGGAGCCTGTTCCTGGCCTGTACTCGCCTGTGCGTTCTTTTTAGCCAGCTTGCTTTGCAGCTTTGCTTCTTTTTTCTTTTTCTGCGTTAATTCTCTCTGATGTTTTTTAAATGAATAATTAACTTCCATAACACCTCCTCACTTTAGATAATCCATCCCACATGGTAATAGCATGTATTTGTAACCTAGCAAAATCAGGGCCCCTCTCGTATGAGCCGAAGGGAAACCTCTCTGAATTTATTATCCTAATTATATGCGCAATACCTTAACATATCAATAATATTCTGGATTTAGATGGGAATTACTTCGCGCTGTCAGCCTGGCCTATCTTAACGTCTGTTTCTATTTTTATCCTTTCGCAATAATAGACGTCTTCGGAAACATCAATATTATTATTGTTTCCCTCTTCTTTTAACTTAAAAATAGCGTCTGAAACATAAGATTCTGCAGTTCTATAGGATCTCTGCGCTTCTGAAGGTACTGAAGCACATTCCGCCTTATTCAGCCAATTTATGGCTTTTTTATAGCTGTCATTAGCCTCCCTGAAGTTAGGATTACTAGATAGTTCTTTGCGGTATGGTGTCCCGCACGTAGAACAGCCGCTCAGTGAAATAATGGCAATTCCTAAAACCAATATACTAAATCCTCTGATATATTTACTCATCATATTCACCTCCTTAGGGATGCACGCATGGAACATTCCAAATATCTTTGGCATATTCCTTTATTGTTCTATCACTTGAGAATCTACCTGATTTAGCTACATTAATAATTGACTTTTTTGTCCACTCATTTTTATCTGCATAAAGCCGGGAAGCTTCTTCCTGTTTTGCGCAATAATCATCAAAATCCGCGCAGACAAAGTAGCGATCGCCACAAAATAAGCTATCTAAGAGCGGGGCAAAAAGGTTGGGTTGATCCGGTGAAAAGAAATTATTCTGGATAAGCCCAATTATCTCCTTAAGCACCATAGAGCGCTTAATATAATCCTGAGGATTATATCCGGATGCTAATATTTTTTCGATCTCTTCAAGCCTTAAGCCAAAAATAATAATATTGTCTTTGCCCACAGCTTCAGCTATTTCAATATTTGCTCCGTCATAGGTCCCGATAGTCAGGGCACCATTCATCATAAACTTCATACACCCCGTACCTGAAGCTTCAGTGCCTGCGGTCGAAATCTGCTCAGAAAGGTCGCTGGCCGAAAAAATACGTTCCGCCAAAGAAACACGATAATTCTCCAAAAATATTACCTTTAATTTATCGCCAATCGCTTTATCGCTGTTCACTACATCGGCGATGCTGTTAATAAATTTAATTACAAGCTTGGCCATGAAATATCCGGGTGCAGCCTTACCAGCAACAATAAAAGTCCTTGGGATAAAGCGAGCATTCGGATTATTCTTAACCCTTAGGTACTGCGAAGCGATGTAAAGCCCAAACAAAAATTGCCTTTTATATTCATGAAATCTTTTAACCTGTACGTCAAACATAGAATCCGGGTTTATACAAATATTGGTATTTTTATAAATATATTCGATAAGCTGTTTTTTGTTTGCTTTCTTTACCTCCTGCCAACTTTTGCAAAAATCACTATCATCTTTTAAGGCAGTAAGTTTTTCCAATTCATAGAGATCAGTAACCCACTTATTGCCGATTGCCCCCGTTATTAATTCAGAGAGGTTGGTATTAGATTTCTGCAGCCATCTTCTTTGGGTAATGCCATTGGTCTTGTTATTGAACCTTTCCGGAAAGAATTCATAGAAATCCTTAAAGAGCTGTTCTTTAAGCAGCCTGGAGTGTAATTCAGATACGCCGTTTATTGAATGTGTTCCGATTATAGCCAAATTGGCCATGCGGACTTTATTAGGATATCCCTCGTCAATAATCGACATCCTTCTTAGGCGATCTACATCTTCAGGGTATCTTTTAGCTACATCTTTCAAAAAGCGCATGTTGATTTCATAAACCAGCTGCATATGCCGAGGCAAAAGACGTTCAAACATAGGAACAGACCAGCACTCAAGGGCTTCTGACATTACCGTGTGATTTGTATAGCCAAATGTCCTTACGGTTATATCCCAAACAGTATCCCAATCTAAATTTTCTTCGTCAATTAAAATACGCATCAACTCAACTATTGCCAAAGCGGGATGAGTATCATTAAGCTGAATTGCTACTTTGTCAGCAAAAGTTGTAAAATCAGAATTCTCTTCCTTAAAACGACGGATAATATCCGCGATTGAGGCAGCGGTAAAAAAGTATTCCTGTCTTAAGCGCAGCTCCTTACCCTGGCTACTGTTATCTCTGGGATAAAGGATCTTGGAAATATTCTCTGAAAAAACCTTGCTGTAAACTGCATGCTCATAATCACCTTCATTAAAATAGTTTAAATCAAAATCAGCGCTGCTGCGCGCAGACCAAAGTTGCAATGTATTTACAATATCAGTTTTATACCCTACAACTGGAGTATGATATGGTACCGCCAGAACATCTTCAGTATCAACCCATTTAACCCGCAGGTTTCCCAATTCATCGTTAAACATCAACGTGCGGCCGCCAAAACAAACCCTCACAGTACGCTCAATCCTAGGAAATTCCCAAGGATTACCTTTACTAAGCCAGGCATCAGGATATTCCACCTGGTAACCATTTATTATTTTTTGGTTAAAAATCCCATATTCATACCGGATACCATAACCATGGGCCGGAATACCAACCCCTAAGTCCTAAGAACCACGCCAGTTAAAAAGGCTTATGATCTACATTCAGATCATAAGCCTTAAACTCTCCCATTCTACGAGGAGAACAATATTACTGGGGTCCCTCTCCTATGAGCCAAGGGGAAACCTCTCTGTATTTACAAGCCGTATTATATCCCTATTACCCTATTATATCAAGAATTTTCCGAATTAAGAGAGATAATTCCTCACGAAACCTCGATTTCTGGACAACATTCCTGAAATTTTGTCCATTTTTGTCCGGTATTTCTTGGCTAGAAATTACGTAGCTGCTTGAGAGATAAATGAATACAAAATGTCCGCCCTTGAGAGGCGGACATTTATAACCAATTGTAGAAAGTTGCAACTTTCTACCCTACCTATATTTTACACGAATTTGTTTTTCTGCCTGAAGCCAATTCTCCCAATCTTTACCAGAAGGCTTTCCTTTTCGCTCCCATATGTGATAAGCCGTTCCACTAATCATCTGCTGCATTTTAGCGTCATCAATCTTTGGGAAACTTTGGCTAGTTTTAACTTTAGAAAAATTACCCAATGCCATCTTACTCACCTCCTTCTATATAATTTAGTTATCACCACTACATTTAAAACAATAAATCTGCCGTCTTTTTCTTTCACATAATCAACGTTAACCCTGCTTCCTGGCCTAATCTTAAAAAAAGGTAACTTACTGCCATATACATCTTTAATCTGAACAGTTTCTGCAACAAAAAAAGTAGTTAATACATCCACCGCTCTCCCGAACTCAATTTTTTTTCGCCATACCGTAAGTTTCCCTAAAGCTAATTCAATATCTAATACAGAAACATTATTAATTCTTTCAATCTTTTTGTTCATCTTAAAAACTTTTGGACATTTAAGGAGAACAAAAATACCCCTTAGTTAAGAATACTTATCCCTTTTGCTAGCAATTTCTTGTCTTGAGTCTTTATAAAATCAATTGTTACTCTGTTGCCTACCTTTATTTCTGAAAGCTGAACAGTTTGATTCTCTGAACTAGTAATAAGAGTGCCAGCATGGAGTAGGAAAACATTTTTTAGGTACCTTACCTTCTTTGTTCCGATTTTTTTTATTTTGATAATTAATTTATTTGCCCCAAGATTAACCTTAGCTACTTTTACATCTAGAATCCTATAACCCATTTTATTTTTTAACCTTCCTATTCTCGTTTTATAAAAACCAGATTACTGATAACTTTATCAACTAATAATTTTTATAGATTGAGCAATTCTTTGGGATTTATCCCTTATATAGCCGATTTCTACTTTGTCATCGGCTTTTAAACCCACAAGCTTGATCTGTTGATTAGAAATATCCGTAATCCCCACATTAGCATCCAATAAAAAATCTATCTTTTTGTTCTGGCTTATTCCGCCCCGAAATTCTTTAACGACCAAAGAAAAATGTTTCTTGTTATGGTCTATACCAAAAATTTCCCCCTGAATAGTCCGTATAAAGGCAGACATAATCTTATCCTTTCTTTTCCCCCGACACTTTATGGATGCGTGTATCTTTAACCCAAAGATTAATCAGGCTATTATTACCACGCAAAGTTAATACTAAATCTTGACCTCGACCGTCATAAACGTATTCTTCCAGAAATCTGCCGCTTGAAATTATTCTGATTTTTTCGATTATCCCCTTTTGGCCATTTGAACATTCTATTGTATCAGCTACTTTTAATATTATTTCTTCTGGCATTTTGCACTCACTCTAATCTTTTTCAAACAACTTTGAATAAGCCTCTGCGCATCCAATTTACTGATTTTTTGAACAAAGGAAATTTCACTAAATAATATTTTATTGATACGTTCAAACAGATTCTTTTCCGATCCTTTCAATTTATCTACAGTATCTAAAAAAGCCAGATTTCTTAAAACTTCGGCGGACTTTAAAATATCATTACTTATCAGTTTTTCAGTGCATATGTTTGTCCATTCTTTGAAAGATAGTTCATCTGGCAATTCTTTGAAATTACTAAGCACTTCTAAAACTTTTGCAACCTCTTCTTTCTTTATTGGGTAACGCAGCATTTCAGAGTGAGTGACGGGAATCATTATTTTGGTTTTATCCATATAAATAATATAACATTCCTGCTTGCCGTAATAGGTACCTTGCATTTCAATTGCGGCAATCTCGCAAAGACCGTAAGAACTATGAATTACCTTATCGCCAACTTCAAACATTTTTATTACCATCCTTTGACAAAGTTTATTTTGTGCCCTTAAAGACTTCTATAATTTTGACCACTTAAGAATATTAACCTCTATACCTGACTTTACCTCTTTCTTTAACTCAAATTTATCTAAAAATCCTGAATTTCTATCTAAAGAGATGCCTTTCTTGCTTAAAAAACCACTATTATTTAAAGCTTCTTGCGCTTTATCTAAAGACATATTTTTGTTATATACATACATCTCTAAACCTTTTTTCCGCTGGAAATTATAGAAATTTAAACAGATATAGGCATCCACTTGATTGAAAATTAACTCTTTGGCTAATTCAAATGTTAAATCTGCTAATTTCTCGAGATCTGAATTCTGAAATTTGATAGGTTTAATAAAATCAATCGCCTGAACCTTAACCTTCAATAAATCAAATTCACTAGTTATGTTTCTACCTTGAAACTGGAGCATCTGTCCTTTCCTTTATCTGATTTATAATCTCTGAAATCTTATTTTTATCAGCAATAACAAGTCTTATCTTATCCTCAAGAAACAAAATGTTACTACTTCACATAAAAATCATCTTAAAATAAAAATACTTTAATTTAAAAAGTGGCTTATTGAAAGAAGCCTTAGCGGAGGAACTGCAAATTTACGTAGTATCAGAGGTTTTTAATCTATATTAAATAAAACCATTCTCCTGGTTCAAGCTTACTTTTTAGCTCTCCAGAGCCCCAATATCTGCTATTTTTTTGCCCCGCTTTTTCTTCAAAGCTTTATTTTTCTTTACCCAAACTGCTTAATACCGATTCAGTCTTCTTAAGCTTCTTGCGCAACATCTCAGCTATAGGACGCAATACATGAAAAATATTGTGGTCTTCGATATTATAGTAGACTACTGTGCCTTGTTGTCTTGACTTTAATATCCCTGCTTCTCTTAAAACGGTAAGATGCCGCGAAAGGCTTGATTGTTGTATACTTAAAGTTTTCATAATACTACCTACGTTCCTTTCGCCATCTTTAAGAAGTTCAATTATTTGAAGGAGCACAGGATGAGATAAAGCTTTCAAAAAATCTGCTTTTATTTTATAGGCAAGTTCTTGCATGATATTTCCTTATTTCACAATATTCGGATATAGTAAATTATAACATAGAAGAACAAGATGTCAATGAAATTGTAGCTAATGGCATATTTTATTAAAGACGGGTAGTGATATTTAATAAAAAACGACTCTCTGCAAATAGCTACTGGTAAATTTGAGAGATGATCCCCTCGCCCCTCTATTAACTCTAATTTTACCAATT
>PCWB01000028.1 GCA_002796135.1 Candidatus Omnitrophica bacterium CG11_big_fil_rev_8_21_14_0_20_41_12
GCATGCTCAGCCAAAATTCCCTGGTATTGAATGGGCATGAGCCAGTCGCCAAAAGGAGCCATTTTTGCGCCGAGTGAAATATGAATATTGTAAAGCGAGGTTTTTAACATTAAAAAATTATATCACAAATTACTTTTTTTGTTTAAAAATTTAGCAATTAATAACACTACGCAGACAATAACCAGAACGCCAATAATTGCTGAAACGATATAGGCAAAACTTAAATAACCCAAACCTTTTTCTTCCCAGCCTTTAAAGGCATAATCAGGAATAGGCGCGCTCCAGAGGTGAGAAAATTTTTCAAGCCCCCGGGGGATGTAGCCAACTAATTCTTTAAAGGTATCGGCTCCCCATTCTCCCCAGGCACTACCGGCCTTAAAATGCGCTGGAAGCAACAATCCCAGAGGAGACAAAATAATCAACACTCCGAGAATAAGCCAAAACTTAAAAATGACTTTCATGAATTTACTTTTTTCTCTACCAACAACTCTGGAGAATGTCTCTGCAGGTAACTTACCGCCAACGCAGTTACAATTGCTTCTACCCAGCCAAACACCAGAAGATGCCCTCCTAACATTACCGGTACAGCCACATTTAACCCGTACGGACAATAAAGAGACTGGCCGATAGTAGTATGATGTAATAACGGCTGTAACCCAAATTCAATTCCAGTAAATAATGCTGCTATATTTAATGCTAAATAGCCAGCAACTCCTGCTGCAATAACTCTTCTTTTTGAATTAACTGGGCAACGATAACTAATTAACCTATATAAATAATACCCGGTAAACGGCATAACAAAAGCAATGTTAAAACAGTTGGCTCCAATTGCAGTAATACCGCCATCACCAAATAACAACGCTTGAATAACTAATGCTACAGTTATAGCGATACAAGCTGACCAAGGGCCAAGCAGTATCGCTACTAATACAGCTCCCACTGCATGACCGGTAGAACCTCCGGGGATTGGCACATTGAACATCATGATTACAAAACTAAAAGCCGCGCCTATCGCCAGCATCGGCACCTGCCGGTTTTTAAGAGTTTTCTTAACGATTTTTGCCGCCAAGGCCCAGATCGGCAGCATTACGGCGTAAAAAAATCCGCAGGTCGCCGGCCCTAAATATCCATCAGGTATATGCATGTTAATTATTATAAGGTGAGAGACTAAAAAAACAAGCTATTAATTAGGAAACAGTTTCCAAGCCAAAGCGGAAACTGTTTCCCGATTAGCTTGGAAACTGTTTCCAGCTTAATCGGGAAAGGGGGTCTTGTTTTACTAGCGGTAGAATTTAGGCTTGGGGTATCTATAGGGTTTTTTTGCCTGGGCTGGCCTGGGCTGGCCATGACTTGATTGCCCGTGTCTTGGCTGTCCATGACTAGACTGACGACCATAAGACCGGATAGGCTGATGACTAGCTTCACCGAATTTATCCAGCGTAAGTTCTGCGTGTTTTGAAACAGGCAGCGTGACTTTGATCAGCTTTTCAATGTCGCGCACATCATGAGCCTGATCAGGAGTAGCAAAAGAAATCGCATGTCCCTTATGCCCGGCGCGGGCAGTCCTGCCGATACGATGCACATAATTTTCCGCATCCTCGGGTAAATCATAATTAAGCACTAGCTCAATTCCGGTAACATCAATCCCGCGGGAAGCAATATCCGTAGCAACTAATACTCTGTATCTACCAGATTTAAAACCTTCCAATGCCTCCTTGCGCTGGCTCAAAGAGCGGTTAGAATGTATCTCAGCAGCCGAATACCCCATATCCCGAATTGACCTAACAATCTTTTTGGCATTATGTTTAGTACGCGAAAACAATAAAACTGTGCCATGGTATTGGCCAAGCAGTTTTTTAAGTAATTGTGTTTTGGCTTCTTTTTTGATGATAAATAATTCCTGAGTAACGCGCTCGACAGTCGTACCTGAAGGCGTAATCTCAACGCTCAAAGGTAATTTCATATATCTGGTGGCAATATTCATAATTTCTTTAGGCATCGTCGCCGAAAACAACATGGTTTGCCGGTCTTTTGGCAGAAAGCGCAAGATTTTTTCAATCTGCGGAGCAAAACCCATATCCAGCATGCGGTCTGCTTCATCTAATACCAGCATGACTACGCTATCCGGCATAAAATTCCACTGCGACATATGATCAATTAATCTTCCAGGGGTGGCAATAACAATATGAGGATCTCTGCGCAAGGCCTGCACTTGAGGCGGCATCGGAGCTCCGCCGATAAGACAAGCGGTTCTCATCCCGAATGCTCTGGCAATTTCCCGATAAGCTTCATCAATCTGAATCGCCAACTCTCTGGTCGGAGCAAGCACCAGCCCGATACCTTTTTTCTGCACCAGGCGCTGGACCATCGGAATAGCAAAAGAATGTGTCTTGCCGGTTCCAGTTTGGGCGATGCCCACAATATCTTTTCCTTCTAAAACCAAAGGAATTGCCTTTAGCTGAATAGGCGTCGGCACCTTAAATTTCATGCGCTCTAAGATATCCAAAATTTTCGGAGCAATACCTAGTCCAAAAAAACTGGCAGAAGCTTGCGCGGGATTATTTGTAATTATCGGTTTGTTGGTCATGCGACTTTAGCCATCCGGGGCTTATCATCATAAGCAATGATGCCCAGATGAATATGGCAATAACATTCATGGTTATAAATACTTAAAATATTCTTACAATGCGAATATTTGCATTTTCTTCCCTTGAGTGACGTCTTTATTTTTTTGATCTTACACCTCCTTGACTGCCTGCGGCAGTCCTAACCCACAAAAAAACCGCAAAGGTTAGCTGATCCTTGGCGGCGTAAAACTCTCTAATCTTTCCTATATTATACCCCGATAATCCGGCTTGTCAACCGATTTAACAAGGGGACGTCCTGAAAAGGGACACCCTATCACCTTGTCATATTACAAATATTATAATATTACTTTAATAATTAAACTTACCCCTTGCTAGGGTGTCCCCTAATAGGACGTCCCCTTTATTCCCTTTATTCTTTATTTTGGGACAAAGGGTGTTTTTGAGAAGCTGGTAAGAAACTCAGCTTTAAGCACCCCTTCCTGCCACTCTCCTTCAGGGGTTGAGTCCCAGACAATTCCTCCTCCGATACCCATTTCTGCCTGCTCATCCTGAATCAAAAGCGTGCGGATAGGAATATTAAAGAAGAGATCTTTATCCGGAGTAATGTAGCCGATAGCGCCGGTATAAATCTTGCGCTCCTCCTTCTCCAGCTCATTGATTATCTGCATTGCGCGGATTTTCGGAGCTCCGGTAACTGAACCAGATGGGAAAACCGCAGAAAAAAGCTTATAAATAGATATATTTTTATCTATCTTGGCAGTTACAGTTGAAGTCATCTGGCAAAGGGTCTTGTATCTAGCTACCTCAAATAATGTCGGCGCTTTGATACTGACCCCTAACCTTCCTAAATCATTCCTTAGAAGATCAGCAATCATCACGTTTTCCGCCCGGTTCTTGCGATCGTATTTCAAGCGTAGCGGCGCGAATAAATCAGAAAACATACCACCCCCTCGCGGCCAAGTGCCTTTCATCGGCTTGGTTATCAGATGAATTGATTTTTTCTTAAGAAATAATTCCGGGGATAAAGAAAGAATATTAAACTTTTCAGTCTGAATATAAGCAGGATACGGCACTGGCTGACTTTTCAAAAGCTGATCATAAAGAGCCAATGGATCGCCGCCATATTCAAAAAACAGTTTAATGCAATAAGTGATCTGATAAACATCCCCTTTAGCAATATAATCGCGGATTGCCTCTATATCTAAAGCATACTGCGGGCGTGTAATATTTAACCGCAGGTTCTCCGGAGGATTCAGCTGAGCCTGGTTAGAAAGATTGATCTTGTTTTGTTGAGGCTTTTTATACGCGCCTAAATAAATAAGCGGAAAATCATATCGCTTATCTTTGTGTAATTTTTTCTCAAAATAATATCCTGCCTCGTAAGAAATAAATCCGGCTAGATAAAATCCTTGAGACAGAGCTTCCTCAATATCCTCAAAGGCCTTGATAAATAAAGCCGGGTCCGTGCAAGAAATAATAAACTCCGGGCCTTCAAATAAAAGCGATTTTCTCTCAAACTGAGTCAATACTTTCATAATTTAAAATAAAGGGGACATCCCCTTTATCACCTTTATTCGTAGCGTAAGGCTTCGATAGGATCAAGCCCGGATGCTTTCTTCGCAGGCCAAAGTCCGAAGATTATCCCGATGGCTAAAGAGAATATGGTTGATAGAAGCACAGAGAACAATGAAACTTTTACGCTCCAGCCGGCAAAAATCGTAATCAAGGTCGCGATGCCCCAGCCAAAACTCACGCCAAATACGCCACCCAGAAACGACATCAGAATTGCTTCAATAAGAAACTGCACCATGATATCTTTATTCGTTGCTCCGATGGCTTTGCGCAAACCGATCTCGCGAGTGCGCTCAGTTACCGAAACCAGCATAATATTCATGATCCCGATACCGCCGACAAGCAGGGAAATCGCCGCAATCGCACCTAATAATAACGACATTGTTTTAGTGGTGGCCTCAAGCGTATCCTTAATATCAGCCATGTTACGAATCTGGAATGAATCTTCGGCGTCTTTTGGACTGAGGCGGTGTTGCTTAATGATCAAATCGGAGATCTCAGTTTGTGCGGCGTCAATTAAATCCGGAGCTTTTGCTTCAACATAAATTGTATCCACATATTCCTTACCAAAAACTCTAAACATGGCGGTAGTAATCGGAATAATCGCCACATCGTCCTGATCATGGAAAGTATTGGCTCCTTTGGCAGGCAAAATACCAATAACTTTAAAATTAAGCTGGTTTATTTTTATGGTCTGGCCAATAGGATCAGCATCTCCAAATAATTCTTTCACGACTGTTGTGCCGAGCAAAACAATTTTTTCCCTCATTTTTACTTCACTCTCAGTGAAAAATCTGCCTACCGGAGGATATGCCGCGCGGATCGATTCATATTCCACCCCTACTCCCTCAACCTGAGTATTCCAGTTATTATTTCCATAAACCATCTGTCCCCGTCCGCTTACCGAAGGACTGGTATTTTTAACTACGTCAGTTAACTTAGCAATCGCTACAACATCCCCCAGGGTAAAACGCGTAACTGTGCCTGCCTGCATAGCTACTCCGTGCATCTTCGAAGAGCCCGGCCTGACCACCAAAAGATTAGAGCCTAAAGATGCCAATTGTTTTTCAATCGCATCTTTTGCTCCCTGCCCCAGAGCCAGCATCGCAATCACTGCGGCAACTCCGATTAATATACCCAAAATAGATAAAACCGAGCGCATTTTATGCGCCAACATCGCCGATACCGCCTGGCGCGGATAATCCAAAAATTTAGTTTCTCCGGAAACCCGGCGCGGTTTTGATAAGATAGTATTTACCAGATTATCTTCTATAGAAACTACTTCCGATGTTTTTCTTTCTTCCTGTTTACGCTCATCAGAGATAATTACTCCGTCGCGCATCTGAATAACCCTGCGGCAGTAAACCGCTATTTCCTGCTCATGCGTAACGATAACAATCGTCTTCCCTTTTTGATTAAGCTTTTGCAGTATGGTAATTATCTCGGTTTTACTTTTTGAATCCAAATTTCCCGTCGGCTCATCGGCAAATATAATTAAAGGCTCGTTAACTAAAGAGCGGGCAATCGCCACCCTCTGCTGCTGACCACCTGACAATTCATTTGGCCGATGCAGCATTCTGTCTTCTAAACCTACCTCTTTAATTTCCAGCTTTGCCCTCTCCTTTAAATGCCTCTTACCGGCATAAATCAAAGGAAGCTCGGCATTTTCAAGAGCGCTCATCCGCGGCAATAAATGAAACTGCTGAAAAACAAAACCGATGATCCTGTTCCTTAATGTCGCCTGCTCTTCATCGCTAAGATTAGTAATATCCCTGCCTCCCAGATAATAAGAGCCGGAATCCGGACGATCAAGCAAGCCCAGAATATGCATCAGCGTGGATTTACCGCTTCCGGAGGAGCCCATAATCGCCACAAACTCACCCGATGATATCTTTAAAGATACATCGCTTAAGGCCTTGACCTGGACCTTGCCCATCTGATAGGTCTTATTTATATTTTTTATTTCAATCATTTTATAATTATTTTTTAGGCTCTTTTTCTTTTTTCGGGCCAAACGGCGTAAACGGGCTACTTCCTACTTCGCTTTTCGGCAAAACAAATTTCTTATTTTTTAATATTAACGTGTCGCTCTCAGAAATCCCGGAAATAACCTCAACATTCTTATCGTCGGTTATCCCCAATTTAACCTCCTGAACCACCGGCTCACTTTGACCATCCTTTTTCACCAAAACAAAATTTTGTTTTTTATCTTTATATACTGCTCCGGCCGGAATAAGCAAGGCATGATCTTTACTGGTTTCAATAAAATCCAAGGTGGCATTCATTCCAGAGCGAAAGAAATCCGGAATCGTTTCCGGAACAAGATCAACTTCATAGATGGTTACATTATTTACGGTTTTAGATTCATAGTAGATATGCCCGACTTCGGCCTTAATCTTGGTATCCGGATAAGCATCGAGAATAATCGTCGCCTCCTGAGCGAGTTTTATTTTTCCGATATCTGTCTCATCGACTTGGGCGCGGGCGATAAGCTCATCCGACAAAACAATCACCGCATCTACAGTAGTTACAGTCTGTCCGGGTTGAGTCGTAGCCACGATAACCTCTGCGTCAATAGGAGCAAGCAAGGCAATGGGCTTATAAGCCTCCTGCCAATATTTTAATTTGTCCTCTCCTTGTCCGCGAGCAGCGTCAAGAAGCGCTGCTCTTTCAGTAGAGCTCATCCAGGCAAGAATCTCTCCTGTTTTTACCTTCTGGCCCTCTTTAACTAAAATACTTTCGATGCGTCCGCCGACCGGAGGCTTAATCTCCAGACGATTCTTAGGTAAAACCGTTCCGGTAGTTGATATCACTGTGTGGATCGATCCGTAAACCGGAGTTATCTCTTTAACAATATTATCTGTGCCTGCCTTGGGCTTAAACTTTACCACCATAAAGGTGCCGGCAATTAAAACCCCCACAATAATTAAACCTATTTTTAATTTTTTAGTCATATTCTAAAACCTCTCCTTTCGCCTGAATCCACTTTGCCTCAGTTAACAGCGCCAGCGCCTGAGAATCCAGATAAGTTTTTTTGGCCCTGACCAAATTATCTTCGATAATTGTCCAGTTATCAAACGAAACCAACCCGATTGCATACTGCGCCTGGGCAATTTTAGAGCGCTCTTGCGTAGCAATTAAAACTTTATACTGTACACTGACTTCCTCCAAAGCATCCTGTAAAGTTGCCCAGCTTTGCTGTAAGGTTAAAATTGCTCCGTCGTGAGCGCTCCTCTGATTCTCCTCCAATTGTTTCACTAAAGCCCGCGCTTGAGAAACCTGCGCTGTCCTTAAGCCGCCTTCAAACAAAGGTAAAGATAATCCGACTCCAAAATTATACTGATCTCCATTAGGAGCCCAATGAGTACCAGTCTTACTTGCTCCGGCACTGCCGGTAACCACAGGAAAAAAATTAGCATAAGCAGATTTTAAACTGAATTCCGCTGAACGCTTCTGGGAAATTAGCTGTAGCAAAGACGGATTATTTTCCGCTAATTTATCAAAATCAGGCTGCACTAAAGCGCTGTCTTTTACCTTAAAATCACCGCTGACAGATATCGGCGTAAGCTCTTTCCTTCCCATTTCTTTGATCAGTTCTCTTTGGGCAACCTGAACGCCCCTCTTATTTTGAGAGATCCCGTATTGGGCCTCTGCAAGATCCGCCTCAGCAGTTAACAAAGCGCCTTTATGCTCAAGCCCGGATTGATAACGCAAAGTAATCAGCTCTAAATTATCTCTTCTGATATTATAAATCTCTTCGGTAATGCGCAGCATTTCTTGCGCTTTTAAGAGATCAATAAACGCCGAACGCAACCTGTATCTGACCGTAGTAGAAGTGAACCGATATCCTTGCTTTGCCGCAGAGATATCTTCCTGAGCTGCTTTTACATTATTAATTGTCTTGGCTCCGTCGAAAATAAGCTGTGTTCCGCTTGCTCCGTAACTATAGCTATCGGTAGCGATACTACTTGATTTTTTTGTTCTTGATCCGCCCGCATCAGCGATAATTTGAGGAAACAGGCCGCTTGCAGTTTGTTGTTTAGATGACTCTGACTGTTTAATTTCCTGTTGAGCAGCAATCAAATCAGGATGATTTTTAGCCGCCTCCTTAATACAGGCGCCCCAATCAAGCTCCTCTTGGGCAATTGCCTTGCCCGAGCAGACTAAACAGAATAATATTAAGATTAGCTTAGTTTTCACTTTTTTCATTATACTCTAATTAAAAAGATTAGCAAAAGTGAAACTCCTGAAAAAATCAAGTAAGTTTTTTCCTGAAGCGCAAAGCACTTAGACTGATTACGGCTAGGCCTATAATAAAGAGCGGAATAAGCTGCGGCCAAAGAACCTCCAGCCCTACTCCTTTTAAAAAAATACTCCTGATTATCACCATAAAATAACGCATGGGATTAAAAACCGTAAACCATTGAATAACTTGCGGCATATTGGCAATCGGATAGGCGAAGCCGGAGAGTAAAACCGTTGGCAGGTAAAAAAGAAAAACCGCCATATTGGCCTCCTGTTGAGTTGAGGAAATAGTAGAAATAAATAAACCTATCCCTAAGGTAGTAAATAAATAAATACAGGTAGCAAACAGCAGGAAAAGAATATTTCCTCTTAATGGTATGTGAAACCAAGCTACCCCCAATAAAGTAATCAAACAAATCTGGACAAGCGCAATTATCGCAAATGGCAGGAGTTTACCGATAATCAGCTCCAGTGGCCGCAACGGACTAACCGTTAACTGTTCCATCGTGCCGATCTCCTTTTCTTTAACGATAGCCATAGCAGTCAACAACAGAGACATCATTGTAATAATTGTAGCAATTACCCCGGGTAAATAATAATTCCTTGAAATCAGATTTCCATTAAACCAAGCGCGGTCTTGGAGTTCTACGCTCGGAGTAGAATTTAGAAATCCAGCTGCGGCGGCTTTATTTTTAAGAACCTCCTGCTGGTAATTGTTTATTATCGTATTGGCATAGCCCATAACAATCATTGCAGTATTGGAATCCGTACCGTCAAAAGCCAACTGAATACTGGCATCTTTATCGGCATTAAGATTACGGGCGAATCCGCGGTCGATACGGATAACTGTGTTAACTAATCCTTTATTTAAAACAAAATCCTGATCTTGGTCGGTAAAAATATATTTCTCGGGGACAAAATATTTAGAGTAGGTGAACCGGCGCAGGAGATCTCTACTCTCTGAAGTGTTATCCCGGTCGTAAATTGCCGTAGGTACATAAGTAATATCCTTATTCGCGGAATATCCGAATAAGATTATCTGAATCAGCGGGGAGATAAAAATTATCATCCTCATCCGTGGATCACGGAAGATCTGCTTAAACTCTTTTACCAAAATCGCTTTAGCGCGCTCAAACATTTAGGCGACCTTCTTCTTGAATTTCTTTATTGCCAAGGTAAACATAATCAAAGCAAATAATAAAAGGAACAGTGCTTCATCCCAAAGAGTGGCAATGCCATTACCTTTTAGGAATAAGTCCCTTGATACAGTGATATAGTAACGTGCCGGAATAAAATAGGTAATCCCCTGAACGAATTTCGGCATATTAAAGATCGGATAGATAAAACCGGATAATAACATCGTCGGTATAAGCGTAGTGATACTGGCAAGCTGAGACGCCATAAGCTGGGTTTTAGAGTTAACTGAAATTAATATCCCCTGCGACAGGGCGCCGGTTAAAAATAAAGAACTCAAAATTATAAGTAAAAAGTAACTTCCTCTAAAGGGAACATGAAATAAAAATATAGCCATCAATACTCCTACCGTAAGATCAAAAAACGCAATAATAAAATAGGGAATAAATTTACCGATGATCAGCTCGCGCCTCTTTACCGGTGTTGAAATTAATTGTTCCATCGTGCCTCTTTCCCATTCCCGTGCTATAGTAACAGAGATAAGCAATGCCGAAATAATCATAATGATCATCGCAATAACTCCGGGGATGATAAACCAGGTACTGATCAAGCCCATATTAAACCAGACCCGCGGATGAGCATTTACGCCTTTAACCGGATTTAATCCGTGACTGGCAAAAGCTTCAGTCAAAAGATCTACATTATATTTTGAAACTACCGAACGCACATATCCCAAAGCGATTGTGGCGGTATTAGCATCGCTGCCGTCAACGATAAGCTGTAGCGGAGCAATTTTACCTGACTCAATATATTGCGAAAAGTCTTTAGGGATAACCAAAGCCAGCATGATCTGTCCGCGGTCGATCTTGCGCGTAATATCGCCATAGTTATCCGTGTAGCCGACTATCTTAAAATACTTTGAGTTTTTAAAATTAAGTAAGAAATCCCGGGTTACTTGAGAGGAAGCATCCTGATTCCAGATTAGCGTACGCACATGATCGATATCCAGGGAAAGCCCATAACCGAAA
Organism: Candidatus Omnitrophica bacterium CG11_big_fil_rev_8_21_14_0_20_41_12; assembly: GCA_002796135.1. Lineage (GTDB taxonomy): Bacteria > Omnitrophota > Gorgyraeia > Gygaellales > Profunditerraquicolaceae > UBA6249. The sequence continues at coordinate 10,568 of PCWB01000028.1, forward strand.
ATCAAAAGCATAAAAATAGGAATAGCAATAGCTAATGCCAGACTGCGCACGTCACGCTTGATCTGGATAAATTCTTTGGCAGCTACTGCCTTAATTCTTTTGAGGCTCTGTCCGGTCATATTCCTCGATTGAAGAAACAAATACATCCTCTAAGGTCGGCATGATTTTATTCACGCCGGATTTTTCAATATTATTTTTTTGCAGGAATTCTTTTATAGCAGAAACTGCTTTAGTACTATCATAAACAACCGCGTGGATATTTGAGCCAAAGAGTGCGGCCTCCTTAACCCCGTCAAGTTTATCTATTTTTTCCAGCCACGCTTGAGAATCAGGTAAGATAATCTCAAGAACCTCATCCTTCATGCAGTTAGTTTTCATCTCCTGCGGCGAGCCCCGGGCAATGATTGTTCCATGGTAAATTAGAACCATACGGTTGCAATTCTCCGCCTCATCCATATAATGGGTCGTCACAAATACGGTTACCCCGCCGCTAGAAAGCTTTTTAATAATCCCCCAGAAATTAGCCCGGGTTATCGGATCAACTCCTGAAGTAGGCTCATCAAGGAATAAGATTCTGGGTTTATGTAAAAGCGCACACCCCAAGGCAAGACGCTGCTTCCACCCACCGGCAAGAGTTGAGGTAAGGTTATTTTCCATCCCTTCTAGCCCTGCCGCATGAATAACTTCATTAAAACGGGCTAATTTATCTTTTCTTGGGATTTTATATAAACCGCTATAAAAATTAATATTTTCTTTGATCGTCAGGTCATTATAAAGAGAAAATTTTTGCGACATATATCCGATATGCTCTTTGATCTTATGCTGCTCTTTGATAATATCAAAACCGCCGACTTTACCGCTTCCGCTGGTCGGAGAGATAATTCCGCAGAGCATTCTAATGGTCGTGGACTTTCCTGCTCCATTGGGGCCCAGAAATCCATATATCTCCCCCTGCATAACCTCAAAATTGATCTTATTCACCGCCGTAAAAGCTCCGAATTTCTTCTCAAGGCCCGCAACGCTTACGGCAATATTATCTTGATTCATATTCTTTAATTATAGTAATAAACGCTTCTTCCAGTGTCTTAACCTTGCACTCATTCTTAATCGCATCCGGAGTATCACAGCGCAAGAGTTTTCCTTTATGCATCAGGCCGACCCGGTGACAACGCTCAGCTTCATCAAGATAACAAGTGGAACAAAAAATAGTTACTTTTTCTTTTAAAAGGCCATAAAGGATCTTCCAGAAATCCCTCCGGGATACCGGGTCCACTCCGTTAGTCGGCTCATCTAAAAATAAAACTTTGGGCGTATGGATCAAGGCGCAGGCCAGCCCTAATTTCTGCTTCATCCCGCCGGAAAGTTTGCCTGCTAAACGCTGCTTAAAAGGAAGCAGCCCTGAAAAACCCAACAGACGATCGATGGATTCTGCACGTTTTTCCCTGACGACTCCGTAAACATCAGCGTAAAAATTAATATTTTCGATTACAGTTAATTCTTCATAAAGCCCGAAACGCTGGGACATATAAGCAATACACTCTTTAAGGGGCTCCGCCTCTTTTACCGTATGCTTATTATAAACCCAGGCTTCTCCGCTGGTCGGATCAAGTATGCCGGTCAACAGGCGCATAGTCGTAGATTTGCCTGCCCCATCCGGGCCGACCAAACCAAATATTTCCCCCTGCTCAATTTGAAGATTTAAATTATCAACGGCAACTAAGGATGCAAAATTCTTAGTTAAGCCATCGGTTTTAATAGTAATCATTTTCATTCAATGATGTAGGCATCAGCCGGCATTCCCGGTTTTAATTCCAGGCTGGAATTATCCACTCTGACTTTGATACGGTAAACTAATTTTACCCTCTCCTCCTGAGTTTGAATAAACTTAGGGGTAAACTCTGCCTGACTTGAAATAAAAGAAACCGTTCCTTTATATTTTTTGCCGGGATAAGTATCCGTAACCACATCTGCATGCTGGCCAAGCTTTACCCTGCCCAGATCTCTTTCATTAATATAAGCAGTAACCCAGATATTCTGCAGGTCAATGGCGGTAAAAACCGGAGTGCCGGGCTTAACTACTTCTCCGGCCAAGCTGCTTTTTACCAGAATATATCCGTCTAAAGGAGAAACCAGATCCGTAAAATCAAGACGGGTTTGCGCCAGGCCTAAAGAAGCTTTTAACTGTTCTACCTTTGCCTGCCGTGCGTCAAAAGCGGTTTTATCCTGATCTCTTTTTTGGGCAGAAACCGCTCCTTCTTTAAATAAATTCTCTGATCTCTGATAATCTATTTTTGCCAGCTCATAATCAAATTGCGCCGCTTTAAGCGATGCTGCCGCGTTATCCCGCTCCTTGGCTAATTCATCGGTATTTAAGCGGGCGACTAAATCCCCGGTTTTTACGACTTTCCCTTCATCAGTAAGCAGCTCAGTAATCTGGCCTTCCACACGAAAAGAGATACGCACATCATCCCCTTCGATATTTCCGGACACCTTGATCACATCACTATGATTTTTCTTCTCAACATAGAATAGCGCCGCTACACCTCCGAGAATAAGGACTATAACAAACAACATAATTAATTTAACCTTTTTTTTCATTTTTATCCCCCTGCCTGCCGGCCGGCAGGCTTAATATTGACTTACCTATACTGCGGTCCAGATAGGCCTTAGCCATTAAATAATCATAAATGCCCGATGCCAAATTAATTTGTATTTGAGCCAGCGCAACCTGAGAATCCAAAACATTTAAGTTGATTGCCACCCCGTTGGTATAACTTACTTCGGAGATCCTCAAAGCCTCAACTGCCTCCTCCACATTATCCTGCTGCGACTTAATAATTGCCGCCGACTTCTTAAGATCAAGGCAGGCTTTACGCACCTCTACAGCAATAGAATCAACTAAATTATCCTTATCGATTTTTGCCTGGGCGTATTTGGCTTTGGCTGCATCAACCTTGGCACGCGTGGAGAAGCCTTCAAAGATCGGGATATTCACCGATATTCCGGCATTCCAATTCCGGTGCTTCTCATTGATCATATTACCTAAATTATTTGACCGGTAAGAATATCCTCCCAATAGATCTACAGTCGGCCGGTAACCGGATTTAGCCATCTGGATCTCCCACTTATCAATATCTATACCCAGAGATTTTAATCTCATCTCCGGCCGGTCAAGGTAGGCGTTTTTTAAAAACTCATTCTCTTCTATCCCGATGAAACTATAAGTTAATTTTTCTCCTGTCTCTATCGGGAAATCTATCTTGCGTCCCAGCAGCTTATTTAAATCCGCTTTCAGAGAATCAATTTCATTCTCTGCTTTTACAACCGCAGGTTCAAGTAAAGAAACCTGCACTCCGGATTGCAGCATATCAAATTTGGATGCAGTGCCGTGTTTATACATCTGCTTTACGTTTTCGTAATGTTGCATTCCCTGATTCAGGGCATCTTTGGCAATACGCTCATTTTCATAGGCAAGCAGCAGTCCATAATAAAGCCGCTTGGCATCAAACTCAATATCCAGCTTTTTGGCGCGCAGTGTTTCATTCTGCTCATCTAAAGAAAGCTTGGCCTGCTTGAGATTGGCTATATTTTTACCTCCACTATAAATCGATTGGCTGGCGGAAAGTTTGAGCAAATTATCATTAATAAAGCCAGTATAAATATTCTGGACAAGTACCGAATCATTGTGGGTATAACTAGCCTGTAAATTTAATTGCGGATAAAAAACACTGGCAGCGTTGATGATATTGGCGCTGGAGACAATCACCTCCTGCTCCTGCATCTGGATATCTTTGTTATTTTTATAGGCGATCTCTACTGCCTCTATAAGGGTAAGCGGTTTTTCGGCGGCGTATAAAAAATTGGCGCAAAATGAAAACGCAGCAATGAGCAGCAAAATCTTGGCTGACTTATCGATGATACTCTTCAATTCGTTATATATAAAATAACTTTTATTAAGCCTGAAGAACCTGGCATTAGCTTTATACTCACTTAAAAGTACGCCGTCTTTATGAAGATTATTCAGCGTCCTCTGGAACACCCCGGGCTTCTTACCCAGCAGCCGCCCGAGCTCCTGAATATAAAACTGGCTTTCAGGATGTTTATAGAAAAGCCTGAGCAGCTCTACGGCACTCTTGTTCAAGATCTTCATATGTTTGATCATCTGCATCCTCTATATTCTATTTGCATATAATTATATACAATTTGCATATATTGTCAAGAAAAACTAGGGGACGTCCCCTCTTTCTCTTGTTTATATTTTTCTATGCAATATAATATAAACATGACTTTTAAAAAAGAAACCAAGATCGCATTATTAATATTTGTCTCAATTGCACTGGTATATCTTTTCTCAGCAAGCGGCAAAATTGAAATAACCGATACCTCCTACTCTATTCAAACCGCAGAGGCAATTGTCTCAAATCACTCCCTAGCTATCGAAGATTGCCGGCCGGGCCACTGCTTTAAATCGCCAAAAGACCTTAAATATTACTCCAGAAGCGGCTTGGGCATATCCTTTTTGTTTATTCCTTATATCATCACCGCTAAATTGATCGCTACTACAACTGGAATTCCGCAAGATAAGCTAACCGACCTCCTGATATCTTTTTACAATATATTTTTTGGCGCAGGAACATGTGTAATAATGTTCTATCTGGTTAAACTTTTCAAAAATTCAGACCGGAACGCCCTGATCATGGCCTTATTGCTCGGCTTGGCAACCTTCTCTTGGCGTTACAGCATCTGGGATTTCTCTGAAAGCACGCAAATGTTCTTTCTTCTTCTTTCTATTTATTTAATCCTGAAAAATACCTCAAAAAGCTTAACCTTAGGCGGACTATCTTTCTGCTGCCTCCTTCTATTAAAAGTCCTCTATATCCTCTGTTTGCCGGTTTTTATTTTGTATATTTTGGTAAAAAACAAAGGGGTAGCTAAAGATGCGCTTAAACGCACAGGTATATTCCTATTAATCGCGCTATTGGGTTTTTGTTTTATTCTTCTGTTGAATTATATAAGGTTTGGCAGGATTTTTGAATTCGGATACGGATCAGAAGCAGGAAAATTTTATTTATCGCAAATCTTACAACATGCACCCAAGCTGCTATATTGGATGGATAAAGGAATATTTATTTATAATCCTTTATTTATTCTGGGTATCTTAGGTTACTACAAATTGTTTAGATTGGCACCGAAAGAGGCAATTTTATTATTTTCTATTCTAATACTTAATTTCCTGTTGACCTGCTCCTGGTATGGCTGGCACGGAAATTGGTCATGGGGGCCAAGATATCTGGTCCCGACTGCTCCGCTATGGCTACTGCCGATTTTTGTTTTTTTTCACAAAAAAGGTATCCTGCGATTTATATTAATCTCGCTTATTTCTGTATCTATTTTGATCCAGCTGCTTAGTGTTCTGGCGGGAAATCTTGAGTATCTTAGCCTATGCAACGCAAATGACCGGGAAGGACTACGCAAAGGTATGCCAGCTCAAATTACCGGCTCACTTATAATTCTAAAACATAAGATTATTAAAAAAGATACCCTATATTCTCTTGCGGAGTTTGGAGCAGATTCTAAATCTACGGTAGATACTTCTGAATTCGGCTATAAAAAGGGGCTATAGCCACTTCCTACGTTTAAAATAAGCCAGCATAGAAACAGTAATCACCACCATCAATACAATCACCAGCGGATAACCGAATTTGCTTTCCAACTCAGGCATATGCCTGAAATTCATCCCATAGATACTGGCGATCAAAGTCAAAGGCATCATGATCGTGGCGATAACGGTAAGAGTCTTCATTACTTCATTCAGGCGATTAGAAACAACTGAAACATAAGCCTCCATTGCCCCGGTAATAATATCCCGGCAGGTTCCCACCAAATCATTAAGGCGCAGGAGATTATCGTAGATATTACGGAAATAAATATGGTTGGCCGGTAAAATAAATGGAAAATCTCCCCGGGTAACCAGGTTAATCACATCTGCCTGGGGGCCGATGGTGCGGCGTAAATACATAACGGAATTTTTTAGATTATATATTTTTCTTAAGGTCTCCCGGCTGGGATCGCGAAAGAGCTCATCACTCATGTCGTCTACGTAGCTATCAAACTCTTGAATTACCGGAAAGTAGCTATCGATACAAAAATCAAGAATAGAATATAAAAGCATGTCTGGCCCGTTTTTGATAATCGGGGATTGCTTCTTAACTTTCTCCTTACATGCAACAATCGGGCCTATCGCAGAGCTATGATAGGTAATTAGAAAATTACGCCCCAGGCAGAAATCAAGTTCATGGGTAATAAGCTTGGCTTCATTACGGGAAGGGGCTTCAAGTGAGAACATGATTAAATAAAGATAATCGCTAAAATTCTCGATCTTGGGCCTGGCGTTAGGCAGAATAAAATCCTCGATTGTTAGCGGGTGAAGGCTAAAAGTAGTGGTAAGAAAATCAATATCCGAATCGTCGATGTCGAAGAGATCGATCCAGATAAGGGATTTCTCATCCTTAAGCGATTGCTTTATCTCTTCAAGGGTAAGATCAGTTTTTAGCCCTATCTCAGGGTGATATTGAAAACTCTCAAACATATTATTCCTATCTAACCTCTATCTCTTTGGCACTCTGCCACAATCCGTGTATGTTACAGTAGCTGGAAGCAAAAATGGTGCCGGGTTTTTCAGTTTTAAAATTCAACACTACTTCAGGATGCGTGTATACAGTACTGGTATCAGCACCCTGAGCGGATTCTCCGTGAGCGCTAAACTCCGCTTTGCCGATTTGATAAGGAAACTTTTCTCCTTTGGGCTGAAAATATACCTCGATCCAGCGGATATGATGTTCGGCTTTATTCGGATGCGCGATTTCTTTACCCACCGTAACCGTAATCTTGGAAAATTCCCCTTTATTGATAATCTGGGGAGCCTCAATCACCGGAACATGCTTCTCAGTTTTCCAGTCAGCACTCTGCAATAAATCTTTAAGATCCGCCACTTTCTGTCTCCTTTACTATTTAACAACAGCAACTTAGAAATTCAATCGGTTAATTTTATCTCTGCCTTGAGCATGTGTCAAGCAGTATAATCTAATGGCCAAATCAGCGCGTTACGAAATTAAAAAGGTATCCGGTAAAAATTATAGCCAAGGTAGTTATGCCAAAAAACATGGCGATTAACTTTAATCTCATCGCTCTGCGCAGCATAATCGCCTCCGGCAAACTTAAGGCAGATACAGCCATCATAAAGGCTAATGCGGTTCCCAGCGGAAACCCTTTCTGAAATAAAACTATTGCCACAGGCAATATCGCAGCACAACTTCCATATAAAGGAACACCTAAGAGAGTGGCGATGGGAACTGAGAAAAATCCTGCCTTACCAACGATGCCCTGCACAGCTTCCTGAGGTATAAAATTATGTATCAAAGCCCCGATACCAACGCCGACCAATATCCAAATCCAAAGCTTCTTAATAATCGATAACGCTTCATTTATGCCAAAAAGCAACCTACCCTTAAGGCTACGGTGAAGTTTTCCTTCCCCGAAGAAGCCAGAATCAGGCCGGATAATATCTTTAACCAGCAATCCTTCAAGCCGCATCTTACCCAAAATAACGCCCGAGGCTGCCCCGATAATAACACCGCTTAAAACATAGCCAAGCGTAATCTTCCAGCCGAAAAATCCGAACATCAACACCACCAGATACTCATTGATTATCGGAGAGGTGATCAGAAAAGAAAATGCAATCCCCAAAGGAATGCCTGCCTCCAGAAAACTTAAAAAAATAGGGATCGAAGAACACGAACAAAAAGGGGTAAAGGCGCCAAAAAGAGCAGCGAAGAAATTCCCCAACCACCCCCTCTTATTCAACCATCTTTTAATCTTCTGCTGGGAGATAAATGACCTTAAAAAACCAATAGCCGTGATCATAACAAACAGCAAAAGAATTATCTTGATGGAATCATAAAAAAAGAAATTAAGTACCCCTGCCAATTTTGATGAGGCAGAGAGCCTTAAAAGATCATAAACCAACCAATCAACGATTAGCTGCAGCATGATTTATCTTTTCCTTCACCTGACTTACCACAACAAGACTTGGATTGAGCATCTCTCTCCATCTTCTTATCAATATCATCGGATAGCTTTACAATAAATTTCTTGATCTTACCTAGCAATGAGATCCTGGGTTTCTGCTCCATATTTAAATCCATCCTCTCTTAATTTTATAATATCATTCTAATCTACATTTTAATTATATCTCAAATATAAAGATTATCAAAGCAAATCAACCCTTGTTATATGCCTCTTAAAACTTATCGACTTAAGGACAAAATTTGTTATAATAAGTTATGGATAAAAAATACAAGAAAATCGGGGAAATCCTGGTTGAAAAAGGGATCATCACCAGAAAGCAACTCAGCGCCGCCTTAAAAATACAGAAAAAAGAAGGCGGGCTCATCGGACAGATACATCTTAAATGCGGTAATATAAACGAAACCGCGCTTGCCGAAGCCCTTAATCAACAGCAACATTATATCTGTACCCTTAAAAGCAAACCCCTCCTTCCCCTAAAACCTAAAATTCTTATCATCATCACCTCCCTGTTTCTCTGTATTCTGGCTTTAACCTATTTAGATTATCTGCCTTTCTTAAATAATATCGACCACAGGATTTATTCCGGACTGCTTAATCTGGAGCATACTCTTAGAAAGCCGCCTGCGGCAATCAAAGATATTGTTATCGTCGGTATTGATAACCATACTGTAACGAACATGCCATACCACTGGCCGTATCCGCGCTCAGACATCGCTACCGTAATCGAAAATCTTAAAAAAGCCAATCCCCGAGCAATCGGAGTTGACCTGGCTTATTTCGGTAAATCTTCTCAGGAAGACGATGAACTTCTTAAAAAAGCTTTTAATTCCGACAAGATAGTCCTTGCCGCTACGATCAGTGAATATGGATATTTAACTACACCTGACGATTCATTAATAGAAAGCAACGCCACTTACGGCATTACCACAAAACTACAGGATAATGATGGGATAATCCGCAGGAACCTGGTTTATCTCATTAACAAGAAGAAAAAGCAAGAGGGTTTTTTATCCTGGGAAATGCAGATGCTCAAAGCTGTCAAAAGAATCGATATTGCATCTATTGCAGAAGAAAACAACACTATTACTTTTCATAATCAAACCGGCGAAAAATGGAAGATACCCGTTGATCCTATCGGTAAATCGTTTCTAATTCATTTCCGTGCGCATACTCAAGATTTTCAAAACATCTCCTTTTACCATGTCCTAAAAGGAAATTACAATATACATCTTATAAAAAATAAAATCGTGCTAATTGGAGTTTTGCCTGCCTTGTTTCAGGATATCCATAATACCGCTTTGGGCTTCTTGCCCGGGGTAATCCTGAATGCCAATGCCTTCCTTGCACTCTACACGCATGATTTTTTAATCAGAATACCAAAAATAGTAAAAAGAATACTGGTTATCTGCGGCGTGATTTTAGCATCTATTTTTCTACTATGTTTAAGCACCCCCTTGGCCGTCTTGGCAATTTTTTTAGAAATATTTATATTCTTTATATCCAGCTACCTCTTGCTTACTTTTGGCTATACCTGGAATTACACCGCCTTTCCCTGCATAGTTATAATTTGTTCCTTTCTAGTCAGGACCTTGACAATGAATAGGAAATTTCTTGATTTAATAACTAAAACGTGATTTAATATAGCGGCAAGGGAAAGTATTTATACGGAGGTGAATATGTTGAGCAAAAATAAAAATATTGCTTTAGTTTTATTAATAACGGCTTTGATTTTGTCTTCCTGTTTTATGAAACAACACGCGACTATAAATATAGTTGACATCAAAACATCGATCGGAGTAAATGATAAACTGATGCCCGTTAGAATAACTAACAGCTTCCCCGCCGGAACTCAAAAAGTATTCTGCTGGTTTCAGTGGAAGAATACTAAAGTCAGCACCATGGTTGTGGCCCGCTGGTACTTTCTCACCGACGACATTCACATCTTGGATTATAATTTTTTGATACCGAGAAAAGAAGGCACTGGCAGTGTTTCACTAACTATGCCGGAGGGAAAACAACTTCCGACTGGCCTTTACCGGGTAGATTTAACCTTAGGAAAAGAAATCCTGAAATCCGATACATTTAAAGTACAATAAAAATCTATTATTCTTTTTCTTTCTCCAACCGTATCTTGGTTTCCATAACCGGGCCTTCCACTCCAAACGGAATACCTGCCCCATAAGTCGGAACCAGGCTCTTCCCTCCGGGGAACATTAATTCAATCTTATTTCCTTCAACAATATCTTTAATGATTAAAAGTTGTATTGTTGGTATTGTAACATTAGGAGTAATGCCTTCAAACTTCGGCGAAACGATAGGCGAAGGAAGATTAATTTGGGCGCTAGTGCCTTTAAATTCTCTTAAAGTTACCGGAGTAACTAGATTAGCTGAAATAGTGACGCCTTGGAATAACGGTTCAGGCAGATTGGCCTGAGCAGTGTTGCCGGTAAAGGTTTGTTGTGTGGCAACTTG
>PCWB01000053.1 GCA_002796135.1 Candidatus Omnitrophica bacterium CG11_big_fil_rev_8_21_14_0_20_41_12
CGCCGGCAGCCGATCCTCCTAAAACTACGGAGGCTGCGGAATGCTCACTTTCCACATTGACAAACTGTGAATTAAGTTCTTTATTGGCCACCATTTGCGCAAGGTCTTCAACGATATGCGTCTGGGGCGTTATCGGATAAGCAGAAATTACACCCGGGCTCGTTGCCTTGATAATCTGGGCGATTGCATGTGAACCTTCTACGAATTCTTTCATCCTTCGCTACGCTCCTCTTTCTTTTCATTGCTTGCTCAGGATTGCCCTAAGCAAATTTAACTAACTGGAGGGCTATTTACCCTCTTCTTCAGGAACCATTTCAATATCTTTTTTCGGGCAGATATCCGCGCATAAACCGCAACCCTTGCAATAAGTATAATCTACCGAGAATGCGTTTTTTTCTTTACCGCTGACGCAGCCTTCCGGGCAGATCATTAAACACATCTTGCAGGCAATGCAGTTCTTATGTAAATAATGCGGGCGCATCAAAGTTCTCCAGCTGCCGGTATTGCTACCTTTACTTTTTAATGGATTTACAATTAACGGTCCAAACATTAATTTACCCTCTAATCTGTATCAGCAAATTAACCCCGTAGCCCAAAGGCAAGGGGTAATTCTATTTTAAATTCTTAATAAACTCAAAACCTTCTTTAACTGCCGCAATATTGCCTTCCTGAGCCTTACCGCTAAAACGGTTCTTCACTACCGCAACAATATTATCTAGTTTTAATTCTCCGGTAGCCGCAGCAAATGCACCGATTAAAGTGGTGTTTCCTAGGGGGCGGCCGATATTTTTTAAAGCAATATCGCTGGCAGGAACAATAAAAACCTTCTGTTTGGCCTTTAATTTAGGCAGCTTCAGGTCCTCTTTACCATTGATAATGGCTATCCCATCATCCTTTAATCCGGAAAAACAGTTATAACCACGCATGAGCGTAGGATCAACGATAATTACGTAATCAGGCTCATAGATCTGGCTGCGCAGGCGCACCGGATCAGTATCTACGCGTACAAAGGCATTCATCGGCGCACCCATCCTGGCTGCTCCGAAATTAGGAAAAGCATATGGGTATTTACCCTCATTAAAGTAGCTAAATCCTAATAATGCGGCTGTAGTGATTGCGCCCTGGCCTGCGCGGGCATGAATTCTGATTTCTTTCATATTATTCCTTAAAAAAGATATTCTTCTGTACCACTGCAAAATCACTAAAAGCGATTTCTTGATTATATAGCTTATGTCTATTTTGTCAAGTAAGTTATTTTGAGCACCTTTTGCTTTTGTCTGGCGAAATCCTGCCGAGTTTACGAGACGGATCAGAGGTTTTTGCGGATAAAAGCGCTGGTTTGGTTAAGCAGGCTCAAAATCCCTTCAGCTTTGCGGTCATCCAGAGTGCCTAAGCCGCAGGCAGGACTGATCATCAGTCTTTCCAGCAGGAGATTACGATCAATCCCCTTTTTAACCAGTATATCTAAACCGGATTTTAACTTTTGGGCTAAGTTATCCGGGGTCAAGCTTGCATTATACCCCTGCGTAGGGGCAATCCCCCAACAAATAATCCCCCCCTTTTTTAAAAAACTATTGAGGTTATCTGCATAAAGCACAAATCTTTCCTGAAATTCAAAAGCATCAAAATTAATTATATCTATACCTTCAGTATCCGTGAGCATCGACCAATCCGTATTGCCGCAACAGTGCACCCCGATCAAGCAATCTTGTTCTTTTAAGCTATCAGCAAGCTCAGAGAAGATCTCAATCACATCCCTGCGGTCAATCGGCGTATATGCTGAGCCTACTCCGGTTAAAAACGGCTCATCAAAAAACATGATCATCTTTTTCCCGAATTTCTTAAATAGATCCAACTGCCAGAGAGCCTTCATCGCCAAGCCCTTAATCATTGCCTGCTTCAATATTTCATCATGAAAAATAGCTTTGCCTTCTAAATCGTTGATCCCGAAACAAAAGGTAAAAGGCCCGGTAACCTGGCATTTGATAAATTCTACGGCGGATAAATCCGTGTTATTCAGGCGCTGATAAAATGCGTGCAGACCAGAAGCAAAATCCGGGCTAATCTTAAAATAATTTAGATCTTGGGCAATAAATTTTTCATAAAATAATTCTAGTTCTTTTTCTTTATCCTGAGAGGAAAAATGCAACCCGCTGCCATCAATTTTAAGCCCGGGGAGATTCTCGCTAAACTGCGCGATCATCCCTTCGCGGCTATTGGTTTTAGGCAACTGCGGCCAGAAAGGAGCCACGGGAAGATAGCGTAAAATCAGATCTACCGCCTTTTGAGCATCGATCAGCGGAAGGCTACCAATACCGGTTGCCAGGCCCTTAAAATTCATTAAGCCTTACCTCCCAGCCCGTCAATCACGCTATCAGATAAAATATTAGCAAAAGCTTCCTTAAAATCATAAACTGCGTTAAAATCCGCCAGAGAATCCTTCTCGGTCTTGGATAAAAGTTTTTTTTCAATCATATTAAACACAATATTACCGAAATCCTGCGTCTGGCTTATGCCCCAATGCGCCAGAACCCTACTTGCCAATGCGCCATACTGGTCAATCGCATAATCCCGCAAGCCACAGGCCAGCTCTGAACCGGAAACATTGGTTTTTTTCTTAAGCTTATCCTGTGTAAAATTTAAGCCCCGCAGGACAAACTCGTAGGCATCCGGTTTATATCGATTATCCCGGCTGCAGATCTCCTCAACTAAATCCTGAAATTTACTCATGATTCCCTCAGCTTAATTCAACAATAACTTTTTATAATCAACCGGCAAGGTATTTCTCGAATTTAGGTGTCCGGATTTATCCATAAATATATATGTCGGCACGCCCATAATATTATATTTATCTGCAGCCTCTCCATCTTTATCTAAGAGTACTTCGAAACTAAGCAGGGCTTTCACAAAAAAATTCTGCACTGCATATTTCGACTCTCCAACATTAACTGCAAAAACATTGATCCCTTCTTTTTTTAGCTGAGGGTACATCTGATTTAATATCTTTATCTCTTTACGGCAATACGGGCACCAGGTAGTCCAAAAAAACAGAATCATCGGTTTTCCCTTATAAGCAGATAAGTCTACCGTTTTTCCGCTTAAATCATTCAAGATGATATTATCCCCGATGGCAGAACCAGCAGCAGGAAGAGATCCAGCAGCAAAAATTTCTTTAGAAAAACCTGAAACCAAAATAATCAAAACAACCAATATCAAGATCCTGCTTTTTTTTAAAAATGGCACTATAACCTCCCTATCGCGGTAAAAATAAAATACAACCCAGATAAAATAATAATCGATGCGTAAATTTTCTTAATCGTAACCATCCATTTACCGGGCTTAGGTAAACCATGAAAAGCCGTCCCAAAAATACCGATTAAAATAAAAATCAACCCCATCCCGTAAGAAAAACAAAATAATAAAGACGCTCCGTAAAATACGTTTTTGGTCGTCGATAAATACGCCAAAATTGATGCCAGAATCGGCGTCAGGCAGGGTGAGATCATTAATCCTGAAACCATCCCCAATAATAATGCCGGAAAATGACTTCCTTTTAAGTGAGCAGGAAGTTTTAAACTTAAAGGAAAAGTAAAATTAAAATTAAATAAATCAAGCATGAAAATCCCAAAGATCAATATCAAGACACCTGAAACAATGCTAACTACAGGATGAGAGCTGAATTTTCCAAAAATACTGCCGGTTAATACTGCCAGAACCCCTAAAATCGAATACGTGATGGCAATGCCGGTAACATAGGCCAGGCTTAAAAACAATCCTTTCTTTTTTGAATCATGCGCATTGCCGAGTATGTATCCGGCGCTGATCGGAATCAGCGGATAAACGCACGGCGTAAGGCTGGCTAAAACCCCTCCAAAAAAAGCAATCAAAAAATCAAACGGACTACCTGACAGATGCATCAATCCACCTCAAATATGATTTACTTCCGGCAATTATCGGCAAAGCGATAATTTCCGGTACCTTGTAACTATGTAGAGATTTGACCGCCTTGATAATTTTAGTCAGTTTTTCTCTCTTAGACTTAATCATCAGCAAACACTCTTTAGCTTGATCGATTTTAGATTCCCAAAAAAATAAAGAATCAACTTTATCGATAATATTGACACAGGCGGCTAATTTAGAGCCAATCAGGCCCGCAGCTATTCTTTGCGCCTCTTTTTTATTGCCTGCAGTCACTAAAATAATAACATACATGGTTTTAATCATACCACAGCCTCCTGTACTTTAACAGACCTGATCCTGCCCAGCTGTGAACAAAGATCAAAAACCAGAGTGGGATCTTCCGTAATCATGCTTACTCTATAATTACAGTTTTCCTTTTGCGTCGAATCAAGGCTGACCACTAATCCATTACCAAATTCAGCAAGCGAGTTTTTAATAATCTCAGGTGAGCTGTCTTTAGAGTGCAAAATAAACTCCAAAGCGTATTTAGTAATCATTTTATTTTAACATTATTACCGAAATCATACGGCCGGCACTCTCGCCTTCCTTACGGAAAGAAAAATAATTATCATTATCTGTAGAAGTGCAGATCTTAGGATCAAAGATATGCTCTTCTCTTAAGCCCGCATTGACCAGCTGCTGCTGATTCACCAGAGCAATATCCATAAAAATACGTCCGCCTCGATTAATTAAGCCGAATGGGAAATTAGTTTTAAAATCTTTTTCTACTTCAAAACAGCAGGAACGTATCGACGGGCCAAACCCGGCCAGCATCCTATGCGGCTGGCTGCCGAACTTCTGCTGCATAAGCCTGACTCCTGCGGCACAGATATTCTGTTCAGTGCTTTTCCAACCTGCATGTAAAATCGCTATCGCCGGCTTTTTAGGGTCATAGATAAAAACTGAGAGGCAATCCGCAGTTAATATCGCAACCGGAACGCCTTTTTTATCGGTAAAAAATCCATCTGCGTCGGCAAGAGAGCTTTTATAATCTAGAGCCCCTCTTCCCTTATCCTGTTCAGCTACATACTCGATATTATTCCCATGCACTTGCTTAGCGTAAATAAGAGCGCGGTGGTCAATCCCGATAGCATCAAGAAACTTTTTACGGTTGTTTAAGGAATTTTTAATATCCCCGTAAGACAAAGACATATTCCCGTCTTCTCTTTTGCTAAAAGCCGACACAACTGTGGTTAAAGCAAACTTTTCTAATGGACTATAGGGATGCATCGATCTGTGCAGACTTACTTTATCTGCTTAGTATCCTGGATATTGGTCAGTCGCTCAGAAACTTTTTCAAAGTGTTTTTGTGCGTCGTTATATTTGGTATTGGCATTGAGTAGATGGTTGCCCAAAATATTAAAATCTTCTTTGAATTTATCCGTTTCCACAGAAAGCGCGCTTAGGCTTTTTAAAATTATTTTTGCGTTTTCCTCAACTTTAAGTCCGCGCAAACCTAAACAAATTACCTGTAAATAGGCATAGAAGGTATTCGGAGAAACCGGAATAACTTTTTTGGACATACTGTAAGAGAAGATGTCCTCTTTAATAATTACCTCGTAATAAACATTCTCCGCCGGAATATACATCAAAGCAAAATCATAAGTATTCTCCGCCGGTAGAATATATTTTGAAGAAATTTCATTGATACGGTTCTTGATATCTTGGATGAATTTCTTGCGGAAGGATTCTTTTTGCGCTTCATCAGAGGACTCGATCATCCTCTGGAAATTTTCCAAGCTGAATTTAGCGTCAACCGGAACCAAGCGCTCCCCTAAACGGATAACCGCATCAACCGCATCACCGCTTTTAAAATGATATTGGGTCTGATAATGCTCTTGGGGTAAGACCTGAGAAAGTAAATTCTCCAGAAAAGTTTCACCCATCGAGCCTCTGAATTTCGGAGCACGCAGAAGCTCCTGGAGGCTTGAAATATCGCGGCTTATGGCAATGATCTGCTGGTTAGTCTGCTCTAATTTTCCCAGCTGCTCTTTAACATTTCCAAAAGCAGTAGTAGCGTTTCCTAAATTTGCCCCGATGATCTTATTGGCCTCCTGCAGAGACTGATTCATCTGATTCAAGCGCTCATTGACCTGCGAGGATATCTTAAGTACAATTCCGATCAGGAGAACGCCGATCACCAAAAATAATAAAATCGTAAAGAGTTCCATAATTTATTAGTATAGCACTAGAAACACCACTCTTAAAGCAAATACTCCGGCTTGATTCTTTTAATACTTCTAAAGATATTGGTCTTGATATCCGGACAATCTTTGCTTAATTCCTTGATAATTTCGGTAATCTTAGTACGCTTGGAAGTAACCGAATTCGGACAAGTACATTTATGATGCGGGAACTCCAATTCACGGGCCAGCTTAACGATAAGATCCTCATCAACATAAGCTAGCGGCCGGATGATCGTGATTGCCCCTTTAAAAAGCACCTGCTTAGGGTTCATGGAAGAGATCTCGCCGTTAAAAAACATATTCATCAGGGTAGTTTCAATAATATCATCTTTATGATGGCCCAGCGCAAGTTTCGTACATTTAAAACGATTGGTTACCTCAAAAAGAGCCTTCCGGCGGTTCCAGGAGCACCAAAAGCAGGAGATATCCTTACGGCTCTTACCCTTTAATATATCAATTTTCTCAATATGATAATCGACTCCTATCTTTTTAAAATACTCTGCCAAAATTTTCGGATGGTGACAAGGATACCCCATATCCACATGCACTGCCAGTAAGTCATATTTAACCGGAGCAAATTTTTGTCTGTCTTTTAAAAAATTAAGCAAGGTTAGACTATCTTTGCCTCCGGAGATAGCCACCGCAATTTTATCGCCTTCGGCGATCATCTTATAATCCATGATCGCCTTACCCATACTTTTAGAAATATAATATTTTGTTCCCTGCAATGTTCCCATATTACGTACGAACGTAACACCCGCGCAATATCCCCACAAGGGGACATCCGCCACGAAGCGGATGCCGACCCATTCCAATTGGGTCGGGCCAGGCGCAATTCCAATTAGCGCCAGGTGCATAATTAGCGCGGGGTGTAAGTTACTTTAAAATTATCCTCTTCCCGAATCACTAATCAGCTTGCGGATTTTTTGATTGAGCGGATAGATAAGCATTTCTTCAAGGCAAAATGGCAACTTTAACGACCAATTCTTAGGGCTAATTGTCCCGGGAACATTGATGCGGTACTGATAGGGATCGCCTTTGAATACATCTGCTAACCCCAAATAATCCTCGATAGAATTAATACAGAATACTGCCTGGGAACGTAAAATAAATTCAGTTACTTTAGTCAATAGTTGCGAATTTGCCTCCTCGGATATTTCCCCTCGACAACCCAGAACCTTCCAAAGTTTTTCTTTTTCTTGATAAGTATTCTCGTAAAGATCAATAAAATCTCCCACCTCTTCTTTGTTTTTACCCAGCTCGCCTAACAACTTATCAATACTATCAATCTCTTCATTCCAACGCAGCCGGCCATGGAAAGAAAGTTTAGCGTTAAATAGTTTTAAATTTACCTTAGCAAAATCTATTTTTCGATCAAGACATTTTCTAATGAATAAAGCCTGGTCGACAGTCCCGGCTTCATATTTCCACCAGGCCTTCCAGTTTGTCGTATCATGCGTAGAAAGCGTAGTTACCGCAAGCTCCCGATACTCACCCGGCAAAAGGAAATCATGCCGCTTGTTCCAATCTTTAACCCAGCGCTGGACATCATTTCCGGGTATACCAAACTCTTGTAATGTATCCACGCAGCACTTAGGAATTATCCCTAAGTCTTCTGCACAAAGCAGCATCGTTGTATTTTGCGTAAAAAAAGTTAATATATTTCTGCCGTGCTCCTTCCAAATCCGCTCATCAAGCGGATCAAAAAACCCATTTAAACCCTGATTCTCTTCTGGCTCTTGATAAGGAATGCTCCAGATGCGAAAGAGCCCGACCACATGGTCAATACGCAAAATATTATAAAATTCCTGGGCATACTTTAATTTTTCTTTTATATAACGGTAGTTATCTTGGGCAATATTCTCCCAGTTATAAGTGGGCATCCCCCAGCGCTGCCCCTTAGCGCAATACATATCCGGAGGGGCGCCTGCGGCAAAATCCAGTTTAAAAAATTGCGGATGGCTCCAGACATCTGCGCTATCCCGGGAAACCAAAACCGGCAAGTCCCCCTTAATGAAAATATTGTTTTGGGCGGCGTAATCTTTAGCTTCCTTAAACTGTTTAAAAAGAATCCACTGCAACCACATCTGAAAAGTAATTTTCTCAATATTATTCTGCTTGAACTCCTGCAATGCCTGCCGGGAACGGTTTTTAAAATTATCTTCCCACTCATACCAGGGCCTTCCCTGATAACGGTCTTTTAGTACTTTAAAAAGCGCAAAATCGCTCAACCAGTAAAAGTTTTTTTGCTGAAAATCTTCAAAATCAAGCGCCTCGCTTAAATCCGTTGCCAGATAGACATCCCAAAGCAGGCGGAGTTTTTCTTTTTTTACTGAATAATCAACAAAATTGGAATTTTTTGATGAGCTTGAGAACTTTTTATTCCTTAATTCCGGAAAGCTTTTCAGGGAAATGTAACTAGGCTCAAGCGCAAAGGAACTTACGGCATCATAGGGACAAAATAAGGAACCGACTTCATTCATCGGCAAAAGCTGAATAATAGAATTGGAGATTAATTTTGCCCAATCAACAATAAGTTTTAAATCAGCAAGATCGCCGATTCCAAAACTTTTCTTTGAATAGACGCTAAACAGCGGAATTAAAACACCGGCGCGTTTTTTAAAACCGGCATTTTTCCAATTATCTTTAGATATACTTTTAGAGAGGTAATCCTGAAGGCTTGATTCGGACATAATTTAAATTATTTACCGGCTAAAGGAAAGATAAACTGGACTATACTGCTTCCCCAAAATAAAGATAAAAGGGCAGCGATAGAAAGGAACGGGCCATAGGGTATCGTATGATCCTTTTTACTAATCAAATTTATAATGCCGATGACAATGCCCAAAAACGGGGCAAGGAAAAAAGTAAGTAACACCAATTTCCACCCCATAAAGGCTCCGATCATTGCCAAAAGTTTTACATCCCCGCCCCCCATGGATTCGGTTTCTCCGCCGATTGCCGGGCGCTTAAGTAGTTTAAAATAAACCAGATCAAAGATTGCCCCGGTCAAATAGATAACTCCGCCGCCTACGATTATGCCTTTTAAAGATTCCAACATCGGAATAAAAGAAAATCTTACGGGCCCAAAATTAAAACCGGTTATGGAAACCATAATAAAACCGATAATCATGCCCCCTACAGATACTTCATCGGGAATAATACGGTGTGGAATATCTACAAAGGTAGCAATAATTAAACCCCAAACCATAACCATATACAAAAAGAAACCGTAACTTAAACCAAACCGATCAAAAAGCGCCACCATTAACAGCGCAGTCAATAACTCAACTAAAGGATAGCGTAAAGAAATCTTTTCTTTACAAAAACGGCACTTGCCGCCAAGCAGGATAAAGCTTATAAAAGGAATATTGTCATATCCGGGGATTCTTTTTTGGCATTTCGGGCAATGCGAGCGCGGCCAGACCACTGATTCACTTTTAGGCATACGGTGAATACATACATTTAAGAAACTACCGACAATCGAACCGAAAATAAAAACAATTATTTTAGTAATCATATTTCTCCTTTTTTTACTCCCTGCCTGCCGGTAGGCAGGCTTTCCAAAGCGCCTCTTTCATCGTCTGAGCCGGCGCAATCTTGCCGGTAAAATGTTTAAAAGCAAAAACCGCCTGATATAAAAGCATTCCCAGGCCATTAGAAAATTTTAGTTTACCTGTTCTAGCCAAAGAAAGCAGTTTGGTTTCAGCAGGGTTATAGATAAGATCGTATACAAATAAACCCTGATGTAGGTCTCCAGGATTAATCAGGCACGGGTCGCTCGGGCGCATGCCGACCGGAGAAGCGTTAACTAATAAATCTTTATTTTGCAGCTCTAAATCTTCAATGCGGTTGACGACATTGAATCTTGTCCCGGAAAATTTAGAATTTAATTTTTTAAAAAGGCTCAAACTCTTAAATTTATCGATGTCATAAATACAAAGTTCGATAATTTTCATCCTGGCTAAAGCAAAACACACCGCCTTAGAAGCTCCCCCTGCCCCGATGATGGCTACTCTTTTAGGCTTAACCTTTAATTCCTTAAGGTGCGCATTAAATCCTAAATAATCTGTGTTAAACCCCTTTAATCTTTGCGCCTTATCCACCACCACGGTATTGGCTGCGCCGATCTCTTCTACGCCTAAAGATTTACTGTTTAGAAATCCTAGGATCGTTTCTTTATAAGGATAGGTAACATTAAAACCGCAAATATTTTTTTTCTTTAAATTGCCCAAAAAAACCTTGAGCTGCTCAGGTTTGAGTTCAAATAATTTATACTTGGCTTTGATTTTTAATTTAGAAAATACCGCATTGTGCATGCAGGGTGAGAGACTGTGTTTGATGGGAAAACCTACTAAACCGTAGAGCTTTGACTTTGAGGTCATCGATTCTCTAGTTTGTTGACAGCATCAATGTAAGCTTTAACTGCCGCCTCAATAATATCGGTGCTAGCGCCGCGGCCGCTGATAATCGAATCATTAATTTTAAGCCTGAGGCTTACCTGCCCCAAAGCATCTTTGCCGGAGGTAACCGCTTCAAGGCGAAAATCATCCAGCTTAGCTTTAAATCCTGTAATTTTATCTATCGCCTTAAAACAAGCATCAACCGGGCCGTCGCCCGAAGAATTTGCGGATACATTTTTACCACCCTTAACCAATATAACTTGAGCCACGGGTTTAATCTTAGTCCCAGAATTAATTTCAAAACTGTCTAATTTCCAAATAGGTTTAGCTACACGAATCTCATCCTCAACAATCGCGCGCAGGTCATCATCAAAAATATCCTTCTTTTTATCGCAAAGGTCTTTAAAACGACCAAAAGCTTTATTTAATTGCTCCTCATTAAGATGGAACCCAAGTGTTTTTAGCCTATCTCCAAAAGCATGCCTTCCTGAATGCTTACCGAGAATTAATTGGCTATCAGCGATACCTACATCATGAGGATCCATAATTTCATAAGTGATTCGTTTCTTTAAAATCGCATCTTGATGAATACCAGATTCATGAGCAAAAGCATTTTTTCCGACAATCGCCTTATTTGGAGGTACTACAAAATTAGTCAACTTACTCACCAAGCGTGATGTGCGATATATTTCTTTAGTATGGATGCTGTTACAAAAATTACCAAAAACATCCTTGCGCGTTTTCATCGCCATAACTATTTCCTCAAGTGAGGCATTTCCTGCGCGTTCTCCAATCCCATTAATTGTACAATGCACCTGACGGGCTCCTGCTAAAACCGCAGATAAAGAATTGGCTGTAGCCAGGCCCAAATCATTATGACAATGTATGGCGATAATTGCTTTATTAATATTGGGAACGTTATTTTTAATATCAGTAATCAGAGAATAAACCTCCTGCGGATAACTATATCCAACTGTATCGGGGATATTAATAGTATGGGCTCCTTCTTTGATTGCCATTTCAACCATGCGGAATAGAAAATCCTTCTCTGTGCGAGTAGCATCTTCCGGAGAAAACTCGATATCAGAACAAAATTTCTTTGCCTGTTTGATAGAATCCCTAGCAATACTAGCTATTTCATCTTCGGCTTTCTTAAATTTATATTTCAAGTGTATCTTGGAAGTCGCCAGAAAAAGATGAATTCGCGGATGTTTGGCTTTTTTTACGGATTTACCGGCATGCTCAATATCTTTATAAATACAACGAGCAAGAGCACAAACACCACATTTCTTAATTAATCTCGCAATAGCGCTTACTGCCGCAAAATCATCAGGTGAAGCAACAGGAAAACCAGCTTCAATAATATCAACCCCCAGCCTCTCAAGTTGAGTAGCTACTTCCATTTTCTGGAGGCTATTCATTGATGCACCCGGGGCCTGTTCCCCATCTCTTAATGTTGTATCAAATATAATAATTTTTTCCATAACCCGAAACCTTTTTCCCGCCTAAGCCTGCATAAAAACTTATTTTGTATCGGCGGGACTCAGCTCACTTGCGTTCGCTACGCATCCACGGCATCATTTCCCTTAACTGCTTACCGACTTTTTCAATTAAGTGATCATCACCAGCTTTAATCAAACTATCAAAATTTTTGCGTCCGGTTTCATTTTCCTTAATCCACTCTTTGGCAAATTTTCCGGATTTAATTTCTTTAAGTATCTTCTGCATTTCTTTGCGGGTCTTCTGCGTAATAATTCTGGGCCCACGGGTTAGGTCACCGTAGCAGGCGGTATTAGAAACTCCTCTACGCATTCCGGAGATTCCGCGCTCCTGAATCAGGTCGGTAATTAACTTCAACTCATGCAAAACTTCAAAATAAGCAATCTCCGGCTGATAACCTGCCTCAATTAAAGTATCAAACCCTGCTTTAATCAACTCCGTAACTCCGCCACAAAGCACTGCCTGTTCGCCAAAAAGATCAGTCTCGGTCTCCTCGACAAAAGTTGTTTCAATTACTCCGGCTGTGGTTGCCTTAAGCGCCTTAGCATAAGCCAGTGCTAGATCTTTGGCCTGCCCGGTTGCATCCTGATAAATTGCAATTAATGAAGGCACACCTTTACCCTCTTCATACATCTTTCTGACCAAGGCCCCCGGTCCTTTGGGAGCAACCATAAACACATCGACATTTTTCGGAGGTTTAATCTGTTTAAAGCGGATATTGAATCCGTGAGAAAAACAAAGCGCTTTGCCTTTTTTCAAATTCGGCTTAATTGATTCCAGATAAACTTTTGCCTGAACATGATCCTGAGTGAGAATCTGTATAATATCTGCAGCTTTTGCTGCTTCCGCAGCGCTTACCGGAGTAAAACCGTCTTTTTTTGCCTGCTCAAAATTAGGAGTGCCTTCCATTTCCGAGACTACCACTCTGACCCCTGAGTCACGTAAACATAATGACTGGCCGCGCCCCTGAATACCATAACCGATAATTGCTATGGTTTTATCTTTTAATAAATTTAAATCCGCATCTTGGTCATAATAAATCTTTGCCATTGCTGATGCTCCTCTCTTTTCTTACTAATTATTTGTCTACGTAGACAACACCTACGCTACCTAGCGTACACCGACGCAATACCTATTAGCGTCGGGTGAAGCTATTCTATCGCGGGGTGCATTGCTATTCTATTGCCAATTTCCCTGTCCTGACTAACTCTTTGATTCCAAATTTGTTCAACTCTTCAAGCAGAACCTTGATCTGCTGCTCATCGCCTACCGCCTCGACAATTGCGGTATCAGCTTTATGCTGAACAATTTTACCTACAAACTTACTAAAAATCGCCTCAAGCTTAGGCTTATCCTTAGAGGTATAATTTATCTTGGCTAAAACCAGTTCACGGTCGATATGCTCTTTTTTAGTAAAATCCATAACCGTAATTACATCAATTAATTTATTTAACTGCTTGGTAATCTGCTCTAAGATCTTTTCATCCTTAGCATCAACCACGATCGTCATATAAGATACCGAGGGATCTAAAGTTTCGCTAACTGCTAAAGAGGCAATATTATAGCCCCGGGCGCTGAACAGCCCGGCCACCCGCGATAATACGCCGAATTTATTTTCAACTAATACTGATATGGTGTGACGCATTATGCTAACCCTTCGATCATTTCGTTGATCGCCTTTCCCGCCGGAACCATCGGATACACATTTTCTTCCGGCTCAATGCGAAAATCAATAAACACCGTATTGTTAGTTTGGATCGCTTTTTCTAATGCCGGGCGGACTTCATATTTTTTAGTTACCCGAATCCCTACAGCTCCATAACTTTCGGCAAGTAAAACATAATCCGGGCTGGTGATCGGCGTAAAAGAATAACGTTTCTTATAAAATAACTCCTGCCACTGCCTGACCATACCCAGAAATCCATTATTGAAGATTAATACTTTCACATTTATCTTATTGGCCACACAAGTAGCCAACTCTTGAATATTCATTTGAATTGAACCGTCTCCGGCGATATTGAAAACTTCTTTTCCCGGGCAGCCTAATTTTGCCCCGATGGCTGCAGGAAAACCGAAACCCATTGTCCCTAATCCGCCGCTTGAAATAAATGTCCGCGGAGCCTGGTATTGATACCATTGGCATGCCCACATCTGACTCTGACCTACTTCAGTACAGATTATTGCGTCTCCTTTGGTTAAATCCCAAAGCTGCTGAAGAATATACTGGGGCTTGAGCATCGTGGTACTATCTTTGTATGTTAAGGGATGTTTCTTTTTCCAGTTCTCAACTGTTTTAAGCCATTCGCCGGTATCCGGCAGTTCTGTAATCTGACCGATAAGCTCATCAATAATATTTTTGGCGTCCCCGACAACCGGAACATCTACCCGGATATTCTTACTGATCGAGGAAGGATCGATGTCAATATGAATAACTTTTGCCCCCGGAGCAAACGTATCTAATCTGCCGGTTACCCGATCATCGAAACGTGCCCCGATAGCAATAATTAAATCCGACCCCATCACTGCATGATTCGCGTATGCGGTGCCATGCATACCCAGCATACCTAAGAATAATTTATGTGTCCCGGGAAAACCGCCTAAGCCCATAAAAGTGGTAGTTACCGGAGCCTGAATTTTTTCCGCCAATTTTTTTAATTCAATCTCGGCTCCTGAGGTAATTATACCGCCTCCGGCATAAATAACCGGCTTCTTGCTACCTGAAATTAATTTCACGGCTTTTTTAACCTGGCCGGGATGTCCGGAATAAGTAGGTTGATAGCTACGTATTTCTACTTTCTCCGGCCAGATAAATTCTGTATCTGCCCTCTGCACATCCACCGGAATATCAATCAACACTGGTCCGGGGCGGCCGCTTGAGGCAATATAAAAAGCCTCGGCAATAATCTGCGCTAAATCTTTAACATCTTTAACTAAATAATTATGTTTAGTGATCGGACGGGTGATTCCGGTAACATCGGCCTCCTGAAAAGCATCATTGCCGATTAAATGTGTACCAACCTGCCCGGTTATTGCAACCATCGGAATAGAGTCCATATAAGCAGTAGCAATTCCTGTAACCAGATTAGTTGCTCCCGGCCCACTGGTAGACAGACAGACTCCCACTTTACCGGTTGCCCTGGCATAACCATCGGCAGCGTGTGCTGCTCCCTGCTCATGACGGATTAAGATAAACTTAATATCAGAGTCGTAAAGCTGATCAAATATAGGCAGAACCTGGCCTCCCGGATAACCGAAAATTACATCAACCCCTACGCGTTTTAAAGATTCTAATAAAATACTTGCGCCAATCATCTTATTTTAATATTGCTCCCTTGTCTGCTGAAGTAACCAACCTGGAATAACGCGACAAATATCCGGTTTTAATTTTCGGCTGGATCGGTTTCCATCCTCTAAACCTTCTATCAATTTCAGCCTTACTTAATTTAACTTCGATCTTGCGGCTAACGATATCAATATTTATTATATCACCATCGCGAATTATTGCAATCGGCCCGCCAGAGGAAGCCTCCGGAGAAATATGCCCGATACAGGGGCCTTTAGTTCCACCTGAAAAACGGCCATCCGTAATCAATGCCACCGAATCACTTAAACCCAATCCGACAATTGCCGCAGTCGGCGCCAACATCTCGCGCATTCCCGGCCCTCCCGCTGGGCCTTCATAACGGATCACGACGCAATCGCCTTTTTTAATTTTTTTATTCATAATCGCCTGCATTGCTTCTTCTTCGCGGTTAAATACACGGGCCCGCCCGGTAAACTTCATCATCTTGGCGCTTACCCCGGACTGCTTTACTACTGCCCCGTTGGGTGCGATATTGCCATAGAGCACGGCAATCCCACCTTGCTTATGATAAGCCTGAGTAAACGGACGGATGACATCTTCATCAAAAATAGTTGCTTTGCCGGCAATTTCAAATGTTTTTTCTCCGCTTACATTTAAAGTATTATTCAACTTTAATTTTAATCTTTTTAATACTGCAGGAATTCCTCCGGCATATTCAATATCTTCCATAAAATGCGTACCTGCCGGCTCAATCGCCGTAATATGCGGTACACTTTTACTAATTTTATCAAATGTTTTTAAATCTAAACTAATCCCCGCCTCATGCGCAATGCTCATCAGATGCAAAACAGTATTGCTTGAGCCGCCTAAAGCCATATCCACAACAATTGCATTTTCCAAAGATTTCTTGGTGATGATATCGCATGGCTTAATATTCTTCTTCACTAACTCTACAATCCGCTCGCCGCTGGCCTGGGCAATCCTGCGTTTTTTAGCTGACCCTGCAAGAGCTGTACCGCAACCGGGAATCGACATACCCATGGCCTCAGTCAAACAAGCCATAGTGTTGGCAGTATATAAACCCTGACATGAACCCTGTCCGGGACAGGCCTCCATTTCTAAACAGGAAAGTTCAGCCGCAGAAATATCGCCTTGCTTGGCTTTGGCCATAGCTTCATAAGTATCATGCACAAAAGCTAATTTTCTTTTATTAAAACGGCCGGAGATCATCGGGCCGGCGGTAACAATAATTGCCGGAATATTCAGGCGCGCCACCCCCATCAACATCCCCGGAGTAATTTTATCGCAATTAGTCAGACAGATAATTCCGTCTAACTGATGCGCGTTACAGACCGTCTCAATGGTATCGGCGACAATTTCACGCAAAGCCAGAGGATAACACATCCCCAAATGGCCCATCGCAATACCGTCACAAATACCCGGCACGCCAAATAAAAACGGCACCCCTCCTGCATAACAGACGCCGCGCTCAATAAATCTTTCCAGATCACGCATCCCGATATGGCCGGGAATAAGATCAGTAAATGATGAAGCTACTCCGATAAAAGGACGTCCCAAATCTTTTCTCGATAGACCTGTAGCATGTAAAAGCGCTCTATGCGGCACCCTCTCCAAACCTTTTTTTATTTTGTCGGAACGCATACGCCCCCCTAACTTAGTCAGCACCCTTGCCGTCATGCACAACTGAATCGGCTTCACTGCGTTTACGTGTAATTACTCTTTTTAAAGTTACATATTTATCTACAAGCGCACGGTTATTTACTGCATTAAGCTGCTTAAAAAGAAAATCAAACTTGGTTTGGATCTCTGCGGCAATTTTATCTCTTAGCTCCTGTGGTAAAGACATAATCTCTTTTTTAAAAGGGCCTAGTGCCTTCTTACGGGCCTTATAGAAAAACTGCTCCTCGGTTTCCCCTTCTTTTCTTTCACTGGCTGCGTTAACTTTTAACCACTCATAGATCTTATTCTTTAAATCGGCAGGGAAATATTTGCTGTCAAACATCATGTTCTGAAATCCGGTTGCCAAATGCACTTCTAAGGTATTATTTTCCGGAAATTTATGAAACATCTCCTCCGGTAAAGTAGAAGCGCCATGCTGCACTGCCCCTCCCATACCGAATTCTTTCTGTGCAATACCGGAAAGAGTATTTAAGGTACCGAAATCAAGCTTAACCTCAGCAATCGAACCGTCAGCCTTGACTACTCCGCCATGGCTGGTTCCGGTTTGAACAGAGATCTTACTGATGCCGGTAAGTCCTTTGCGTAATTTTTCTTGATAACCTGCCATAAAAGCACGCAGATCTTCCGGGGTAGAATTCTGATGGCCAACTTCTCCGATCTCGCCTCCCACAGAAACAGTTATGCCTTTAGGTTGAATGCGTCGGATAAGCTGAGTTAATTTTGCGCAGACCTCATAATTATTCTTTTGCTGCTTCTTAATATCCTTCTTGGATAAATCCACCAGCGTTGAGGAATCAATGTCAATATTATAAAATCCTTCGGCAATGCTATCGGTAATCATATTCTGCAGCGCCTCTAACTCTTTATCCGGATTCTCTGCAAATTTCTTGGCATTAACCTGGCAATGATCCGCCTGAATGAATACCGGTCCGCGATATTCCTCTCTTATAGCTGCAGCTAAAATAACCGCAGTATATTCAACCGGAGGCTGTCCGGTATAGCCCATTTCGGATTTTGCAATCTCAAAAATAAATGCTCCGGAATTATTCTGTTTAGCCGTCCTAAATATTGCCCGTGCCAAATCATAAGTCATGCTGCGCAAATTTATCGCCGGAACGGTAAAACCGCTAAACTCTCCTTTACCGCAAGCCACATAAAGTTCGTGGATACTAGAAGAGTAAATTCCTTTTTTATAAGCTATATCCGTGATTTTTTTGGCTAATTTTTTCTTAAACAAGGGATCATCATTAATAATTAACTCCATTACAATTTTGTCGATTTTAAGCGGTTGCCTTCCCATGTTTTATTATCTCCTTTACGTAAAGGACACCGGCGCAATTCAAATAAGCGCCGGGTGTCATCAAGTTAAAATTTTAACTAGTTTATAAAAATCAGCGATTTTTAATTCTTTTTTCTTGATCGCCGTCTCAAAGTTGATCTCAACGATTTTGCCCGCAGTGAGGCCCAAAGCAATATTCTTTTTACCGGCAATCAGACAATCAACTGCCGCTTTACCCAGATTTAAGGCCAGATCCCGGCTAACAGCCGTAGGACGCCCGCCTCTTTGCACATGGCCTAAAACTATCGTGCGCGTCTCAAGTCCGGTTATGTCGGTAATTTGTCTGGCAATATCATGAGCCCTACCTACTCCCTCAGCAAGTACAATAATCCAGCTCATTTTTCCGATTAGATTGCCGCGCACTATATCATGACAAACCGCGTTAAGATCTAATTCCCTCTCCGGAATAATTACTTCTTCACACCCCCCGGCAAGAGCAACAGTAAGAGCAATAAAACCTGATTCCCTGCCCATAACCTCAACCACAAAAATCCGCTCCATACTGGTAGCAGTATCGCGAATCTTATCAATAGCGTCTAAAGCGGTATTAACTGCGGTATCCGTACCGATAGTGTAATCTATGCCATTCACATCATTATCAATGGAAGCAGCTATACCTACAGCCGGAATATTATATTTCTTATGAAACTCATGGCAGGCAGCAAATGATCCGTTTCCACCGATAACCACTAAACCATCAATGTTATTTTTCTTGATTGTCTCATATGCCCGGCTCTGTCCTTCTGTGGTCCTAAATTCCGCGCAGCGGGCAGTTTTTAAAATCGTCCCTCCCTGGCCGATGATTCCGGAAACCGAGCGCTGATTTAGAAGTTTTAACTCCTCATTGATCAGTCCCCACCAACCGCGA
>PCWB01000026.1 GCA_002796135.1 Candidatus Omnitrophica bacterium CG11_big_fil_rev_8_21_14_0_20_41_12
GAGAGAAAGCTGGCGCGATTACTGAATTGGTACATGAAAACGGTACTTCTATGACCTGCAATGTGGAATATAACCAGCTTGACCCCGTATTAAAGAAGACAATTAATCCGGAAGGTGATGTTCCTGATCCTATAACAGGTAAATCTCCTTATCCGGCTAACCTTAACGTATTTATTGTTGAAAATATAAGATATAAACAGGTCTTAGATGCCACTGATGGTATTATCGCTGAGTTTGTTAATCCTAAATACGCAGATAAAGAAAAAACTACTTTCCAGAAACCTACTCGTCTTGAAACAATGATGCAGGATTTAGCCAAGGTGCTTGGTGAAGGCGCAAAGGTCGGATTTACCAACTTTGAGAAAAGAGATGTCTTCTCGCCGGTTAAAAATAATATTGAGGCCGCTGCCAATAATCCTAAGAGCGGGAATTATCCTGACTCCATGGCTACCGGCGAAGCAGATCATTATAAATATTTCCGTAAACTTTTAGCTCAGGCAGGAGTAGATATAAATGTAGAAGGCAACGAAAGAACCAGCTGGGGCGTTCCTTATCAGGAGGGTGCCAAGGTAGTCTTAAGCCCTGATTTTGCAATGACAGAGCAGGAGGTTATTAATAAGGTAACCGGGGGCACAATATCTGATAGATCAACCTTGATTGTAGACGGTCAAGACATAACCATAGAAAACCTCCAGCTCGACGGAACGCTTATCATTAAAACTGCTCCGGGAGTAAAACTTACCATAAAAGACCTGAAAGTATCGAACAAAGGTTGGAGGTTCGTTGATTTAACCGAAGAAGAGATGGGTGATCCTCATGTCCCAACTTATCTTAAGATCAGGGGCTATAAATTGGTCAAGGGTGAAGAGGAAATAATAGAAATAACCGAATCGGGAGAGTATAATGAGCTTTTCGTCTCCGCCGAGGATCTGAAGATTCTTAAAAATCGGGGACGTCCCCAAAAGGGCGCCCTCCATTCTTACAGATTCAGCAGATCACCGGTTAAATTCGTTCGTGTTTGGGTGCTTATCGCCGCACTATCATTATTTACTTCGCTAAGTATTTTAGCCTCGCCGCAAAATTCTGCACCCGCCGGTTTTTACGGCATTAATGCCGAAAACCGGGACGGGACAGATTCATATAATAATAACCTGGAATCGTGGTTTAAAATGATTTCTGATATGGGGGCAACATATGTAAGAAGCAGCTTCTTCTGGGATCAGATACAACCCGATTCCAAAGAGCAGCCGTATAACTGGCAAGGAATGGATAATTTTATCTTGATGGCCAAGAAATACAACCTTAAGATTGTCGCTACCCTGGCCGGCACGCCCAAATGGGCGGTTGAGCCGGCAATAGTCAATAGCGACCCGGATAATTACCGCGAGTACCTGCCGCAAGACAACAATACCGGAAAGTTCGCCCCGGAATTGTACGTTGAATTTGTCCGCGCCGCCACCCAAAGATATAAACCCCACGGCGAGCTGTCTATGGAAAAAGGCTGGGCGCAAGATGACTACTGGGGTGTTACTGACTGGCAGATAGGCAACGAAATCAACGTTAAGCCCAACACTCCCAGCATTGGCTGGGGAGGTACTGTAGGGCAATACGCGCAGCTTCTAAAACTCTCTTATTCCGCGGTGCATAATGAATGCGGAGTCTATCCGGCATGCAATGTTATAAGCGGTGGCGTAGCTGACAAAACCGAGGCGCAAGATTTGCCCGGCCAATGGCCGTGTCTTTGGGATGCCGTAGCCAGGATATACAATAATTTGGACAATAAAAGTTCGGCAGGTTATTTTGATACACTCGATATCCACAGCTATGAGAGGTACTGGTACTTAAATAATGGCAGCGACCCAGATGCAGCCAGAAGTTACGAATTTCCCGATGAATTGTGGTACAAAGATAGGATTGAGAGAGTAATTGAAGTGATGAGAGCCCACGGCGACTCTGATAAAGCGATATGGTTCGGAGAAACGGGCTACATCGGGTATGATGGGTGCGAAAATAATAATCCGGCTGGCCCGGGCTGCCTTTCAGAAGCCAACCAGGCAGCCGCGCTTAAAATGATATACCAAGTATCCGCGAATTATCCTCAGGTAGAAAAAGTATTTTGGTGGCAGGCCTACGATGTTCCATATTCGAATAACTTCGGTCTGATTAAAACTGACCTGTCTCCTAAATTGGCTTACGGGGCGTATAAGCAGCTTACGGGTAAGGCCAAAGTGGTCGCAGAGCCAGGCGGCAGGCTTGCCATTGTTGTGCTTGCAGTTCTGACTATAATTGCTCTCTATATTTACAGATACCGGAATTCCTCCGTCAATCTTTCCAAAAAGCGCGCATTTAGCAAGGAGTCTTTCAAGGAGATCCGGCCCGGATCGGACGATGAGCGGGTCAATTTTCTGCTGAAAGAACACCTGAAGCATTTCAAGAAAGCGGCGCAAGTAATAGCGCTGGCGCCGGGCCGCGCAAACATCATGGGAGAGCACGTCGATTATCCGGATTTTGGTAAAGACCCTCGGGCGTTGAATTATTCCCTGCCTATGGCTGTGGAGTTCAACGTTCTGGTATCCGGAAGAAAACGGAATGACGGTACCGTGAAGCTCTATTCTCTGGATTATGACCGAAGCTATGAATTCAAGATTCGGGACCTGCGCAAGCTGGCGGAAAACCGGCGCGAGGGCAACTCGTGGTCGGGTTATGTCATGGGACTCTTCCTTGCGGCACAGGAAAAAGGAATGAAAATTTCCGGAGGAGAGTTTGCCATCCAAGGGAACGTGTCGACAGGCGCGGGGATGTCTAGTTCCGCGGCCTATTGCGTTGCCATGACAATGGCAGCCAACGACCTTTTTGGCTGGGGATTGACGAGCGTTGAAGACCTAGCCCGAATGGCCCAAAGCGGAGAAAATAATCCGTTCGTGGGCGCCAAAGTCGGATTGCTCGACCAAATGGCGTCGTTAACAGGCGAAGAAAGAATGGCGTCGCTGGTCAATTATCATGACATGTCTTTTAGCCGGTATTCGGCGGATCTTGGGCCTGATTATACATACATTGCTGTTCATTCCGGCCTCGACCGCAGCCTCGCGCAAACGGACTACAATACCCGCGTGGACGAATTGACCCACGCTCCAGATGTATTGAATCGTCTCCTGAAACTCGATGGCAGTCAGCAAAGGCGCCACGTCAGCGCTTTCACGCTGGACGAACTAAAAACCGCGCAAGATATCGTTGAAAAAAACCCGGATGCCGCCTCCGACGAGGAAAAGATATATTTGAAACGCGCCCGCCACCCAATAACTGAACGTGAGCGGACGCTGGCTTTTGTGGAAATTTTGGAACAAATGGACCGGCGGGTACATGATTCTCTTGTCATGGAACTCGGTCGGCTCATGACCGAGAGCGGAAAAAGTCTCTCCATGACCGGTGATTTTCAGATCAGCGGAACGACCATGGACGAACTGGTGGAGGAGGGCTTGCGTAACGATGCCGTCGGAGGCCGCATGATGGGCGGCGGAGGGGGCGGGTGTGCCATCTTTATCGTGAAGACAGACAGCCTGAGAGATTGGGAACGCCGTGTGGCCAAAGGTTATCGATCGCGGACCGGATTGAACCCCGTCTTTATTCCGGCCAGGCCCTCCAAGGGCGCTGGAATCGTGATGCGTATGCCGAAAAAGGAAGCGTTATCTACTTTCGTCAACCCTCAAAGTCCCGCCGGAGCAAGATTTTACCAACGTCTCGGTGGCGTCACCGTTGTGTTTGCACTTACTCTGCTTCTTCAGATGCTGCGTTATCGTGGAATAGGGATGGGGGATTTGGCTATCGCGCTGGCGAATTGTCTGATTGGGCTGGGATTATTGGTGCGAACACCCCGTCCGCGGGCGCTTGTGATGCTTTTCTCGGGTTTGTGGATTGGTTTGACGCTGTCCATGGTTTTTCTTGGGATCCAGCCCGGCGGATACGCCATTGCCGCGGCTGTTTCCACCATCGCGTTTTCCTTAGCCGTCGGCGGCCCGCAGATTCACGGCAGGGAAAGTATGCAAATCTTCCGAATAAAATTTTCAGGGTTCCAGCGGCTCGCCCGCGGACTTTCCGCCTTCAGATATCTGAACCCGTTGCACGATTTCAGTATTTGTTTTTATCGCTCACTGGCCATTTATCTTCCATTTACTTTGATCCTGATCTTTTCTCTGGTTGGTTCTTTGGGGTTAGATCCTGTTGGCATGGCTCTTGCCCAGGGAGCCGCTGCTGTCGGCTTGTCTCTGGCTGTAAGAGGGCGTTTTGCCCGCGGT
>PCWB01000021.1 GCA_002796135.1 Candidatus Omnitrophica bacterium CG11_big_fil_rev_8_21_14_0_20_41_12
AATAATAGCGGAGTTTATTATAACGGATTAGCAGATATTGTAAAGTAAAATAATAAAAAATGCCTTAGCAAGATTAAAATGTCCTATTTCTAGCCATCAGCTTTAAGAACGCCTCAGCCATCTGGCTGCGCGCGGAATTATGAACGCATACAAACAGAACCATCTTTTTATCCATGGCGGCCTCTCGATGGCTTAAACCAATTTTGAGTTTTAAGGCAAGCCCTGACCAGCATCAGCATTACCGGAACCTCTATTAATACACCGACAACCGTAGCCAGTGAAGCGCCGGAGGATAAACCGAACAGAACAGTTGAAGTAGCGATAGCAACCTCAAAATGATTGCTGGCCCCTACCAATGCCGAAGGAGCGGCATCTCTATATGAAAGGCCCAACCATCTTGCTAACGCGTAGGTTATCAGGAAAATAAGGCATGTCTGGATAAAAAGCGGAATGGCAATCAGCAAAATTACCTGGGGCTGGTTAATAATCAACTCCCCTTTGAATGAAAACAATAGCACCAGGGTGAGCAACAAAGCGCATATTGAAACCGGAGTTAAATAATGCAGAAATTTTTCCTCAAACCATTTAAACCCCTTTTTAGCAATGATGGACTTCCTGGTGTAGTATCCCAAAAACAGCGGTACGCCGACATAGACAACTACCGACAAAACAATCGTCTGCCACGGAATAGGCATCTTATTTACGCCTAACAACCACCCTCCCAGCGGCGCATATAAAATTAACATCGTCAGCGAATTAATAGCCACCATTACCAATGTATGGCCGTCGTTGCCGCCAGATAAATGCCCCCAGATCAAAACCATTGCCGTGCAAGGGGCTACGCCAAGCAGGATACAGCCTGCGATATAAGACCTGAACAGCTCTACCTGCGAACCGCCTTTTACAATCTCAGCCCCCGGAAGCCATCCTTTGAATAATACTCCGAGGAACAACCAGGCGATAGCAAGCATCGTAAATGGTTTTATGCACCAATTTACTACCAGTGTAAGGACAACCGGCTTAGGAGACTTACCGGCTTTAATAACCTCGGCGAAATCTATCTTAACCATTATCGGGTACATCATAAAAAACAGGCAAATAGCGATTGGGACGGATACCTGATAAACCGAGAATTGATCGAGCGTTATAGCTACCTGAGGAAATAATTTACCAAGCATTATCCCCAGCCCGATGCAAAGTATAACCCAAGCGGTAAGGTACTTTTCGAAAAAACTCAAACGCCTCTCTTCGTGAATGACGTGTTCCATCCGTTCTCCTTTACTAAAAAAATTCAACAGTCAAAATTACCGCGCTATAAAATTAAAAAGGTAACCGGTAAAAATTATGGCTAAGGTGGTTATACAGAAAAATATGGCAATTAACTTTAATTTCATTACTCTGCGCAGCATAATCGCCTCGGGAAAACTTAAGGCAGCTACAGCCATCATAAAAGCCAGTGCCGTCCCCAACGGAAAACCCTTCTGGAATAAAACTATCGCTATCGGAAGGATCGCCGCGCAGCTTCCATATAAAGGGACGCCTAAAAGAGCAGCCAGCGGAACAGAAAAAAATCCCGCTTTGCCCACTATCCCCTGCACAGTTTCCTGAGGCACAAAATTATGTATCAAAGCCCCGATGCCCACGCCTACCAATATCCAAACCCAAAGCTTCTTAATAATTGAAAGCGCCTCTCCTATACCAAAAAGCAACCTGCTCTTAAAACCATGGTAAAGCTTTACCTCCTCAAATACCTTCGAATCAGGCCGCATGATGTCCTTAACCAGGAACCTTTCCAGATGCATCCTCCCTAAAATAATACCCGAAACCATACCGATAGCCACCCCGCTTAAAACATAGACAAGGGTAATTTTCCAGCCAAAAAATCCAAACATCAGCACTACCAGGTATTCATTGATGATCGGAGAGGTGATCAGAAAAGAAAATGCGATCCCCAAAGGTATTCCGGCCTCAAGAAAACTAAAGAATATCGGGATGGAAGAGCAGGAACAAAAAGGAGTGAACGCGCCGAAGAGAGCAGCGAAGAAATTCCCGAAACCGCCGGTCCTGTTCAGCCATCCCCTAATCTTGTGTTGAGATAAAAATGTCCTCAAGAAACCAATGGCGGAGATCATAATCAAAAGTAAGAAAATGATCTTTATTGAATCATAGAGAAAAAAATTAAGCATTCCCGCCAGTTTCGATGAAGCGGGAAATCTTAAAAGTTCATAAATAAACCGGTCAACTATTAACTGCAGCATGTTTTATCTTTCCCTTCAGCCGGCTTACAACAGCAAGGGCTTGATTTAGCCTCTGCCTCCATCTTCTTATCAATGTTGTCGGATAGCTGCGAGAAAAATTTTCTAATCTTGCCCCAAAACGGCTCTTTAGCTGGTTTTCCCATGCCTAAATCCTTCCTTTCTTAAATCTATGCACCCTTCCAATTTTGCAACAGCCTTTTTCAATACGTATGGCTTTGATATTGACCAAGCCGTCGGCAATTTTTCTCTGAGCTGAGGTTAAGATCCGCGAGAATGTCGGGCGGGAAACCCCGATTAATTTTGCGGCATCAACCTGTTTTAATCCTTCGACACAAGTAAGGCGCACTGCTTCGAATTCATCTAACGACAAATATACGCTCTCTAATTTATTCAGCGGCTTACACAGCGGTTTAAAACACCGCTCTTGCGGCAAACATTTTACCCAACGCGTCTTTTTAGGCCGCAAAATAACCTCCCATGATTATGAACATATGTTCATAATCAGTTTATCATGGTTCTCAATGCTGTCAATAAAAAATTTTAATCTTGCCCTAAATGGATTTCAATTAGGTTGAGTTTTTCTTTTGGCAGGCTAATGATAACTTCTCTGGTCAGGACTACCCGGGGAGCTGCTTCAACGGGAATCCGTTCACCATTCAGCAGGAAACCTTTAATGCGGTATTTTCCTGCTTCCAGGCGTTGGGGATTTGAGAAAACGATTTTCAATTTTCTGCCGGCAAATACCCGGCTGACGCTTAATTTACTGCTGGCCTTAAATTGCTCAGCGGTTAACTTCGGCTCAATAAGCAAATCTCCGTCCTGACCCTTAACTCCGAACGATTGGGTGAGCAAAGTCAGCATAAACCAACTGGCTGAACCGGTTAAGTACGAATACATCCCCTTGCCTTCCAGGTCAAAATACTCCGGAAGACAAGGATAAATCCTGCTCTTTGAAGTATCCGCTGCCATTTTATACAGTGAGCTTAGAGCTTTCCAGCCCTCTTGAGAATAACCTTGTTTATATAACGCGTAAGCAAACATCACCACCATGTGGCTAAACACCGCGCCATTCTCCTTATCTCCGTAGGAGAAAGAAAATGCCCTGCCTAAATCATGTTGTTCTCTCTGAAAATTGGTATTCAGGCGGATTCCTCCGACGGATTTATCATATAGATAACGGTAAACATTCAACAGCACTTCCTTGATTTGCCTGGAGTTAGCAACTCCGCTCATCACCGGAAATACCTGAGAAGTTAAAGTCATCTGCATCAGATTGCCTTTTTTACCGTCTACCTTCTTCTTTTGATTATCATAATAGCCGTTGAAAAACCCTTCTTTTAACCACTCGCTCTTTTGAATATGGCCTTTCATCCAGGATGATTTATTTTTTAGAGAATTACTTAACTTGATAACATCCAACCGAATCTTACGCCCTGAAATATTTTCTTCAGTTTTAGAAAAATAATTCTCTAATATTTTATGTTTTTGAGCCAGGCTTGAATAGTTAAAATCCGTAAGCAATATTTTTAATTCTTCGGCTACTTCCAAATTCTTTTTACCTGTCTTAAGCAATAGCTGCGCAATCGTTGCCAGATTCTGGGCATACATCGCAAAAAAAGCTACGCTTTCTCCGTGTTCAGGCGCCATATCTAAACCGTCATTCCAATCTGCGCCTTCAAGCCGGACATGGTTATGTGTGCCGACATTGTAAAACTGCACCAAATTCTGCACCAGCAAATGTTCTAAGATTGTCCCCTGATAAATTTTCCCGGATTTTGCCTTGAGCCGGTTTCCATAGGAAAAATTCCATTTTTGATCAATATCTCTGGCGCGATTGATTTGATGATTCCTAAAATAAGCAGCCGGCTCAAATAAAATCCCTAAATCCCCGGTCTCCTGAATATATAAATCCAAAGTAATCAGCGGCCACACTCCGTGATCCATCCACACCCGGCTGATATTATTGCGGTCAGCGATAAATTCACCCGGGAGTTTACCGATTATCGTCGCATTTGCTCCGTCAATTTTAACTCCGCAAAAATTATTAATTAAAAGCGGCCGTACACCTTGCGGATTATTTAAAATAAGCCCCAGACAATCCTGCCAAAGATCGCGCCATCCCCTACCTCCTTTGCCATAATCAAAATCTGGAAGGAATGAACAGCCGAATATTTTCCTTAAGTGCGGCTGAATATTTACCCAGCGCAGCCAATTATCAAAATGCTGATCACCGCTTGAAATATCCAACGACTTGGATTGCTCCTGCCAAAAACTTTTGGTCTTTTCAAAATAGAGATTTACTTTCTTAGGATGATTAAATTTACTGATCAAGCGGCTTAAATTATAACCCTTCTGAGCAATGCCCATGACAACAGCGTAAGTAACCTTGGCTTTCGCCGGCAATGTAATTTTAGCAAAGCGCATCGCTCCCATTGGCTCTTTACCTTGTATCGATACTTTCCCGGGAAGCTTATTTTCAAAAACAGCCTCCGGAGCCTCTAGGTCTCCGGATTCTCCGCAGAAATCCTCCTGTGTCGGATAAATATATTTCGCCGGTTTTGCTCTATTATCACATCCAGCGACATAATAAACCGTATTATTCGGCCTATGCCCGGATTCATCAAAAAGCAATGTCGGTTTAACATTAATCCCGTATTTTTCCTGTTTAATTCTGGTTAAAAGTGAAGTTACCTGGCGATGATCGCGTAAATTATCAGCGGAGCGGGCATATAAAGGTATTGCCGCATAAGGAATAAAACTTATCTTTTTTCTACTGATATTGGTCAGAGTAACCTGCATAACCTCTAACGCATCAGTACCTGCCGGTACAAATGATAAAATTTCAGATTTTAAACCTAGATTTTTATTTTCCCGGCTGACCCGCTGCCAAAGCTGACCGGCTTCTAAGGTAAATTTATCCTGCTGGATCTGTTTTAGATTTTTAGAAACTCCAGCGGCAGACCAAATCTTATCTTTATCAATGTAAATCCAAAAGTTTCTTGAAGCCTTAGAAAGAGAAAGGTCGCAGCGGGAAACCGGCTCAAGCAAAAAACTATTTTGGCTGCTTTTTATATCTCCATGTAAATCCGGTGAAATAGAGGACAACAAAGTTTCATTGCCAAGCGGTAGATACAGGCTTTTTATCCTATCCGCAGAGAAAGATTTAAAACTACCTGCATCATCTGTAAAATTATATAGATTATTTTTCATCTAGCCTTAGATTATATGATTTTTCTACTTGAGCAATAAGGTAAGCTTCATCCTGTCTTCATCGGTGATGAAATTGAAAAAACCTGCGATGGTATACTGGTTTTCTCCTAGCTTCTCTACCCTGATCACCTGAACTACGGCATTGATCGTCACATCATGCGCCAGAATCTTGCAAACAATATTCGTATAGATATTTTTTTCAACAGGCAAGAATAACTCCGTGCTAAACAAGAGCCCTCCGTAACTGATATTCTTTATTTTTGCCTTGCAGCCTTGATCCTTCAGAAAATAAACCATATCCAGGTCTACGTCTTTTCTTTTATACCGCCTTTTTTCTTTGCCGCTGCCATAATCCTTAACCTGAATAAAGGACTTGAGCATATCTTGCTTAATTAATTCTCCCGGATCAAGCGCAACTTCATCAGCATTTTGTATTTCATCATGAAAATAATTACCAATTGCCTGCCTGATTTCGCTATAGGTACTGATAAAAACCTCAATATCGCATCCGCTAACCTGCCTGAGCATATCGATAACCCCCTCATTTAAAGGGTCAGCCATAACCACTTCCAGAGAATTACCGCTTTTCTCTATCGGTAGAAGCGAATAGATATTAATTAATTTAAAAGGAATAATTTTTAACACCTGAGAAGGTATCTCATATCTAGCCAATGGTAAATAGGCAAAACCATACTGGCTGGCCAGGCATTCGGCAATATGCATTTCACTTACAAAATTCAGGGATATCAAATGCTGGCTGATATAGCCGCCATTTTTCTTCTGCTCCTCTAAAGCCGTATCCAGCTGCTTTTTGGTTAGCAGATTACGCTCGATTAAAAGTTCCCCAATTTTCGCTTTTAAAATCCTTTTGGCGCTCATATATTTACCTTATAAATCAATGTTTTAAAGTTGTTTCCCATCTTTGCAATATGGAAGCGGCCTGCGCATCAGGAACATCATACCAATTTTCATATGCCTGGGCGACCGCGCTAAAGAATTGAGGTTTCTCTAAAATTACTACCTCGTCGACAAAGCCGGAAAATTCTTTTTCGGCACTTTCTCCGGAAACAGGAGCTGCCACGATAATTTTTTTGGCCTTTTTATTTTTGCATAAATATACCACAGCCCTCATGGTTGAGCCCATAGCAATGCCATCATCTACGAGTATCACCGTCCTGTCCTTAATCTCCGGCAGCGGCTTGCCGTTACGCAGGACAGATATCCGCCTTTTAATTTCTAATTCTTGTTTCCGAATTATCTCTGCAACTAATTCTTTGGGAAGTTGTTCCTCATACCCGCTGATAATAAACTTACTTCCGTCCTCGCTGACCGCGCCAAACCCGAATTCAGGATTTCCGGGATAAGGCAATTTTCTGGATACGACTATTGAAAAATCGGCATCAAGGTATTTAGCTACCTCATAGCCGACTTCAACGCCGCCTTTGGGTATACCAAGAACTAGGACACCCTTGCCTTTATATTTTTTTAAAGCCTTGGCCAGTTTTTCTCCAGCATCTTTTCTGTCTTCAAACATATTAGGTAGCTTACACCCCGCGCTTAAAGGTTACCCGGTGTAAGATGTGTACGCCGGTATACGCCTCTGCGTAAATTGCGCGGGTGTTCGCCTCGTAGTGAAATTGCGCCAGGCGAAGCTAGGTAGCTTACACCCGGCGTTTATAAGGAATTCCTCCGGTGCGTGTTACGTAACACAATTATAACACTTATCGGCGCATAGACAACAAAAAACCCACTAAGCTCTATTAGCGGGTTCAGAGACAGAAAAATTAGATAAGAATACTACGAAAATTCCGGATCAAAGATAAATTAATTCTTAAGTTTTAATAGAATATCTTCTATTAGTACAAATTTATTGGCTTCTTCACTCATCACAAGTTTGTGAAATTCACATTCCATGCAAGAGGCCAGTTCCACGGCAAAACTACCCCGAACCTTTCCGCCACATACCGTTCCCGCGATCGCCCAGCAAGCCCTCCCGCCATTCTTCCCGCAATTAATACCATTAGTCCGCTTCTCTGTACTTGCTGGACAGACCCCCAATTTATCGGCCTTCGCACCACCCGGCTCTCTGCCGCATTTTTTGTATTCCCAACAATTCAGCTTACCCATGATTGCCTTTCCAATTTTCTTTAACTAATTTTACCTTAAAACAAAACCCTATGCAAGTACTTTACCGTGCATAGGGTTTATATATTGGTTGCGGGGGCCCGATTTGAACGGACGACCTCAAGGTTATGAGCCTTGCGAGCTACCAGGCTGCTCCACCCCGCGAAATCTATCTATCTCTTCTTCTCAGAAAAAATCTTAATGGGAATCTCGCCGCGTCGCACCACTCCCATCTTATCCCGGACAATCTTCTCCTGATAAACCGGATCATTTTCAATCCGCTTAAGCTCTTCCTGCAAAAGATAATTCTCAACCGCCATTTTACGGAACTTTCCTTCCAGCTGGCGATTCTTAACCCTGGATTCCTGCAGTTTAATGTAACCCGGTAGGAATAAAACTAAGGTCAGGACTGCAAACCCGAAAAGCCAGAATGATTTTCTTAATGTGGAGAGCATCTACCTCTTCCAGCTTGTCCCCGCAAAGATTGCCTTTTTGCCCAACTCTTCCTGAATCCTTAAAAGCTCGTTATATTTGCAGATTCTATCCGTGCGGGACAAAGAACCGGTTTTGATCTGGCCCACCCCGGTGGCTACCGCTAAATGCGCAATCGTCGTATCTTCGGTCTCACCGCTGCGATGCGAAATTATCGCGTTGTATTTATTCTTCTTGGCAATGGAAATTGCCTCAAGGGTCTCAGAAAGCGAGCCAATTTGATTGACTTTAATCAGTATAGCATTGCCAATGTTTTCTGCAATCCCTTTTTTGAATATCTTAGGATTGGTGACAAAAATATCATCACCCACCAACTGCACTTTATCGCCAATTTTTCTGGTCATCTCCTGCCAACCACTCCAATCGTGCTCAGAAAGGCCGTCTTCAATTGAAAGAATAGGATATTTTAGAAGCCAGGCTTCATAAATAGCGATTAAATCCGCAGAAGTTTTTTGTGCTCCATCAAAGGTATACTTACCATCTTTACAGAAAGAGCTGGCCGCACAGTCAAGAGCCAAAGAAATATCCCGGCCCGGAACATACCCGGCTTTCTTAATTGCCTCGATAATCAAGCTTAATGCCTCTTCATTTGAATCAAGACTAGGGGCAAAACCACCTTCGTCTCCTACAGAAGTAGAAAGTTTTTTAGATTTTAAAATTGATTTTAAATTATGAAACACCTCGGTGGCCATCCGTAAAGCATCGGAAAAAGTAGGCGCACCCTGGGGCATAATCATAAACTCCTGAATGTCTAAATTATTATCGGCGTGCATCCCGCCGTTTAAAATATTCATTAGCGGAATGGGTAGAATTTTTGCCTTCTCTCCGCCCAAAAATCTATAAAGGGGCTGCTTTTTAGAAAGCGCAGCTGCTTTGGCTACTGCCATGGAAACACCGAGAATTGCGTTCGCACCGAGCTTGGATTTAAACTCCGTACCATCCAGTTTAATTAAAAGTTTGTCGATCTTGGCAAAATCTGCGTCTTTACCTTTAATAGCATTATTGATCACGGTATTGACATTGGCTACTGCCTTCAATACCCCTTTTCCCATATATCGGGATTTGTCGCCATCTCTGAGCTCTAATGCTTCATTATCTCCGGTGGAGGCTCCTGAGGGAACTGCGGCGCGCCCCAAAATACCGTTAGTCAAAAGGCAATCTACTTCAACTGTAGGATTTCCACGCGAATCCAGAATTTCCCGTGCTAAAACTTTCTTAATCTTTGCCATCGGATTTTCCTTTCTTATATTTTTTGACAACTTAATAATTATACATACAATAGAACCTAAGTCAAGGCAATCCTTTCCAGGCTAAATAGTGTTTGACTTAAGCTAGTGGATATGTTAATTTTAAGTATTCCTTTTTAGAAAACCTGGAGACAATATGAATTGGAAAAAATTTAAATTCTACGCAAAACTGCACTGGCTAAAGGTGGTACTTATTACCTTTCTGGTGGCATTAACAATATCGCTGATCATACTTGTAATTGTCGGTATGCGCGCCTGGAATGAGGCTGAGTCATACCTCAGACAATCACAGCTGGCGATGATCCCTCTACAACTATATCTGCAGATCATCATGGCGCTTATCTTTGGCTTTGTATATACGTTTTTAATGTACTGGCTCTATTTTAAACGCGGTGCTTCCTCGTTTTCACAAACCAGCAAAAAATCCGTTTCCGGCGGAGACATAGGAGTAACCTGGAATGATGTCATCGGAATGGATGAAGCCAAAGAAGAAGCCTTGGAAGTAGTCAAATTAATTACCGACCGCGTAAGTCTACAGCGCATCGGAGGCAAGATCTTAAAAGGTATTCTCATGTTAGGCCCTCCGGGATGCGGTAAAACTTACCTGGCTAAAGCAATCGCCACAGAAACCAAGCTTCCCTTTATATCCATGTCCGGATCAGAATTTGTGGAGATGTTTGTCGGAGTTGGAGCCGGACGCGTGCGTTCACTTTTTAAAAAGGCGCAACAGTTAGCAGAACTTGAAGGCGGCTGCATTATCTTTATCGATGAAATTGATGCTATCGGCGCTCAACGCAGTATGGACCGGGGTTTCGGAGGCACTACCGAACATAACACCACCTTAAACCAGCTGTTGGTTGAGATGGACGGCTTAAAAGATAAGGATCACAATATAATTTTAATCGGCGCCACTAACGCTCCGGAAACTTATCTTGACCAGGCGCTAC
Source organism: Candidatus Omnitrophica bacterium CG11_big_fil_rev_8_21_14_0_20_41_12 (assembly GCA_002796135.1). GTDB lineage: Bacteria > Omnitrophota > Gorgyraeia > Gygaellales > Profunditerraquicolaceae > UBA6249. The sequence continues at coordinate 10,279 of PCWB01000021.1, forward strand.
TTAGGCCCGGAAGATTCGACCGTAAAATCATCGTGGATAAACCAAACCTTGATGACCGTGCCAAGCTTTTTACTTATTACCTGAAAAATATTAAATATAATGCTGAAAACGTAAAAATCGACCGTCTTGCACGGATTACCGTAGGCCAAACCCCAGCAGACATTGCTAATATTGTACACGAAGCTGCTTTAATTACTATACGCAATCAAAGTTCATTAGTTTCAATGCAAGAAATTGATGAAGCCAGGGAAAGAATTGCCTTAGGTATAAAACGCAGGGTTAAATTAAGTGAAAAAGAAAAATGGCAAACCGCTTATCATGAAGCAGGACACGCCATCGTTACTTATCTGCTTGCCCCCTCTAAAGATGTTTTCAAAATTACGATTACTCCGCGCGGACCAACCGGAGGAGCTACCTGGATTCCGGAAAGAGAAGATACCTTTATTGAAGACTCTAATCAAATCTTGAGTAAAATAAAGATCAGCCTGGGTTCGTATGCGGCAGAAAAAATCAAATATAATGCCACAACCAGCGGCGTATACGGAGATTTCTCAAGCGCCATGCATCATGCTCACAATATGGTCTGGGTTTGCGGTATGGGAAAAAGCGGCCTCCTGGGTAATTGGGAAATTGTCAATAAAATATCCGAGGATACTAAGGCTAAGCTGGATGCTGATGTTCAGGATATCTTAAATACCTGCCTGATTGAAATAACCGCTTTGCTTAAAAAAGAAGAGCCCCTGATGGATCGGCTGGCTAAAGAACTGGTTGCAAAAAGCGAACTAAATTACGATGAAATCGAAGCCATCTTTAAGGAGTTTGGTAAAAGCCGGCCTTAAAATTATCCCTCTGGTCCTACTCTTATCCGCTTGCTCCTCATCTACTACTCCGTCATTCTTAAAAGAAAATATTCCACAAGCAGTACAAGATATTTGCAAAAAAGACTATAAGCTTGATGTTTCATCCAAGCTTATAGGCAACACGCTTTGGGTATATCTTCCACTTGAAGATATAATATCTAAGCCTGAGAATCCGGATAAATATACTGAAAGGTTTTTTTTAGAGGACAAGAAAAACTACTTGGAAGAGAGAATCCTAAAAGTTAACTACCTTGTCAAGCTGGCCGAAGAAAAAGAAAAACAGCAGGAGATGGCTTTAGACAAATCCGTAAACGAAAAGATCTTCAAGGTGCTACAGGTTATCCGCAGAGTACTTTTCAGTGTGGATAACTCAAAAAAGGACGATCCTTTATTTTTCTGCATTGTTACCGCAGATATCAAAAACGGCTTTGAAATAAAGCAGATTTTTTACTCCCCGGACTTAAAAAAAATATCCTACGGTATTATCTCTCAGACAGAATATCAGCACCGTATTATTCAGGATTCGGAAATTTCCCCCCAGATTATCGGCGACAAAACCGGAGCTCATCTGGTTTACCGGGAAATATCACTGGCTGAATTTATCGCCAGCCAGATTCAAAGCCGAATAAAGTTGAAATTTCAAAAACCGGAGGTTGAAAGAAATGCGGATATTGATAAAGAAGTGCTAAAAATAATTTCCTATACTTTGAATACCTACGGATTTAATGATTTTACTTTTGTAGAAATATCCAATCTGGTAACCGGAACAAAAAATATTCTCAATCAGAAAGCAATCCTTGCTGACTCAATAGAATAATATCGGCTTACCCCAAATAAACCTTACCCGCTCTTATCTTCAGCTTAGCATTAACAAATAATTTAATTGCCTCAGGATAAAGCTTATGTTCCAACGCATGGATCCTTCTCTCAAGTAAAAACAAAGAATCACTTTTATTTATTTTTACTTTTTGCTGTAGAATAACCGGTCCGTTATCCACCTGTTCATCGATAAAATGCACGGTGACTCCGGTAAAAGACGGCTTATGCTTAAAAGCATCCTCGATCGCATGGGCACCCTTAAAATCAGGGAGCAAAGACGGGTGGATATTCATAACCCGGTTATGGTAAAGTTTTACAAAAGATACACTGAGGATACGCATAAATCCGGCTAAAACGATTAGATTTATCTTATAATTTTTTAATCTCTGGACGATCCCCTCTTCAAAATCACCGCGGTTTACAAAATCTTCGCGCCTGATTAGAACGACCGGAATTTTAGCCTTTTGTGCACGTTGGATTACGAAGGCTTCCGGTTTATCGCAGACTAAGATCACTGACCTTACTTTAATCTTTTTCTGCTTTATCGCTTTGACGATTGCCGAAAAATTGCTTCCGTTCCCTGAAGCAAATATAGCTAAGTTTATTGGATTCTTCATCATTCTCTTACCCTTATAGTTTTAGCCGGACAGGCCTTTACGCATTCTTTACAGGAAGTACATTTATGGTAATCAATTACCGCAAGATTATCGATTACATGTATCGCGTCAAATTTACAGGCTTTCTCGCATAATTTACAGGCAATACAGCCGACAGAGCAAACATTCTTTACATCACGCCCCAGATCATGTGAACTGCATGCCACGTACACCGAATAAGTCACCGATAGCAAAGAAAATAATTTCTTCGGACAAACCAATACGCACTTATTACAAGAACGGCATTTAACTTGGTCGACAACCGGTAAAGCATCCGAGGACATGCTAATCGCCCCAAACGGACAAACTCTTACGCAGGTGCCAAAACCAAGACAAGCAAAAACGCATGCTTTTTGCCCTCCTAAAACTAGATTAGCACTAATGCAATCGCCAACACCATCATACAAATATCTATCCTTAACTCCTGCGCCACCATTACAATGTAAAGTGGCGATCTTTTTAATCTGTTTCTCAAAGGCAACCCCCATAATCTCGGCGATCTTTCCTTTAATTTCTTCACTGCAAACCCGGCAGCTTTCGATTGTACTTTTACCTGCAAACAGATTTTCGGCAAAACCAAAACATCCGGGATTCCCGCATGCGCCGCAATTTGAACCTGGAAGTAAGTGCTGTACTTTTTCTAATTTCGGATCAACCTGAACCGTCAATTTCTTTGAGGCAATCGCTAAACCTACGCCAAAAATAAGCCCCAATACTCCTAAAATTATTATCGCAAATAAAATTTCCATTATAATTTAAATCCGCTAAAGCCCATAAAACTTAAGCTTAAGATTGAAGCAATAATAAATGCCAGAGGAAAATCCTTAAATGCCCTGGGGACATTGCAGAGTTCCAGCCTCTCCCTTATCCCGGACATTAAAAGCATCGCCAAAGTATATCCTAAACCCATGCAGACCCCTTGAAAAACCGAATAATACAAACTCCCGATAACCGCTTTATCATTTATGAAAAACATATCGATATTCAATAACGCTACGCCTAATACAGCGCAATTCGTGGTGATCAAAGTGAGATAAATGCCGAAAGCCCGGTATAAAGCAGGGCTGGTCTTCCTGATGACCATTTCAATCAACTGAACAAGAGTGGCAATTACCAGGACAAATGAAAGCGTACGCAGATAGGTCAGATTAAAAGGAATCAAAAGAAAACGGTAAATAATCCAGGTCACCACCGATGAAGCAGTAATCACAAAAGTAACCGCCGCGCTCATCGCAAATGCCTGCTTGGTGTTTTTAGAGATAGCGACAAAAGGGCATAGTCCTAAAAAACGCGACAAGATAACGTTATAAATAAATACTGAAGAAATAAATATGCTCAGAAATTCTTGAACGCTCATGCTTTCCTGTTCTTAAGAAGGTTAAAAAATCCTAATAATAAACCGATCACTAAAAGTGCTCCCGGAGGCATACCAAAAACAAATATCGGCTCAAATCCTTTAATCAAAGTGTGGCCTAATAATTGCCCTGCACCCAAAAACTCCCGGATCGCCGAAATAAGAACTAGCGCCAGGGTAAAACCTACTCCCATGCCTAAACCGTCGAAGAATGATCTCAGCAGGTTATTCCGGCAGGCAAAGGCTTCGGCGCGGCCTAAAACTATACAATTAACCACAATCAGCGGAATATATATACCCAAAGCCCGGTCCAGCACCGGGCTATAAGCTTTCAAACATAGTTCAGTTACAGTAACAAAGGTAGCGATGATTACAATAAAACATGGTATGCGTATCTTTCCGGGAATAAAATTCCGGACCAGAGAAATAATAATACTTGAACCTAAAAGCACAAAAGTCGCAGCCAGTCCCATACCTATACCGTTGATCACGGATACGGAAACTGCCAGCGTCGGGCATAGCCCTAAAGCCAGAACAAATGTAGGGTTCTCTTTAATAATACCTTTAGTAAATTCTTTAACAAGACTCTTCATCGTGATCCGTAAATCCTGGTTTTAGTATACCGGTCAATAAATGGCGTGGCGGCATTCATCATTAATATGGCATAAGAAACCCCTTCAGGATATCCTCCCCAAATCCGAATAACCGCAGTAATTACTCCGCACCCAACACCAAAAATCAACTGCCCTTTAGCAGTCAGCGGGGTAGCCACATAATCCGTAGCCATAAAAAATGCCCCGAGGATTAACCCGCCGTTTAATATATGAAAAAGCCAATCCCCGCTAAATAGCTGTTGGCCTCCAAAGATATAAACCAAGAAAGCTGTGGTGAAAATATAAGTTGCCGGTATCTGCCAGCTGATATAACCCCGGATTAAAAGAAATGCCGCGCCGATCAATAATGCCAAGATACATACTTCACCGATACATCCGCCGCGCTTACCTAAAAATAGATCTAAGTACGAAATATGCTCCAGCAATTTACCTTCTTTAAGTAGCGCCAGCGGCGTTGCCGCAGTTACCGCATCATAACTAAACGGCTTGGCAAAAGTAATCATATACTTAGGCCAGGAAGCCATGAGAAAGACTCTACCCAACAGCGCCGGATTAAAAATATTCTGCCCTAAGCCGCCGAAAACCTGTTTACCGATAGCCATGGAAAACACCGCACCAACTATCGGTAGCCACAACGGCACATTAGGCGGTAAGTTATAAGCCAACAGTATTCCGGTGATTACAGCCGTGCCGTCAAAGATCGTAATTTTTTTCTTAGTCCATATTCCAAGTACCAATTCAGTTAATACTGCGGCAGCAATTGCAACTAAGGTCACCCATAAAGCATCTAATCCGAAGATAATCACGCCGGCGATCCCTGCGGGGATAATGCTAATCACCACCGCCCACATGATCCTGGATACAGACTCTTGATTATGGATATGCGGAGAGCCTGAAACGATAAGATTACTTTTCATTCTTAATTAATCCCTCTATTTCCTGGGCCTTCTTAATCACTGATTTCATTAGCGCGCGGGATGAAACCGTTGCCCCGCTGATGGCCTGCACCCCGGATAATGTTGAACTATCCTGATTTTTAAACTGATCAGTAAATTTCTTTTCAGTTATGCGTATCCCTAAACCAGGAGTCTCATTTTGCGATAAAACTTTGATTGCACTGATTATGCCCTTAGGATCAACCCCGACTAAGGTTTGAATTAGGCTGGAATAGCCTTTACCTGCGGCCTTAAAAACAAAACCGATTATTTTATCTCGGTCATCAAACGCTTTATAATACAGGGTCTGCTCATCCACATCAGATTTAACCGCTATGAATTTAGAGGCTTGCGGCATAACCTCTTTAAGTGCTGCCTGCTCTTCGGCTAAAGCTTGCGCCAGGATCTTCGGCGCAGTAATCACGTTAACTGCAGCTAGTAACCCGGCAGCAATCAGACAGATAAACGCTAAAATAAAACCAAAACGGAATATTTCTTTCACTTTATTTGACGACCTCTAATTTGGCCCGCTTAATCGTCTGTAATAATCGACGCTTAGACGGACAAACATAATTACATATGCCGCACTCAATACAATCACTTGCCCCGTACTCTTTGGCCTGACTCCAGAGTGATTTCTCCGAAGATAAATTGATCTGGCAAGGCATTAGCCCCACCGGGCATCCCCGTATGCAAGCTGCACAACGGATACAAGGATCCTCATTCAGGATCCTGGCCTCTTTTTTATTCATCAGCAACAGCCCGCCGCTGGATTTTATAATCGGGACCTCATCAGTATACTGGGCAATACCCATCATGGGGCCGCCGATAATAATTTTTGCCGGCTCCTCTTTAAGTGGGCCGCAAAATTCAATTAAATTTTTTACCGGCGTACCTATTGGCACCAACAAATTCCTGGGATTTTCTACGCAGCTTCCGGTAACCGTAACGATCCTTTCGATTAACGGCTTATGCTTATAAACTGCTTCATAGATCGCATACGCCGTAGCTACATTCTGCACGACAACGCCGATATTAAAGGGGAGCTTGCCGCGGGGGATTTCTTTACCTAATATATTCTGGATTAACTGCTTCTCTCCGCCCTGAGGATACTCTGACTTTAAAACCTTAACCTGGATATCGCCAAACCTGGAGAACGCTTTTATCGCTTCCGGTTTATTTTCTTCTATCCCCAAATAGATTTTTTCTACGCCTAAACATCTGGAAATTAATTCAATACCTGCAAATATCTCTGCAGTTTTCTCAACCATCAGGCGCGCATCAGAAGTTAAATACGGTTCGCATTCTGCGCCGTTAATGATCAAGGTATCCACCGGCCCGGGCGGATTAAGCTTTATATGTGTGGGAAAACTTGCTCCCCCCATACCGACTATCCCGGCATCTAAAACAATTTTCCTGATCTCGCCAGCAGTAAGCTTATCTATCTCTTGTTGATCATTTAAACTGAATACCGCATGATTATCCTGCCCGTCACTCTCAATAACAATCGCTTTAGTTCTACCTAAAACAGGATGCGGCCAATCCTGTATCGCAACTACTTTACCGGATACCGAGGCATGGATCGGAACGTAAACATTGGCTTCGATACTGGCAATCCTCTGGCCAAGACTAACCATATCCCCGGCTTTAACTTCCGGATTACAAATTTTCCCTAAATGCTGGATCAAAGGAAGATAAACCTTCGACGGAAGCGTTAACTTCTCTGTTAGCTTATTCTCTGAAGAGTGTTTGTTTTCGGCTAATCTAACCATGCTACCTTACGGTTGAGAAACAGGCTTGTTAAGCCCAGTAAACTTAATAAACATCCTACAACAACCAGGATCAATAAAGGCGAGAATCTTTCGGCCAGCATGCTGCTGACAAACATAAATAAAATAAAACCTAAGTGCATAACTATCTCCAGAGAACTGAAGATCTTCCCCAGCATCTTATTGTCGCTAACATTATGAATAATGGTATTAGAAGCGATCATAATCGGAGAAATAATCAATCCCAGACATAAAGCTAAAAGCGCAGCCAAAGCAAAATAAGGAAAATAATATATCCCCAAAGCAAAAGCTGTCAACATTATGCCGCTAAAAACCAGTGAAACAAAAATAACTTTATAATGCGAAATACGCTGGCCGAATTTACCATAAACTAATGACCCCAGAAATAAACCGATTCCCAAAAACATTACTAAAAGACCCAAATCCTTAGTAGCCGAATGCAGTGTCTTTTGCACAAAAACAATAATCACTACATAAACCGAGCCTAATGCTGACCAAAGCGCAAAGATAATTCCGGCAGTAAAACGGATATCTTTCTTTTGAATAAAATAAAGAACTCCCTCTTTGATCTCTTGAAATACAGATTTCCTGATTACCTCGACAATTTCTTTGCCGACCTCCTCCAAACTGGCCTGTACGACGTATTTTTTCGAGATCAGAAAAATAAATGCTGCAGAAATCAAAAAAGTCAGAGCGTTCAGGTAAAAGCCGCTTTTCGCCCCAAGCTTCTCTACCAGCACACCGCTTATTCCAAACCCTAAAACCGCTGCAATCATCCCGGATGTATTAATCAAAGAATTGGCAGGCAGAAGATCTTGATTATCCACCAAATCCGGAATAATCGAAAGCTTAGCCGGCACAAAAAACCTTCCGATAGAAAAAGAAATAAAAATAAGCAGGTAGATCGGAGATAAATTTTTACTATAAAACAAGAAAAGCGGGATGGCTAACATCAACAAGCTGCGCATAAAATCACAGATATACATTGTCTTACGCCTGTCCCAACGATCCACATAGACCCCGGCTAAAGGGCCGATAAGAAATACCGGAATAATCGTAAAAGACAAAATTTTGGCGATTTGCAGGGTTGAACCCGGAGCACGCAGGTAGACAAAGGCAATCAAGGCCATTTGCCCTAATCTGTCCCCCATTTGAGAGATAATCTGGCCGGCCCATAGTAGAAAAAAGTCCCGATTTTTTAAAACTTTACGTAATCTAGGCATAAATTATAAAGCGAATTAAGCCGATGAGTGGAATCGAACCACCGACCTTGACTTTACGAAAGTCCTGCTCTACCAACTGAGCTACATCGGCATTTTGCCATCTCCTTCACTCACTGCGTTCGTTCAGGATGGGCACTGAGTGAAACTGAGTGTGCCAATATTATACCAAGTCCTAACTAATAGTCAATTATTCACTTACAAACAGAAAAATGTTGACAAACCGGCAATTCGTGATACATTATTTACAAGTTATATTTTAGAGGAGAAACAAAGAAATTGATTAGTTTTATGTACAAACCGCAAAGCAGAAATAGTAAATAAAGCGCTTTGCGGATTTTTTTACTCTAAGAGGAGGTGAGAAACAGAAATGGCAAAAGGTAAAGTAAAATGGTTCAGCAATCAAAAAGGTTACGGCTTTGTTACTTCTGAGGACGGCAAGGATGTATTCATTCATTTCAGCGCTATCGTTGGAGATGGATATAAGTCTTTAGCCGAAGGCGATGAAGTTGAATTCGAAGTTACTCAAGGCCCCAAAGGCGATCAGGCAACTAACGTAAAAAAAATATAAGTATCTTGAACATAGAAAAACCCAGTTCTATTCTTTAGAACTGGGTTTTTTATTTTATGCCGAGAGAGGGATAAGGAATTTATTTTATCGCAACTTCTTGTTATATCAAGCATTATAAATCCTCCCAATTTAACTTTGAGCCTTTAAAGAGCCTTTATCTTCAGCCTGGCTCCCTAAAAAAATTGTTTTCTTATAAATATCAGCCATATAATCCGGCGCAAGGTGTTTATATCTTTCAATCATATCCTTTTCTTTCCATCCGCCAATCGCCTGAACCACATCTGACGGACACCCTTTCATAATAGAATGCGCAGTCCAGGTATGCCTGAAACTATGTAGCTTGCCGGGCTTGATCCCTGCCTTACGGCACAACTTCTTTAGCTTCTGCCTTATCGCGTCATTAGAAAACAGCTTCCCCTTTGAATTTACAAACACAAAATCATCATCTCGACCATCATTGTCCGAAACGAAGCGACCGAGGGCGAAATGCCCGAGGGAGTGCCGAGCCCATCCGGGCGAGGCCAATCTCAAAATCGGCACCAACTCCGGATGAATAGGAATCGCCCTTGGTCTATCTGTCTTCGGCTTAAACCCCTCTTTGTGCCGTATAAGTATAATTCCTTTGTCAAAATCAATATCTCCCCTCCTAAGGGACATTAACTCTCTCTTGCGCATACCTGTATAATAATAAGTCGCGAATATAACATACCAATTTATTCTTGTTCTCTCGCTTTTAGCTATTTCAAAAATTTTCCGAATCTCCTCTTCAGTAAACCAACGCTCTTCTTTAAATGGCTCTTGCAACCTCTTAACTTTCGATAAAGGATTATAATTAAGATAATCTTTTTCCATTAAACGCTTGAATAAGTTACTTAACATGTCTAATTCAAAATTGACCGTCCTCTCCTTTTTGCCTTTAACATTTTTACGATATTCTTTAAATTCCTCAAAGTGTTTCTGCGCTAATTCATCCATATATTCTAAAGCCGGGAATTTATCTTTAAGAAATTCCGCGAAATTATTCATAATTTCTTCATACCGGGCAACGGTTTTCTTATTACTTAATTCGGTTCTTTTTTGCTCCAGCCACGATTGCACACCTTGGCTAACAGTAATCCTATAAGAAAATGACTGCCTCTTAAGGCCAGCATACATTCTATTAAATTCGGGCAGATTCCTTTTTACTTCATCATGCGTTATGCCTAACTTATAATATTCCCTTTTTTGAGTTCGGGGATTAGTATAACGGATCTCAAAGAACTTGCCCCGTTTAACAACGCTCTTAAGGTTAAATTGCCTTAAACGATAGGTCATATTAATTTAATATTGCTTACCTCTCCGCTCTCCCATTTCTCAAGTTCATCCGCCTTAAAACGTAAACCGCCTCTTTTAAGGTATGGTATTAAATTCTTTGAAGTCCACTGGTAAAGCGTATTCTTTTTAATGCTATACCTCTGACAAACTTCTTCCGGCGTTAATAATCTATCCATGTTTCCGCTCCTTTCCTTATATCGTATGTAATTACACTTGTAATCTCAAAGGACAAAAAAATTTACCAGTTAATACCTAATGCCTTTATCTCCTGAATCACCCTGTCTTGTTTCGGCACACTCATCCCTAATTCCCACCGCGCAACTGTTGTAGTAGTGGTCATCAGCTCCCCAGCTAATTCTTTCTGGGTAAGATCTTTTTCTTCTCTATATCTCTTAATTGCTCTCGCGAATTTCTGTCTGTCTATCGTCGTCATCTCTCCCTTTACCTTAACTTAAGCGCATGTTACCATATGTAATTACATCTGTCAAGTGTTATTTCTTCTA
>PCWB01000047.1 GCA_002796135.1 Candidatus Omnitrophica bacterium CG11_big_fil_rev_8_21_14_0_20_41_12
TTATTTGATATTTGCCACATGGGTGAATTTATGCTTGAGGCAGATCCTGCATTAAGCGGTTTTGACCGGATTGTCACGCAGAATATAATTTCAATGCCTGAAGGCAGCTGCCGGTATGGTTTTATGCTTAATCAGCAGGCAGGGGTGCTGGATGATTTAGTTGTCTATCGGATTAATCAAACTAATTGGATGCTGGTAGTTAATTCCGCGACCACTGCCGGTGATTTCGCGCATTTAAAGAAAAATCTTTTAGGGCAATTTAAATTGCAGGATGTTTCCGATAAGACCGGCAAGCTCGATGTGCAGGGGCCGCAGTCGCTGGATGTGCTTAAGAATATTTTTGGTGACGGAATATCAAAACTCAATTATTATACTTTTAGCGAGTTTGTTTTTGAAGGCCAGCGTTGCATAATCAGCCGCACCGGCTATACCGGCGAGCTTGGCTATGAAATATATATCTCAACTGACTATGTGGCTAGATTATGGGAAGTTTTACTTGAAGATAATCGAGTAAAACCTGCCGGCCTGGGTTGCCGCGATACCTTGAGGCTGGAAATGGGGTATCCTCTTTACGGCCATGAATTAGACACAGCCCATACGCCATTAGCTGCCGGCTTACTTAAATTTGTGGATTTATCTAAAGATTTCATCGGTAAAGGGGCTTTGTTAAATGAACAGGAGCTTGGGCAAAAAGAACATTTGATCTGTTTTCAAACGGACTCCCGCCGCGGGCCGCGTCACGGGTTTGCAATATTTGCCGATAAAAAACAGGTCGGCACAGTGACCAGCGGATCTTTTTCTCCCAGCCTTTCCGTTGGTATTGGAATGGGATATGTTTCGGGTCATTATGTTATTGGTGATGAGCTGACGGTTAAGGATGCAAATATTGAGATTCCGGTAAAGGTGGTAAAAAAACCTTTTTATAAAAAAGAAAACTAGGGAACGGTTCTGTTTTTCCGTTCTCTATTGGCAGAAAAACAGAACCGTTCCCTTGATTTTAATTGAAAAGGAGAATTTAATGAACATACCAAAAAATCTTTTTTATACCAAAGACCATGAATGGGCGCGCATCGAGGGCAAAACTGCCTATATCGGGATTACTGATTATGCTCAACATTCATTGGGAGATATTACTTTTATCGAATTACCTAAAATAGGGGAAGAGCTTAAGCAGTCAGGGTATTGCGCGACCGTGGAATCGGTCAAAGCCGCATCTGAAGTTTATGCTCCTTTATCAGGAAAAGTTTTATCCGTTAATACAGAGCTAGCGGCGCATCCGGAACTAATTAACCAGTCGGCGTATGAAAAAGGTTATTTTATTTCTCTGGAGATTTCCGACGTAGCTGAAAAAACAAAATTAATGGATGCAGCAAGTTATGAGCGTTATGTAGAGGGATTGACTAAATGAGTTATATTCCGCACACCCAAGAGGATATCCAAGAGATGCTTTCGGCAATCGGCGCCAAAAGCATCGATGAGCTTTTTAAAGATATCCCTGCCTCGCTTGCCCCGAAATCTTTTAATCTTCCTGCGTCAAAATCAGAGTTTGTAGTAACCCAGATTTTACGTAAGCTTGCCGCAAAAAACGCCACCGGCTTAGTCAATTTTGTCGGCGCAGGTTTTTATGATCATTTTATTCCTGCCTCAGTCGATGCCATTGCCGGGCGCTCGGAGTTTTATACTGCCTATACGCCATATCAGCCGGAGTGCTCTCAAGGCTGGCTTCAAGCAATTTATGAATATCAAAGTATAATTTGTCAGTTAACCGGCTTAGATGTTTCCAATGCTTCTTTGTATGACGGAGGGACTGCGCTTTTTGAGGCAATGATGATGGCGGTAAGAGCGACCGGAAGAAATAAAATAATTTTAGACAGCGGAGTAAATCTGATTTACCGCACGATGCTTTATACTTACACCTCAAATCTTTCCGTTGAGTTTGTGGAGATTCCGGTGGTGCATGGGCAGAGCAGCAGAGAGGAATTGTTTAAACATTTAGATGATAAATGCGCTGCCGTAATTTTACAGAATCCTAATTTTTTCGGAGCTGTTGATGATCACAGCGATATTGTAGAAAAGGTGCATAAATCCGGGGCCTTGGCGATTGCTTCAGTGTATCCGGTTTCTTTGGGTATGTTAAAAACTCCGGGAGAGATGGGGTTTGACATTGCCACCGGAGAAGGCCAGAGTTTGGGGATCCCGCTTTCTTTCGGCGGGCCATATTTGGGATTTATGGCAGTGAAAAATGAATTAGTGCGCCAGATGCCCGGCAGGATTGTCGGCTCAACAGTAGATAGCGACGGAAAAAGAGGTTTTGTGTTAACTTTGCAAACCCGTGAGCAGCATATCCGTCGTCAAAAAGCAACTTCTAATATCTGTTCGAATGAAGCGCTTTGTGCGCTGCGGGCAGCAGTATTTGTTTCTCTTTTAGGTAAAGATGGACTAAAAGAATTAGCGCAACACAATTATCAAAAAGCTGAATTTGCCAAAGAGGAGTTATCGCGCATTAAAGGCGTTGAGGTAAAACGCTCTTCGCCGACTTTTAATGAATTCACAGTTCTATTGCCGCGTCACGGCGATGAGGTAGTTCACCGGATGATTGAAAAAGGTTTTGCCTGCGGTTTTCCGCTGGGCAGATTTTATAAAGGGATGGATAATTATTTATTGGTTGCGGTTACCGAAAAAAGAACTAAAGAAGAGATCTGTCGGCTTGCGGATAGCCTGGAGGCAGTTTTATGAAGTTAATTTTTGAAAAACACAGAGAAGGCAGGCGGGGGTTTTCATACGGGGAGTGCGATGTCGCAAGCCCTAAGCCGTTGGCAGAAAAATATATTCGTAAAAATCAGGCGCATTTAGCTTCACTTAGTGAATTAGATGTTGTGCGTCATTTTACTAATCTTTCCCGGTTTAATTATTCCGTCGATACGAATTTCTATCCGCTTGGTTCCTGCACGATGAAATACAATCCTAAATTCTGCGAGCAGATTACCTCTTTAGAAGGGTTTTCGCAACTGCATCCGTTATTGCCACAACTTTCAGGCGGGGGGATGCTGGCGCAGGGGTCTTTAGAAGTTTTATATGAATCTGAAAAGCTGCTTTGTGAAATTACCGGAATGCATGCTTTTACCATGCAGCCAATGGCTGGGGCCCACGGTGAATTAACCGGAGTGATGCTGATTGCTGCTTATCATAAGAATAAAGGAGGCCGGCGTAAATATATTATTGTGCCGGATTCTTCGCACGGAACAAATCCATCAAGTGCGGCAATCGCCGGTTATGAAGTTATTGTTATTCCTACCGCTTCCGACGGCTATATGGATTTAGTTGAATATAAAAAACATTTAAATAACGAAACAGCGGCGGTGATGCTCACCTGTCCGGATACTTTAGGAATTTTTAATCCGCACATCAAAGAGATTGCAGATTTAGCGCATAAAGTAGGCGCATTGATGTATTATGACGGAGCCAATCTTAATGCCATGCTTGGCAAGTGTCGTCCCGGAGATATCGGGTTTGATGTGGTGCATTTAAATTTACATAAGACATTTGCCACTCCACACGGAGGCGGCGGGCCGGGAGCAGGGCCGGTTGGAGTAAACGAGAAGTTAATTGAATTCTTACCGATATCGCGCGTTGTGCGTAGGAGCGACGGAACATTTGCCCTGGATTATCAAAAGCAAAAATCAATCGGCTATATTGCTCCTTTCTACGGAAATTTTGGAGTGATCCTTAAGGCCTATGCTTATATGCTGGTTTTGGGAAAAGATGGCTTAATCAGTGCAGCTGAAATCGCAGTACTTAATGCCAATTATTGTCTGGCCAAGCTTAAAAAATATTATGACCTACCTTTTGATAAAACATGTATGCATGAGTGCGTATTTTCTGCTGCAAGACAAGCCAAAAACGGAGTGCATG
>PCWB01000020.1 GCA_002796135.1 Candidatus Omnitrophica bacterium CG11_big_fil_rev_8_21_14_0_20_41_12
ATCTGCGGATAGATACTGGCCGACATTAGCCACCCCACTACCAATGGAAAAATTAGCATAATATTGATAGATCGTAGTGCCCAAAACTGGATTATAAGCGGAATTTCCGGTTAGTGGATCTATGTTGCCCCAGGGATATATTGCCTGCTTATTCAATCCTCCTTTTGTTCCCCTGGCTGCCTTTTCAAATTCCATCTCGGTCACCGGCCGTAATCCCGCCCAGGAAGCATAAGCTGAACCATAACTCCAAGCTAAAAAAGGACAGGCGCGGTTAGCAGTATCAGGATCGCCGGTTTTCCAGGGCTTGATAACCCAGTGGCCCCCGTCCGCATCCGCTGTATCATTACGCTGAATACTACAATGAAAATAAGGATACGGGTTATAAGAGTAATTAAAATAGGGAAACCAGTAAAACCAATAGTTCTGATTAGAATCTGAAAGCGTATTTAGAAAATTGATATACTGCTCCTGGGTAATTTCATATTTCATAATATAAAAGGAGTTAAACCCGTTTGGCCATCCCTGCACAGCCCCGCTTGGCACATCTACAGCCGAGGATACTAAGGTTGGAATCGCCCCGGTTCCCGTAAAATTATTATACGTTCCGACGTTAGAACTGTTCGCTCCGACATTGTAATAAAAAGCGCCTGTGGGAACCTTGACCATCTCAATAGCGCAAACTTTAATCTTTACCTGGGCATCAGCCGGGACTTGATCATCGGTAAATTTCCAGAGCACGCTAAACATGCTTCCGGTTGAGCCTGCTCTCGAAGCTTTAATAAAAGCTCCTTTCCCGTCCCCTGCCACCCCTTCTCCGGTAGTAGAATAGTATTTTCCCACAGAACTTCCGGAAATACCGTTTATCCCCGAAAAGGGAATTAATGTTGCGTGTTTATAACCGACACTTGTATCTAAGGGCAGAGTGGTATATTTAATAAAAACCCAGATGTAATCACTATAAGACATATTGTCGTAAGTCAAACCGTCAATAAAAGAATTGTCTTGCGAAAGCTTAAAATTTATTTTTAATGTCCCAGCTAAAATATCTTCATCAAGTGCGGTTATATTTGTATCACTAATAGCCACCTGCACATTATTTGCATAGGCAGGCGGTATACAAACCGCATAATACATTGCCAGCCCGCATAATATCGCCATAACTCCCGCTACTCTTAATTCCTTCCTCTTATTATGATATTTTATTTTCATCTTATCCCCCTTACTTACGCGCAACAAAAACTACGGAGTCCGGGCGCAACGAAAACCAAAATAAGACACTCTACTAGCCCCCCAAATTGACAGTGCTACGTTACGATTTGATATCAGCAAGTTCCAAGTACCATGAGCCCATCCGCCTCCGCGCAGGCCCATGCCTGTAGTAGAAGCATTCGGCCAACCTAAGCTAGTATAATCAGTATAGATTTTTCCATCGCCATTAAGCGGAGTATTCTTTGAGGAACAATTAATCACCTGCTCCCAGAGGTTGCCGGCTAAATCCGCCACTCCGTAAGGAGAAACCCCGGTCTGCGCTGCAGTGCGCGTTATATCACCTGATGTGTAAAGGCCTACGTTTGTCGGACCGTCTTGTCCTTCTACATTATTACCTTGATCGTTAAGATTAGTGTAATATTCATAAGCGTCATAGGGATAGCAATACCCTCCGGGAGTATAAAGTGGGTTATCTACTTGATCCGGGTAGGTGTAACCCCAAGGAAAGGGAGCTTTGGCATTTGGCCCCGTGCTTGTCCCTCGGGCTGCCTTTTCAAATTCCATTTCGGTCATCGGCCGTAAGCCCGCCCAGGAAGCATAGGCCATATCATCATTCCAGGATAAATCATTACAAACGCGCGGACGGACAACCGCGGCGTAGCGCTGTCCGTATGGGTTTGAGCTGGTTAAAGTAATGGCATACTCATAATCCTTCCCGACGTAGAACCTATTTGTTGCATCGGTAGTTGAAAGCATGTTCAAAAAATCCGCATATGCGCCTTGAGAAATCTCATATTTCATTAAGTAAAATGAATTATACCCATTTGGCCATCCGGCTGCGGCGCCGCTTGATACACTACTAGCATTTTTTATCTCATATCCGGTTTGCGAGCTCTGATAAGGTATCACTTGATTATCCGGGTTATAATTAGTTGTTGAATTGCCTTCAACGCTGGGATTTCCTACACCATACCAATAATTACCTTGCGGAATTTTAACCATTTCTATGGCGCAGACCCGTATTTTAACTTTATCGGTATTCTTCACCCCATCCGGTCCGTATCTCCAATAGAAATAGAATTCTTTACCCGGGGCAATTCCCGCATTAGAAGCTTTAATAAAAGCTCCTTTGTGGTCTTGTGCTACGCCTTCACCGGTAGAAGAAGAATAATTGGTGCCACCGGAAGGCGAACCGTCTAAAAATGCGTGTTTATATCCAATTGTTTCATCTACGGTTCCATCCGCTTTTAAAACAGCATATTTAACAAAAACCCAAATATAATCACTGTAAGAATTATTGTCATATTGTGGATCAACGCCTGTTGACGGCGTAAAAGGATTATCCTGGGAGAGGGTAAATTTCACCAACATGGATCCTGGTATACTGCTCCCAACCAACCGCACATTACTCACTTGCACATTGTTGGCGTATACAATAGAGCTGGCGAACAAGCAATAAATTGCGCATCCTAATAATCCTATAATCCCTACTCTTTTCATTTTTCTCTCCTTAAAATTCATTTTTGCTCTATCCATTAGTAATTTTAACATGCCTACCCTATTTTAACCAGCGTAAAACTACTCTATGTGCTTGCGCAAATTACTCTATTTCAAAATAGCAAAAACCCCATCTGAGACATCATTTACCGATGTTTCATTACTATCCGAGATGCGGATTAAAGCTTTTTGGGTTTTAGCCTTCTGCGGAACCTGCCATAAATAGGAGCCGCTATTACTCACCCTGTCTGCTATTATACTATAGTTCTTTCCGCCATCCAGCGAATACTCTAACTTCAAAGGATAGTTATTATCATAATCTAAAGCTGACCAGGCGATTTCCTGCGCTGTGCCGGCTTTCCAAATCTCTGCGCCGTTAGGCTTAACCACTAAAGTCAACCCAGGAACATAATTTAATCCTAATTCTCCTAACTCTGAAATTCCTTCTTTTGTATCCGCAGGTTTAAGCCTGACTTGCGCCACAATATCTTCCCCTGCGGTAAAATCTTTAACTGAAGCATAATAATAACTTTCGTTCAAACAATTATTTTTATAACTGACTAAGTTATCCGCCGAGATATTTATAGCGGTGTTAGTGCCTTTAAAAGCAGGCACGATTACCCGCACGGTAAATAGGGCAGGAATCGTTTTGCTGATATAACTTCCTTCCTTAATATTATCGCTAAGCACAAGGCTACCTTTTTTGGAAAGTACAATATTGGAGAATACAGGAAGTTTAACCTGCTCCGCTGCTCCGCACTTATCCACCTGCGGCGAAAGCGTAGCAAATTTACGCACCCGGATTTCAGAATAAGCAATTACATTCCTACCGCTGCCATCGCCGCCGGATCTTAATCCCAGATATCCGGCTTTTACCGTAGATACACCGTCATAAGTTACGGTTGTTTGCACAGCTGCACTTACCGGATCCAAACGTGCAAAAATTATACCCTGATCATTAATTGTTAAGCGGTAATTGTATTTCCCGCCTGTAGTAATCGGAGTAGCTTTGGTGTCGTTAGCCTTGACAATATCATCTATAGCAATACACTGCTCTGCTCCTTTATAAGCAGATGAATAAACAATCAAATTCGGGTTATCATAAATATCCCCTACTTTCTGTCTCAAAGAGAGGCTGTTTTCCAAACCGCTCTCAACAGAAACAGCGTATTCAATTATCCCTTGTTTGAATT
>PCWB01000011.1:0-5060 GCA_002796135.1 Candidatus Omnitrophica bacterium CG11_big_fil_rev_8_21_14_0_20_41_12
AGAGATTGCTACAGCAATTTCAAAAGGCATTCTTTTCTTTAATGTTGAGTCGTTGGCGGAGTTAGAGAATATTAACCGGATATCAGGAAAACTTAAAAAAATCACGCGCGTGGCTATCAGGATTAATCCTGATGTCGAAGCCAAAACTCATAAATATGTCACAACCGGTAAACTTACAAATAAATTCGGCATTGATTTAAATAGTTCTTATTTGATTTTGCTGATGCGTGCTAAATTTAAAAATTTAAATATCTGCGGCTTGCATATTCATATTGGTTCTCAAATTACCGAAAGCGCTCCTTTTGTGGCAGCGATTAAAAAAGTATCAGAATTTATCCAGCGACTTAAACTAAGAGGCATAAAGTTAGAGTATTTAAATGTCGGAGGAGGCTTAGGTATAATTTATGATCGCGAATCTCCGCAGACCGCTCAAATCTATGCTGGCAAGATCATTCCGCTTTTGAAAAAAACCGGCCTTAAAATAATTATGGAACCGGGAAGATTTATTGTCGGTAACGCGGGCATCCTTTTGACCAAAGTTTTATATATTAAACATACGCCGAGGAAGAAATTTATTATTGTCGATGCCGGGATGAATGATTTAATCAGGCCGGCGCTATATTCTGCGCATCACAGTATTTTGGCAATGCGAAAAAATTTGAAAACTGAAAAAGCTGATGTGGTTGGGCCAATATGTGAAAGCGGTGATTTTTTAGCTAAAGAACGCTTAATCCCCAAAGTAAAAGAGGGGGATTATCTGGCGGTAATGGGAGCAGGTGCATACGGTTTTAGCATGTCCAGTAACTATAATTCACGCTTGCGTCCGGCAGAGGTGATGGTTGCCGGGAATAAATCATCTGTAATCCGTAAAAGAGAAGTTTTTGAGGATTTAATCCGTAATGAAAAAATTTAATTTTACCAAGATGGTAGCTTCCGGAAATGATTTTATCGTAATTAAAGATAAACTTGCCGGCAATTTATTTGTGTTAGCCAAATTATTATGCGATCGGAAGTTTGGTATAGGCGCAGATGGTTTGCTTTTACTTGGAAAATCTAAAAAAACTGATGTAGCCATGCGGATTTTTAATGCTGATGGCTCTGAAGCGGAGATGTGCGGAAATGGCGCACGCTGTGCTGCTTTATTTTGCGGTAAAAAAAGGGCTAAATTTCAAACTATTGCCGGCGAAGTTAATGCTGAAGTTTCTGGAAAGCACATAAAGATTCAGATTACTGATCCTAAGAATATAAAATTGAATGTTCCTCTAAAGGTTTGTGGCAGGCAAATAAAGATAAATTTTATTAATACCGGTGTTCCACATGTGGTAGTTTTTGTAAATGGACTTGATAGTATTAATGTAGATCATATTGGTTCGATTATCCGTAATCATGTTAAATTTTCTCCTAGAGGGGCGAATGTAAATTTCGTAGAGGTAAGAGGGTCTGATTTGATTCGTATCCGCACTTATGAAAGAGGAGTGGAAGGTGAGACGCTTGCCTGTGGGACTGGTAGCGTAGCCTCAGCTTTAATCTTAGCTTTAAAAAATAATCTTAACGGTTTGATTAGGGTTCAGACGCAAAGCGGCGAAGTTTTAAAAGTTTATTTCCGGAGAAATAACGGAAAATTTAGCGATGTTTGGTTAGAAGGCAGTGCAAAAAAAGTTTACCAAGGAGAATATCATGTTTAAAGGTTCGATCGTAGCCATAGTCACACCATTTAAAAACGGTAAGGTTGATGAAGAAAAATTACGTGAGCTGATTGATTTTCAGATTAAAAAGGGAACCAGCGGCATTGTGCCCTGCGGAACTACCGGAGAAAGCGCAACTTTAAATTTTGATGAGCATGAATCGGTAATCCGGATTAGCATTGACCATGTTAAAAAAAGAGTTCCGGTAATTGCCGGAACCGGATCCAACTCAACTGATGAAGCAATTATGCTGACTAAACAAGCAGCCAGCGCAGGCGCGGATGCATCTTTACAGGTTTCTCCATATTATAACCGCCCGACGCAAAAAGGTTTATATGAGCATTTTAAAGCGATTGCCCAATCTGTAAATATACCGATTATTCTCTATAATATCGCCGGGCGCACCGGTGTAAATATCGAGCCGGAAACGATCGCCAAGTTAGCACAGGATTGTAAAAATATTGTAGCGGTAAAAGAGGCATCCGGGAGCTTGGATCAGATGTCGCGGATAAAGTCGCTTTGCCCTAAAAATTTTAAATTACTTTCAGGGGATGACGGCTTGACCTTGCCGGTTTTAAGCATCGGAGGCACAGGGATAATCTCTGTAGTTGCCAATATTGTTCCCAAGGATGTTGCGGATTTAGTTTCTGCTTTTGAAAAAGGAGATATTACAGAAGCCAGAGAGTTGCATTATAAATTACTGCCTTTAATTAAAGCGGTATTTTTAGAGACTAACCCTATACCTGTAAAAACTGCGATGGGTTTATTGGGAATGTGCGAGCCGGATTTGCGCCTGCCGATGTGCAGTATGTCGGAGGCTAATTTGGAAAAACTTAAAAAAGCGCTGAAAGATTATGGATTATTAAAATGAGGGAGTTGCAATGGTAAAAATCGGAATTGCAGGGGCCTGCGGAAAAATGGGCAGGCGTATTTTTGAACTTGCCGGTCATGACCAAGATTTAGAGGTAGGTTTTTTACTTGAGAAAAAAGGCACTCCTTTAATCGGCAAAGAAATCGGAAAGTTAAAAGTTTCATCTAATCCTGATGGCTTATTTCTGGTTGATGTCTTGATTGATTTTACTCTGCCGGAAGCAACGGATGAACATCTCGATTATGTTGGCCGGCACAGGAAAGCACTTGTTTTAGGGACGACAGGCTTAAGTGAAGCCCAGATTACTAAAGTAGAAGAGCTGGCAAAAATAGTTCCGGTTGTCTTCTCGCCGAACATGTCGATCGGGATGAATGTTTTGTTTTCTATTCTTCCTGAAATAGCCAAAAAATTGGGGCCGGATTATAGCGTGGAAATCGTGGAGGCGCATCATAAAGCCAAAAAAGATGCACCCAGCGGCACAGCGAAAAAACTGGCTGAAGTTATTACTCAGGTTACCAGAAAAGATGTTCCCCTGCATTCTATTCGCTTGGGGGATATTTTTGGCGACCATACGATTGTCTTTTGTGGTAACTCTGAGCGCATTGAAATTAAGCATCAGGCGCATTCGCGTGATTTATTTGCCGTCGGCGCTTTAAAAGCCGCTAAATGGATTGTGGGTAAACCTGCCGGGCTTTATTCGATGCAGGATGTCTTAAAAGGATAAAATGGAAACAGTTTCCCGATTGAGCCGGAAACTGTTTCCAGCCTAATCGGGAAACGGGGTCTGAAAAGATGAATATGTTTAAGTTGTCTAAAAAAGTTCAAAGCTTACCGCCGTATCTATTTTTGGAAATCGATAAAGCTAAACGCCAGGCGCGCGCAGAAGGCCGCGATATTATTGATTTAGGAATCGGGGATCCTGACCAGCCAACTCCGAAATTTATTATTGATGCTTTGAATCGTGCTGCCCAGGATCCGGCTAATCACCGCTATGCGTTAGATCAGGGCATGCCGGCGTTACGTAACGCAATTTCAGGTTGGTATAAACGCAGGTTTAATGTTAATTTAAACCCGGATGCAGAAATTTTGCCTTTGATCGGCTCAAAAGAAGGCATTGCTCATTTTCCTTTGGCTTTTTTGAATCCCGGAGACGTAGCTTTAGTTCCTGATCCGAGTTACCCTCCATACAAAGGAGGCACAATCCTGGCAGGTGGCAAGCCGCATCTTATGCCGTTGTTGGAATCTAATTCATTCCTGCCTGATTTGAATAAAATTCCGTTTTCTGCCCGCAGAAAAGCAAAAATCATTTTCGTCAATTATCCGAATAATCCGACTAATGCCTGTGCCAGCGATGAATTTTATGCGCAGCTGATTAAATTTGCCGCTAAAAATAAAATTATCATTATTTCTGATTTAGCCTATTCAGAGATGGCTTATGACGGTTATAAACCGCGCAGTCTTTTAGAATTTGACGGAGCACGGGAAGTGGTAATTGAGTTTCATTCCCTATCCAAAACCTATAATATGACCGGCTGGCGTATTGGCTGGGCCTGCGGTAATTCTCAATTAGTTGCGGCTTTAGCCAAAGTAAAATCAAATATCGATTCCGGGATATTTTCGGCAATTCAGCTTGCCGGAGTTGCTGCTTTAGAAGGCCCGCAAGATTATCTAAAATCAATGTGTGAACTTTATCAAGAGAGAAGGGGTGTCTTAGTGAACGGCCTTAATTCTCTAGGATGGCAGGCGATCAAACCGAGAGCAACATTTTACGTCTGGATTAAGATTCCGGCGCCTACGGATTCTATTAGTTTTGCTGCGCGCCTTCTCAAAGAGACCAATATTGTTGCTACTCCCGGCGTAGGTTTTGGTAAATACGGAGAAGGTTATATTCGAATGGCTTTAACGGTTTCCAAAGAGAGAATCAAAGAAGCGCTAGAGCGTCTAAAGAAGATCACCTGATGGTAATTTGCTATCTTGGTTTAGGATCAAATCTGGGCAACCGCAGGAGAAATATAAAATTGGCAGTTAAGAAGATTGACACCTTAAAAGCTACCCGAATTATCGAAAAATCAAAAATGTTTGATTTTCCTTCTGTTGGCGGACCGGCTGGCCAGCGTAATTATTTAAATGCCGCATTAAAGATTCAAACTCGGTTATCAGCATCAAACTTACTCAAAAAATTAAAAAAACTTGAAGATGAATTAGGACGGGTTAAATCTGTGCGCTTTGGCCCCAGAGTTATTGATTTGGATATTCTACTTTACGGGGATAAATCTATTAAAACTAAAGACCTGACTATCCCGCATTCGCGATTATTTTGCCGTGATTTTGTGATTAAGCCGTTAAAAGAGGTTTTATGAAAGTTGTAGTTGATCCGCAGAAATTGAGTAATGAAGTTAAGAAGTTCAAGGGTAGAAAAAAAACAATTGGTTTTGTTCCGACTATGGGGGCTTTGCACCATGGGCACCTGAGCTTGATTAAGCAGGCAGTCAGGGATAATCAGA
>PCWB01000011.1:5081-17346 GCA_002796135.1 Candidatus Omnitrophica bacterium CG11_big_fil_rev_8_21_14_0_20_41_12
TCAATCCTGCGCAATTTGGTCCTCAAGAGGACCTTAAGAAATATCCCCGTTCTTTAAAAAAAGACCTCAAGCAGTGCCTTAAGGCGAAAGTGGATTTGGTTTTTGTGCCGGATGCCAAGGATATGTATCCGCAGGGCCATATTACTTTTATTGAGGCCGGAAAATTAGGCCAGCAGCTTTGTGGAATATCCAGGCCCGGGCATTTTCGAGGCGTGGTTACAATTGTAGCTAAACTGCTTAACCTGGTTGATCCGGATGTGCTTTATTTGGGTCAAAAAGACGCGCAGCAGGCAATCATTATTAAGAAGATGGTCAATGATTTAAATTTTCCGGTTAAAGTAAAGATTATGCCTACAGTGCGTGAAAAAGACGGTTTGGCATTAAGCTCACGGAATGTTTATTTAAATCAAGAACAAAGAAAAGATGCGCGAGTTTTATCAGAGGCCTTATCTTTTGCGAAATTACTGATCGCTAACGGACAGCGCAATACTGCCAGAATCATCGAAAAGATGAAGCAGCTGATTAACCGCAAGAAACATGCAAAAATTAATTATGTGGCGGTAGTTGATTTAGAAGAATTGCAAAATCTAAAAAAAATAAATAAAAATTGCCTGATTGCTTTGTCAGTAAGATTCGGTAAAACGCGGCTGATTGATAATGAAATAATATCTTATGTCTAAAAACAGTAAACTTAAAATCGGCATTGTCGGTTGCGGAGCAATCGGTGGCTCTTTAGCAAAAGAGATCGTTACTAATTTGCGCAGCGCTGCTGTTTTAGCCGCTATTTATGATATCCAGCCGCAGAAGGCACAGGAGCTTTCCCAGAGGTTAGTAAAAAACGGCAAATTATCTGTGGATAGCCTTGGGGCTTTGATTAAAAAATCGGATCTGGTAATTGAGGCATCCAGCGGCAAGGCAGCCTGGAAGGTAGCGCAACAATCTTTATCTTGCGGACGGAAAGTTATGATGATGAGCGTAGGAGGCATAGTCGACCATGTAAATGAATTGTTTGCTTTAGCCGCTAAAAACAAAGCACAGGTTTATTTTCCCAGCGGAGCGATCTCTGGTATCGATGCCTTAAAGGCGGCTAATGTTGCAGGAGTCAAAAGGGTGGTTTTAACTACGCGTAAGAACCCTAAGGCATTTAGCGGCGTGGAATACGTAGAAAAGAATTTTAAACTTGCAGGTATAAAAAAAGATAAAGTTTTATTTTCAGGGGTTGCAGCTAAAGCGGTGAAATACTTTCCGCAGAATATTAATGTGGCTGCGGTTTTAGGGTTAGCGGCAATCGGTATGAACAAAACTCAAGTGCGTATAATTGCCAGTCCGAAAGTAAAAAATAATATCCATGAGGTTATGATTGAATCGAAGGCAGCAAAGATCTTTACGCGTACGGAGAATATTTTGCATCCGCAGAACCCCAAGACTTCGTATCTTGCGGTTCTTTCGGCAGTGGTAGTTTTGAGGCAGATTTTGCAGCCGATAAAAATCGGCACGTAATTAAGCAAACATGAGAGGAGGTGAGTACAAAGATGGCAGAAAGAGTTCTGAAGGTAGGAGTAAAGAGGGAAAAAGGTTATCTCTATTATATTGACAAACAGGGTGATGTTTCTTGTGCGAAAATGGCAAGAGGCGCCAAAAAAGGCGGCAGCCCGAAGAAGGTAGCTAAGTGCGGTATCAAAAGAAAAGTAGGATACCTTTATTTCTTGGACAAGAAAGGTGATGTTTCTTGCGCTAAGATGAAAAGAGGCGGTAAGAAGAAAAAGAAGTAAGCTAAAAAATAAAAAACTGGGGACGCTTCTGTAGTTTTAATAGAAAACCATAGAAGCGTCCCCTAGTTTTCTGTTTTAAATTTTTATGGAAAGCCAAAATATAATTATCCGAGGCGCCAAAGAGCACAACTTAAAAAATATCAATCTTGAGCTACCGCGTAATAAATTAATTGTTGTAACCGGCTTATCCGGTTCAGGTAAATCCAGCCTTGCCTTTGATACAATTTATGCCGAGGGCCAGCGCCGGTTTGTCGAAAGCCTCTCTAGCTATGCCCGGCAGTTTCTCCAGCAGCTGCAAAAACCGGATGTAGATTTTATTTCAGGCCTGTCTCCTGCCATTGCGATTGAACAGCGTTCTGCCGGAGGCAACCCCCGCTCAACCGTCGCTACTCAAACCGAAATCTATGATTATTTGAGGTTGTTGTTTGCCAGGATCGGCCATGTTCATTGCTATAAGTGCGGCCAGCCGATCCAGAGCCAGAGTGCCCAAGAGATAGTCGAGGCAATTATGCATTCAATGGCGGGGTGCGATATTCAGATTTTGGCTCCTTTAATTCAGGGGAAAAAAGGCCAGCATCGGGATATTTTCACGCAAATTCAAAAATCAGGATTTGTCCGGGTCAGGGTTAATAATAAAATTTATGAGCTTCCCCTGAAGATTAAATTAGACAAATATAAAATTCATAATATTGAGATCGTGGTTGACCGTCTGAATGTTAAAAGCGATGCCAAAAAGCGGATTACGGATTCTGTGGAGACCGCGCTTAAAGCCGGTAAGGGCTCAATTATAATTATTAAAGCTCAGTCCCAAGACATAATCTTTAGCGAGCAGTATGCCTGTTTAAAATGCGGGATAAGTTATAACCAGATCAATCCGCGTAATTTTTCATTTAATTCTCCTTTTGGAGCTTGTCCTGAATGTAATGGTTTAGGCAATAAACTTAAATTTGACCCGGATTTAATTATGCCGGATAAAAGCAAAAGCATTAATGCGGGGGTTCTTGAGCCGTGGAAACGCGGAGGAAGAGGATACATCCTTTATTACCGCTGGCTTATTCGGGAGCTGAGCCATCGGTTGAAGTTTGATTTGGATGAACCTTTTAATAAATTACCTAAACATGTGCAGAAAGCTATCCTCTACGGAACAGATGAAGTTGTGGGTAATAAACCTTTTGAAGGAGTGATTCCGCACTTAGAAAGATTGTTTCATCAGACAGACAGCGACTATCTTAAAAATGAAATAAGTAAATTTATGTCTACTCTGCCTTGTCCGGCGTGTAAAGGTTCAAGGCTTAAGCCGGAGAGTTTAGCTGTATTGATTAATCAGAGGAATATTTATCAGCTTACACAGCTGTCCATAAAAGAGGCGGTAGGTTTTTTCTCTTCTCTTAAATTAACGGAAAAAGAAAAATTAGTCAGCTACCAGGCGTTGAAAGAAATAAACCAGAAATTAAAATTCTGCGCTGATGTCGGGCTTGACTATTTAACGCTGGACCGTAAAAGTTCAACCTTGTCCGGAGGAGAGGCGCAAAGAATCCGTTTGGCTACCCAAGTAGGCTCAGGCCTGGTTGGGGTTCTGTATGTTTTAGATGAACCCAGCATTGGTTTGCACCAAAGAGATAATCAAAAACTACTTTCTACTTTAAAGTCGTTACGTGATTTAGGAAATACTTTGATCGTTGTTGAGCATGATGCCCCGACCATTTTAGCTGCTGATTATGTTGTGGACCTGGGCCCGGGTGCAGGCAGGCATGGCGGTGAAGTTATTTTTTCCGGAACCAAGCAAGAGCTTTTAAAAAGTAAGGATTCATTAACCGCTAAATACTTACGCGGCGATCTTTCAATCCGCGTTCCTACCGATAGGAGGCCATGGCGCAGGTCTAAATATATTGAGATAAAAGGCGCCAGTGAACATAACCTTAAAAATATTGATCTGCGTTTTCCTTTAGGCACACTTATTTGTGTGACCGGCGTATCAGGCTCAGGCAAATCCACATTGATCAGCGATATACTTTACCCGGTTTTAGCGCATAAACTTTACAGATCTAAAGAAAAACCTGGTGCCTTTAAATCTATAAAAGGAGTTCAGGAGATTGACCAGGTGATTGTAGTGGATCAGTTGCCCATCGGCAGGACCCCGCGCTCAAATCCGGTTACCTATACTGGGGTGTTCAGCCATATCAGGGATTTATTCACTCAGCTTCCGGATTCCCGGCTGCGCGGTTATAAGCCCGGAAGATTTTCATTTAATGTTAAAGGCGGGCGTTGCGAAGCCTGTCAGGGAGATGGCATTAAGAAGATTGAGATGCATTTTCTTCCTGATGTATATGTAAAGTGCGACCTGTGCAAAGGATCAAGGTTTAATGATGCCACTTTAGAGGTAAAGTATAAAGGCCGCTCAATTGCGGATTGCTTAGAGATGACGGTTGAAGACGCCTTGGAATTGTTCAGCAATATTCCTAAAATAAAAAATACTTTGGGATATTTATTTGATGTGGGTTTAGGCTATCTTCAGTTGGGGCAAAGCGCGACTATTTTATCCGGAGGGGAAGCTCAAAGAATCAAACTTTCCTCAGAATTATCCAAGCGCTCTACGGGTAAAACACTTTATCTTTTGGATGAGCCTACCACCGGACTGCATTTTGCCGACGTCGCTAGGTTAATTTCTGTTTTACAGAGGCTGGTTGAGCGGGGCAATACGGTTATTGTGGTTGAGCATAACCTGGAAGTAATTAAATGCGCGGATTTTATTATTGATCTTGGCCCCGAGGGTGGAGATAAGGGCGGAGAGGTTGTTGCCGCTTGCAGTCCGGAGGAATTAATCAAAGTGAGGAGTTCATATACCGCGGAATTTCTCAAAGAAGCTTTAATTAATAAATGAAAAGAATAATTATCTGTATATTAATTTCAAATTTTCTTTTAGTTTCTTTTGGTCTCGCCTATGACAACCCTAAGGAAACTGAACTGCTCTTTATGGCTAAGAAAGCCTACGAAGATGGTTTTTATGAAGTCAGTTTAGGGATGCTGGAGAGGTTTCAAAAAGATTTTAGCGGATCATCCCAGGTAAAAGAGGCGCGTCTTTTAACCGGCCAATGTTATTTTCAGCAGAGCCGCTATCTTGAGGCGTTGAATATTTTTGAAGGGCTGCTTAATGATCCGCAATGTTTTAATTTTAAGGATGCCATCTATTTTTGGATGGCGGAAGTCCATTTTAGAGGCAATAACTTCCAAAAAGCTGCTTTGCTTTATCGTAAGCTGATCGATAATTTTCCTCTTTCATCGTATGCAGCGGCGGCATATTATTCATTAGGCTGGTCGCTAACGCAGATGGCTCAATATGAGCAGGCACGAGGTGTTTTTATGAGCTTGTTAGATAAATTCCCCGACGAGCCGCAGAGTAAAGATGCTGCCTTTAAATTAATCGAATGCCTTTATAATCTTAAAAAATATTCTGAATTAGAAAATAAGGTAAAGGGTATTCTCAAGCTTTATGAAAGAGATAAATTACGGTTGCCTTATTTATATTTTTATTTGGCGGAGTCGGAATATTATTTGAATAATTTCAGTCAGGCCGCTAAGGATTATCTTAAGTCAGCGCAAGCTTTTAAGGATGAGAAGGCAGGGGGGTTGGCAAAATTAGGGCTAGGGTGGTCTTATCTTAAGCTTGAAAAATATAAAGAAGCCGAAGAGTTGTTTTCGAATATTAAGGAAGCCAATCTGGATAAGAAGAGTTTAGATATTTTTATATTAGCTAAGGCAGTGTTGATGATCCAGACCAACCGGGTTTATGAAGCTAAAAAACTTTATGAGCAGCTTATTAAGGTAAGTAGCGATCCGTTAATGCGCCTGCAGGCTTATTTAGGTAAAGCTGATGCCCTCTATAGTTTAGCGGAATATAATCAGGCAGCAGATATCTATCGGGAAGGATTGGGTAAAATTGATAGATCTATGATACCGGATGAATTAATCCAGAGAATGCATTACAATTTAGCCTTGGCTTATATAAAAGGAGGGCAGGTTTCATCAGGCATAAGCACATTTGAAGATATCCTGGAAAAAAGCAAGGATAAGGAAGCTAATGTCAGCATCCTTTTTCAGATAGGCGATGCTTATAAGGATGGAGGTGAACTTGCCAAAGCCGAAGAAGTTTATAAGAGAATTTTAAAATTATATCCGGACTCAGCTCACGCGGATTACGCTTGGTACCAGCTTGGTTCCTTGAAGCTGCAAACAACTGATTATGACACAGCTATTGTTTGCTTTAAGTCTATTTTAAAAGACTACCCTAAATCAAATTTGCTGGCTGATGCACTGTATTCTTTGGGGACAGTTTAT
The DNA here is from genome assembly GCA_002796135.1 of Candidatus Omnitrophica bacterium CG11_big_fil_rev_8_21_14_0_20_41_12. Classification (GTDB taxonomy): domain Bacteria; phylum Omnitrophota; class Gorgyraeia; order Gygaellales; family Profunditerraquicolaceae; genus UBA6249. The sequence goes on from PCWB01000011.1 coordinate 11,189, forward strand.
TTTAAAAAGGGGGATTTTATAAATAGTCATGAAATTTTCTCTAAATTTACAAGTGAATTCAAAGATAATCCTTTGCAGCCGCAAGCTTTTTATCTGACGGGGAATTCGTTGCTTAACTTAGGAAAAATCAATAAGGCGCTTTCTGTTTTTAAAGAGGTACCTAAATTATATCCTCAAGATATCCAGTTGCGGCAGCAGGCTGAATATGAAATTGCCGATTGTTATTATAAATTAGGCCAGGAAAATGAGGCGCTTAAGCAGTTTAAATTCTTGCGTACCAAGTATCCGGATTCAAAGCTTGCCCCGGATATTATGTGGTGGCTGGGCCAGTATTATTATCGTGCTAATGATTTGGTGCTGGCGCGCAGGTACCTTAATTCATTGACAAAAGATTTTTCAGATAGCCGATTGAATGCTGATGCATTTTATGTTTTAGGTTTGATTTCCGTTGCTGAGGACAAACCTGAAGAGGCAGTTGAAAATTTTAAAAAAGCGCTTGAGTTAGGCAGTTTTGATTTGAAAGCCCAAATTCAATTTGCTTTAGCCAAGGTTTATTATAGGCTACAGGATTATGAAAAAGCTAAATTCTACTATAATGAAAGCCTTGAGAGCACGCAAGGATTAGGCAGCGGAGAAGTTCATTATAATTTGGCCGAAACACTTGAGGCGAATTTAGAGATTGATGCGGCGATCCAGCAGTACCTTATTGCCGGGGATCTTTATACTCAGGATGTACATTTAGCGGTATTGGCATTTTTACGCGCCGCTAAACTCTATGAAGATAAAGATAAGTTAAAAGAGGCTTTAGAGGTATATCAGAAGGTTATTAGCAAGAATACGCCTGAGGCAAGATTTGCCCAAGAAAGGATTGACGGGATCGATTCGAAGAATTAGATTGACTTATTTCTAATTGTTTATAAAATAAATACATCAATACCCCTTAATGGGTAGGAGGAAAAATGATTATTGGAATCGGAATTGTTGCCGGTGAAATTTGGCATTACCTGGATAAAAAACAGGAAACTAGTTTAAGTGAGCTAACCAAGAATATTGACCGCTCGCGGGAAAATATTTTAATGAGTTTAGGCTGGCTTGCCCGGGAAGGCCATGTCGTTTTAGTAAAAACAGATAATGACTACCGGATTACACTGAGAAAAGATGCCTGATTCTAATAAGAAAGGAGTCATCCTTTTTATTGTTTTAGGCGTAATCATGGTATCGGTTCTTTTAGCTACGGTTGTTTTAAGAATTATATCTAGCCAATCACGTTTAACCCATCATAATGTAACTCGTATTCAAGCCCAATACGCTGCTAAGGCAGGGTTTCTTTATGCGTTTGATAAATTACGTAGAGGTGATGCGGTCTGGTCCGCTACTACTCCGGTTGCTCCAGTAATAAAGAGAATGTGTAAACAAGCGGGACCGGGTTGTAATATTATTGAATCTGATTTACCTATATCAATTCAATATGTTGATATCACGGTCTATGATCCTGCAGCTGTAGCGCCAAATCAGGGTATAAATGGTACACGCAAAATAACCGCTAAAGCCACATATACCTACATACCGTAACACTTATCCTTAAGAAAGTATTATAATCTAAGTAAGTCTATTATAATTTAAATAAAGGGGATAGTCTTATTTTTCCGTCGGAAATCCGGCTGGCATAGAGCTGTCCTCTTATTTTATGACTATTCTAGGTAAGTATAAGTAAGAATAAGAAAAAAAACACTTGACAACATAAGTGTATTATGATTTAATTATAACCATAGTAGTTTATAGCTAAATGCAAGTATTAATTGAGGGACCAAGGATGTCAAGATTAATCGACATTGATGAGCTAGCGGAATATCTAAAATTAAAAAAGCAAACTATTTACAATTGGCTTAATCAACGTAAGATCTCCGGTATTAAGGTGGGAGGGGTCTGGAGATTTGACCGTAAGGATATTGATAATTGGTTAAGGAGTAAGAAGCGCGAATCGACTACGTCGACCTCAGGAGACGGCCAATGAATTATTTAGGCATATATTTTGGGATTAAAGAGATCATCTTGGTAGAAACAAGCGGAAAAAAGATTGTGAATAATATCCGCCTGCCGCATCCTAATTTGGCTATAGCAGAGTTAGAAGAGAAGGTCCCTGCGGATATAAAATTGATGGCCATGCTCAAGGATGCTTTTCGGACTAACCGCATAAGCGCAGAAGAAGCCTATTTTTGTCTTTCTGGCCAGGATTTAGTCATCCGTACCTTTGAAATCCCTCTTATTCCTCAGAATGAATTAAGGGGAGTGGTTAATTTCGAGGCTAAAAAATATATACCTTTTAAACTTGAAGAGCTGGATTATGATTTCCAGGTTTTATTTAACAAAAAAGATAAAACAAGTTTAGTCCTTTTTGTCGGGATCAAGAAAGAGGTTTTAGCAAATTATGTTTCGATTGCTAAACAGCTTAATCTTAAGATCGGCATGCTTGAGTATTCGGCTTTTAGTATTTTGCGATTTTTAAAGCTGGCAGGTTTAAGCGATGCAGGAGTAATGGCAACCCTTTGTTTTGATTTAAATAACGAAGATGAAGCGAACTTTACAGTTTATGAAAATGGGTTTTCTTTATTTAGCCGTGATTTTGTTCTAACTGGAGAGGCGGGTGGATTTGAGCAAACAGTTGAAACGGATTTAACGCAAAAAAAGGAAAAATTAAATAATGAGATTAAAGTTTCTCTTGATTATTATAATCGTAAATTTCCCGAAAAAACTATCAAGAATATTTCCGTTCTTTCAGACAAAGAGAGCTACTCTGATTTAAAAGTTATTTTTGCGGAATCTGCTATTACGTTTAAGCTTGTTGAGGCTCAGAAAATTTTAGGTAAGGGGATTGATTTTTCTTTGTCTGTAATTAAAAGCTTTGCGGCATCCCTTTCAAAAATAACACCGATTAAAATTAAAATCAACCTGATTAATGCAAGGATTAAAGCGGCCAAGGTTGTTGCCAAGGCAGTTAAGTTTCCCCCTTTTTTAGCAGGTTTAAAGTTAGATTTTAAATACATTATTTTAGGCATCATTGTATGCGTGGCTGTTTTGGGATATGGCTTATTACGTATTCTGCCTATGCAGAAGGAATTAATTGAAGCTAAGAATCAACGGGTTAAGATCGCCTCTGTTGTTGCTGATGATAGCCTCGAGGCTCTTTCGGAGTTAGGTTCCAAATACCAGAAAAAAATCCACACATTAGAAAATTTGATAAAGAATCAGACGTATCTAACCTATCCGCTTAGTTCAATCCCCCAAGCTTTGCCTGATGGAATGTGGTTGGAAACTCTTTCTTTTGTTCAAAACAAAAGTGGGGGTATTGAACTTTCTCTTAATGGCCGGGTTTACCTGGAAGACAATGATAAGGAATTTGATTTGGTGAGGGTTTTTATTATGAACTTAAAAAAAGATTTAGAATTTTCCAAATATTTTAAGGAGATCAGTATAAGTTCTATCGATCAAAAGCTTGTGGTTGAAAAAACTGTTACTGTATTTTTAATAGTTTGTAAATAGTTTCCGGAGAAAAATAGATGGAGATAAACGAATTATTTGAAAAAAATAAGAATACCATTATAAATCTAGGCGTAGTTATTTTAGCATTATTTATTGCCTTTAAAATTTATAGTGGAATAAATGAAAAAATCAATCTTTTAGCTCAACAGAAGGACATTGAGCTAAAGAAAAATGAAGTTGCCGAGGAAATAGTGGGTTTTGAGGGGAAAATCGAAGGATATAAAAAAGTTCTTGTTAAAAAAGAGCTGAGTGCTGTTATGGGCTCGATCTCGGTAATTGCTAAACAATGCTCGGTTAAGGTTCTGTCAATAAAGCCTAATAAAGAAGAGCCATATGCTGATTACATCAAATCTACATTTGATTTAACGATAGATGCGCCTAATTATCACGCTCTGGGTAATTTTATCAGTAAGATCGAAAATTATCAAGATCCTTATTTTATTGATGGATTGACTATAAACTCCTCAGGTTCCGGGGGTACTAAAGATGTTAATGTGGGTTTGAATATTAGCTTAAAAATTAGCACAATATCTTATTTATAATGATGAAGCGAGCAGTTAAATACGCAGTACTTATATTTACTTTTACCGCAATAGATTTTATTTATATTGTTTTGGCTCAGGGAAATTCTGTGGCACAGTTCATTAGCCGTCCGGAGGTAAAATATGAATCCGGCCAGTTACGCGATCCATTTCAGTCATGCTTGGTAAAAGAAAGATATCCGTCGGGAATACAAGAGGCAGGTAATTTAGCACAATCAAAAATTGATCTCGATGCTTTTGTAGTGCAAGGGATAATTTGGGGAGGTAAAATGCCCCAAGCCATAATCAACAATAAGGTTTTGGGTATCGGGGACTTGATTGAGAATGCTAAAATTTTGAGCATAGATAAAACAGGGATTACCTTAAGTATTTCCGGAGCAATTGTTTATCTATCTGCTCCCGGGAAAGGGAATATTTTGGAGAAAAATAATGATGTCCCGCGTTGAGTAAGAGCACCCGACGCTAAGAGGTATTGCGTCGGTGTGCGCTACGTAGCGCAGGTAGGGCCTTGTGGCCAAGGAGGATTGAATGAAAAAAATATTTTTAATTATTTCGGTGGTAAATTTTTTAATATTCGCTTTTTTTATTCCACAGTTAAATGCGCAGGCTGAACCGCCGCCTACGGGGACAGAACCGGTTATTTCCATGGATTTTAAGGATGCCAGTTTGAAGGACATTTTGAAGGCATTTTCTATACAATCGGGAATGAATTTTATTGCCTCTGAGGCAGTGCAGGACAGGGCAGTTACTCTCTACCTTAGTAATGTGCCTTTAACTCAGGCAATGGATAAAATTTTTAGCGCCAATAATCTTTCATATGTTCTGGATAAAGATGCTAACATTTACGTCGTTAAAGAATGGGGTAAGATGGGCATTGAAACAGTTACAAAAGTTTTCTATTTAAAAAATGCTTCTGTTACCACCTCGGCTTTTAAAGCGGATTTGCTTAAAAATGCAACTGAAAAAAATGCTACTGATTCTTCTGACAGTTCATCTAGTACTACGCTTACCGGAGGGAAATGGAAGATAGATGAAGAAAGCGGAATTACCAGCGCTGTAAAAAAATTACTTACAGTTGTTGATAAAGTAGAAGTTGGCTCGGTAATGGAAGATTATCGCACTAATAGCCTAATTGTTACGGACACTCCGGCTAAAATTATAATTATTAGTCAGGTGATTGCATCTTTGGATATAGCGGTACCACAGGTAATGCTTGAGGTAGAAATGTTGGACGTAAACAAAAATGTCGTAGATAAGGTCGGATTTGAATTTGGCGATACGCCTTTTACGGCAATCCTTACCGGAGCTGCTGCAAGTACTGGATTTCCCTATGCCGGATGGGGAAAGCTTTTTAGTACTAACGACGGTAATCTAGCTATTAATACTGGCAGCAATACTTATCAGATGCAGTTAGATTTTATCCGGACTCAAACCGATACAAAATATCTAGCCCGGCCAAAATTATTAACTTTAAATAATGAGACTGCGGAGATAGCAATTACTAAAGATGAGATTGTGGGTAGAGAAGATACTACAGTTTATAATTCAGGAGGCACCCCAACAACTACTAGTATATTTAAAAGATCAACCGATCTTAAGCTTTCTAAGGAAGGAACCGGGATTTTTCTGCGAGTGACTCCTCAAATAAATTTAGATGCTAATGAGATCACTATGGTGGTTAATCCAAAATCAAGCGTTACAAGTATAAGCGATTTAAGTGTTACAGGTAATCAACAAGCAGATGTTGAAGTAAGAAGCACAAAATCTATAGTTAAGGTCAAGGATGGAGAAACAGTTATTTTAGGGGGGCTAATCCATCTGGATAAAGCAGTTGCAATGAAAAAATTACCCATATTAGGAGATATTCCTTTAATTGGAGCTCTTTTCAGGCATAAAGAACAGTCTAAAGCAATCGAGAGAGAAATATTAGTTTTCATTACTCCCCGGATAATTAGGGATAAGGTAGGCATTAAATTAAATGAGATAAAAAATATTCAGCTGCCAATTAGAGAGCAAGGAGCTGCTTTTAGTACGGGGCGCAATTCCATCATTAACTCTAATATGAATAAATTCGAT
>PCWB01000056.1 GCA_002796135.1 Candidatus Omnitrophica bacterium CG11_big_fil_rev_8_21_14_0_20_41_12
TGAAAATAAAGAGGGTTTCTTCTTTTTGGGGCTGTTCAGTCATTGAACAAATAGTGTATCAAGCAAGGCGAAAAAGTCAAGAAAAATGATGAATTTTTGTTTAAAAAGGAATGGTAATTCCAGCTTCGATTGCCTGCTCCTTTTGGCGGGATTTAAGCCTGATAAAAGCTTCGGTATCAATGAGTTTCAGAAATTTATGAGTCAAGGTAATCGTTATACCTAAAGGCTTACCAAGCTCGTCTTTAAGCGCAAAAATTACCTTATTCCGGCCAAAGGTTACTTCTGCCCCGAATTCTATTGATTTAACCCTGTCTCGGCCATAATCCATCTGGAAACTTAGCCCTAAATTACGGCCAAACTTCCATTCACCATAGAGAATAAGTAACTGGCTAGATGCCTTCAGTCGTCTTTGCTGAATACCTATGCCAATACGGTAGCGAATCTCTCCTTTTTTAGGATAAAGAGTGGCTGACTCAAGCTGGACTTTGAATTCAAAACGCGAAGTTGAGCTGCCTTCAAGCATATAAACTAGGCGATTAGTTGAAGATATATTCCAATAACCCTTAAAGGTTAATTTGTCGCGGCCATCCTCAGATGTATATTCAATCTGTTGATTTTTATTTAGTTTCCAACTTCCTTTAAAGGTATAGGTTTCAGGTGGGCCTTTACGTGCAGTAGCCTCAAAGCAAAGCTCATTGTAATCATTGGCGCGCCAGGTGCCTCTAAGTTTAAGTATACGTAATTTAGTGCCGGATCGTGAAATGGGGACGGACCCCGAAGAGGCCTGTCCCTGTTTCTCTACTGTTTGAATTGTCTCAATAACCAGCGCATCAGATTCAGCGACGATAAAACGTTTACGAATATTATTTCTTAGTTTGATTAATTTCACAATAACCCAAGCACATTCTCTTTAGTGAATACTGCCAAATCAGCCTGATTTTCAAGAAAGTTCTCCACATCTTTTTTTACGATATTCCAATCGATATTATAAACTGCTTTATAGACTACCTGTCTCCAGGTATCCTTCGTAGGTACAGCTTCTTTCCATTTAGTCTGATGCAAAGCATTGGCAAGCAGATTTAAATTAGGGTTTAAATCCTTCCACTTTGAAAGATACCAACCAAGATCAAAATAATCCCTGCCCTTTACGTATTCCCTGCTTAAAACAGCGTACAATTTTCCGGCAAACAACGATTCAAGATCATGCGCCAAAAAAGATACCGGAAAATATTTATTAATAATTAGGGTTTGCAAGCCAGCGCCTTGTGGCGGATTTGTATCAATTTCAAGCTTAATAGAAAACTTTTGGCTCTTTAACGGAGAAAGGCCTGTCTCATAAAGTAGGCCGCTAAACTTAAAAAATGCGTGGTTTACTACCTTTTCATCATTGTAAGTTACCTCAGCAGCATAGCCGGCAGCAATTAAGTCCTCTTTCATTTGTAACAAACTCTTAGCAAATGAATACCCGCTTTCTTGACGCACAAGAGAAAAATCCAAATCCTCCGAAAAACGGCCAAGACCGTATAAAAACCTAAGCGCTGTCCCGCCTAAGAATGCCGTAAAACGAAACATACCATATTCATGCATGCATTTTAAAATATACGCCTGTAAATATTCCCGCATTACATTCAACTTATCATTGGCCAATGTTTGCTTTGAAACTAATTCCAAACAGTAATCTTTCATAGTTGTTTCTCGCTTTTTTTATAATCTTCAATATATTTTACAATAACAGAGGCGACACGTTGCATGCCTAAACTTTTGAATTTAGCGGCAAATTTAAATAGGATTGCAGGATTAAGCTTATCAACATGTTGTAACCGCAACCCTTCAAAATATTCAAGAGAAATATTCATTCCGTGAAGATAAACCAAATCAAGCAATGCCTTTTCCGGAAAAGCAATAAATCCAGTTTGGGAATTTAAAGTTACCGATTCATAACCCCAAAAAAGCGACTGTTTAATATGCCGATAGGTAAATACCCCAATTTCAGAGCTAAATTTTGCCGCTCTTTTGCTTGTAACCGCGGTATAAACCGGAACCCCTTCAGGAATCAATCCATGATATTCTAATGCTTTTTCCAAACTTAAATAAGAAGGCTTTTTTAAGAGAAAGGAAATATACGGCTCAAAGAGAGATGTTTTGCGGTATGTTTTAGATAGAACATAAAATCCTCGCTTAAGCTGAAAAAGCTTACCAGATTTACGCCATCGGCTAATTTGAACTTTAACCGGCTTAGAATCTTTAACTCCGGCAAGCATTAGTTCAGTATCGATTACCGGCAATTCAGCGAATTTATTAACGAAATTTTCCCATTTCATAACTAGAGTTTAACATATTTGATAACTTAATGCAACTAAAATCTTTAAAAGGTCAATAAGGAGGTTGGCTATTTTTTCACCTTATTCTGTGCGAGTTTCTTTGCCAGAGTCTTGGGATTTTCAATCAAATCCGTAGCGCTCCAGGCATCACTGCAATATTTTTCGATATATTCATAAGGCAGATATCCGTATCCATCGTTTCCCCAATTCGCGCCCCAGGAATTTTTAAACTTAAAAATGCCGCTTTTATCATCATAGCCCACAATACAAATAGCATGTCCGCCAACTAAATCTTCAGTGTGTTTAGGCATCGGGATAACACCGCTTCTTTTTACTTTTTCAGTGAACCACGATTTATATACTTCTACTCCGGCAACAAAAGGGCCATTAATTATTAGGCTGCGCCTCATTTCAAGTTGGGACTTAATCCTGGCATAAGCTTTAATCTTAAACTTTAGCGCATCTTTATCCGCTCCCTTTAGAGGAAGGCTTTCTTTCTGAGAAACGTAGGGCCAAAGTGACTCATGGCAGGTGCCGTAATTCAATAAAACCTTCATTGCAATACGCGGATAGGTGCCGTCTTCAAAGGGAATACCATCAAATTTTTTACACAAATTATAAAGAAAACGCGGAGAAAGCCTGATTAGTTTATGATATTCTTTTTTATCCTGGAATTCTTTAATTCCGACGACAGAAGCAAAGGCAACACAAGTCCCTTCGTTACCTTGATTTCTAACCGGACTCATTGATTTAGTGAAGTCAAAACTGACTGGGATTGGGGCTACGGGTAAAACTAACCCCATTGGGATATCGCGAGAATCTTTGGGATCTTTAAAACAGCCAAGAGATTTGTATATATCCACAAAAAAATTATATCATTAAAATCATAAACAGTCTAGCCTTGAGGTTGCATATCATAGCTGCTCCCGATTCCTGCCTTTTTTATTGATGGAATCCTATCTTTGGCTTCTCCGGCACAGGCGCAGGTGCCATAAGCTGTTTAATTGCTTCAAAAATTGCGCTTATATGCTTATCATACTCTACAAGTTTCATATCATGATTCTTATACTTAAGCTCAAGAGTTTCGATTTCAACGGCGAGATCCTTATTTGTAAGCAATATCTCTCTCATCCGCACAAACGCCCGCATAATAGCAATATTAACCTCTATAGCACGTTCACTATTAAGCACTGAAGAAAGCATAGCCACTCCTTGCTCCGTAAATGCATGCGGTAACTGATGAGAAAACTTTAATAAGCTAAGGTGGTCGCATTTTGCGACCACATCTTTTTTCTTTTTTTCTGTTATCTGAAACATAAGTCGAGTA
>PCWB01000018.1:0-333 GCA_002796135.1 Candidatus Omnitrophica bacterium CG11_big_fil_rev_8_21_14_0_20_41_12
GGGCACCTATGATAACCGCTATTGCTATCACTACACCTACTACTATCGCACCTATAACAACTACTTCTGTACTAAAATGAAAGATTTGGGTGAGCCAGGCCGGAGGTCCGTGCGCAGTAACTGTGCCACCAATAAGACCTAAAGCATCTAATCTAGACCCCGGAGTAACCCCCGTGGGCATATTGTTTAAAAGTAACACCGGCAAGGCCGCATTAATAGCGGTTGTATCGGTGGTTGTGCTAGATCCTACTACATTTGCTCCAACTATCCGGCTGCTGGCAGACTGTTGAGCCGGAGTTGCCTTAGATTGCCCAACTGGAGCAGATTCCTGCT
>PCWB01000018.1:423-3293 GCA_002796135.1 Candidatus Omnitrophica bacterium CG11_big_fil_rev_8_21_14_0_20_41_12
GCGAGCCGACAAATGACGCATTCGGTGGCGTTGCTTTGCCAATATTAATAGGTGCCGCGGCATTTGGTTTTGGAAAACGTAAGAATCATAAGGAAAATCCCAAAATCAAAGATTCTCCTGTTGTTGAAGAGACCAAAAAACGGCTTAAGCAGTTATTAAAAGAAAAAATTTCCACCTTAGATAGTGACATCGATTCTCTTATACAAACTCTTATGGAAAGTGGAGAAAGGAAATTGACAGAGCAGCTTGGAGAGGCCAAGACTCCCGAAGAAGAAGAGAAAAGAAAGCTAATGACACTTAAAAATATAGCAATTAGATTAAAGAACGGTGGTAATGCGCAATTAGATTTAACTAAGGAACCTGGGCTTTGGGAAACAGAAAAAGAAATAATGGAAGAAGAAGGGTGGTTTGCTAAAAATAAGGAAATGTCCTTAAAAGATTCGCTGCGTATAAAAAATGAAGCTATACGGAGATTTAAACAAGCAGTTATTGATAGTGAGGAACCGGTGGGGAAAGCAGAATTCTTTAAGGATCAGGTCATTTTTGAAGAATCAAATAAAAAAGGAAGCCATGCTATTATTGATTTATACGAAAATAGAAGAATAACCGGCTTAAGAATCGCTATGGTAGATTACTTAGAATATGATCTGCTTACTATGTTAGGGGATCTCCGTATGCAAAATGGAACTCTTATGATAACCGGTTTCTATACAAATTACGAAGGCGAGAATGAAGTATTTGACGGATCGCTTGAAGAATTTTTTGGAAAATTTGAAAGGCTTGTTTTATATGTGGACAATGTTGATCAGGAATTTCTTTTAGGCGCTGGCTACACCTTAGTAAGTGAAGAAGAATTAAGCCAACTTAAACTTTCCAAGGGAACTTCGGGCTCCATAATTACAAATCCTGATATGGCCGAATTACATAGAAAAATAGAAAAAATAGAAGCAAAAGTAGGAGAAGCAAATGCAAAAGCAGGAGAAGCAAATGCAAAAGCAGGAGAAGTAGATAAAAGAATAGACAGAGAAACAGTTAAGAAACGTGATTTACCAACGGGCAGAGTTCATTGTTTTGATTCCCTTACTGAGGATGTCTTTACTGAAGAAACGGTTAGAGAGGAATATAAGGGTGAAATAAAAGCATCGGATAGCAGAATATCTTCTTTGATGGGTATACACAATGCAAAAATAATAAGCCTAAATTTAGGTTTGGGAAATATTTTAAATGCATTTGCAGTTGATCAAGATAGTTTGAGAGAGTTGGTAAATCAAGGTAAAACAATAAGCGTTATCGAAATTCTGGAAAATGGGGAAGGGCATTATGTAAATGTAATAGGTGTAAAAGATGGGTTTGTAGAAGTTACAGATATCGTTTCTACAGATGGCAAAATTAAGGATTACGCCAACGAAGAAGAAATAAAAATAGGAAAAGTTCAATTTAAAAACTTGGAAACAATTAATGGAAATATTGTAGTAATTGCCCGTGAAAAAGATAGAGATGCATTTAATAAAGACGAGGAGCTTTCTAGAAAAGAATTAGACAGTCTCAATAGAAAAGTTCATAGTACCTCGCCTGATGCAGCTAACGCAGAAGCTAGGACCTCAGATTCCACTATGAAGTCTATCGCAAATAAAGAAGCTAATGGAAACACGGATAGCGATAGCACCGGCACTACTGGCACAGGAATGTCAGGATTTGTTGCTGGTGGGTTAATGATGGGCACTTCTTTTGGAGCAGGATCCATGGGTAATATAGATAACGGATTTAATGGGTTGTCCAGTTTTGGAGAAATAGTAAATTCATTAAATAATGCGGTTAATGGTGTCAATGGTTTGGCTGGTTTAGCAGCTGTGGCAGTTATAGCGGCAATTATGTTCGCGGCAAGCAGGAATAATGGGGCAGGAGCGATTGCTCCGTCGCCTGCGGCTCCTCGCAAGGACACGGGAAAGACAATATCAACAGGCGATTTAAACAGCACTTCTATTAACGGCAGCAATGCAAATGCCCGCAGCCCGCCGCAGACAATTTCCGAACTTGCCAAGGCACTCCGCAATTTAGCCAATCAGTCGTCTAATACAAAATTAGGTAACCTTCTTAATAACGCCGCCGAAAACTTAGAAAATCTTACAGAAGCAGAACAGGTAGCCATAGATTTCAATCGCATTGCCCGCCTATTTAAATTACTTGAAAAAGCATTTCGCCGCGAGGATGAGGATTACGGTATAATTCTATTGAACAAACTATTAAGTATTATTTCTATGCGTGGTTTAAAGAATTTGGATCGCAATGTCCGTTATGCACGGTATATTGCACATATGATGGGTCTCCCATTTTCTTATGTATCAATGAAAATAAATGACATAATTGATACGTTAAAAGGAGAGAAAGCTGTGAAATATGAAATGGAGGCAAAAGTTAAAAAACTCGTTAAAAATATTAAAGGCAAGATTGCTTCGTCATCCCTCACTACGTTCGGGACTCCTCGCAAAGACACAGGGGTTGCGGCTTATCGCAATGACGTTTCTGATAGATTACTGGAGAGAATATTTGATACCTTAACTTCTGCGAGTGAATACATATCAGGCGTGGGGGGCGTCGCAATAAATGCGATAAGGATTGGGCTTGGGGCAGTTCGAGCAGGCTTGAATAGTACTTTAAGTGGTCTGGCTACATTCCTTACGGGCTTACCCTCTTTATTTGCGCAACTCTTTGGTATAGGCAATCCAGGCGAGACTGCTTCTGCAAAAGCTCCTGCAGGTTTACCTGTTGTTTCTGCCGAAACCGACTCGACCAAAGTAGCATCTCAGACAGGAGTTCGCGGTTTAATCGCAGGGTTAAAAGAGCTATTTAATGTTTCAAGGGCCAAGGTA
>PCWB01000001.1:0-17802 GCA_002796135.1 Candidatus Omnitrophica bacterium CG11_big_fil_rev_8_21_14_0_20_41_12
CGTACGTGAGACTCTCATCTCATACGGCTCTTATGGCCCAATCGGATATATCCCCATTTGCCAGTGAACGAATAGCTTGGGTTCTCGTTTCGCTACTTCTCTTAACCACTCAGCCGCAGCCTTAGGTTTTCTTCGGAACCTTTTATGTTTCCTCATGACCCATCTTACAAGTCTGCGATTAATATGCTCTAGGGTAAGATACATGGCTGACTTATAAAAATTACCATAGTAATTCACCCATCCTCGTAAAATAGGGTCAAATAAATTTGAAAGGTCTTTTAAAGTCTTATCGCAGCGCAAGTGCATTTTGTACTTCCTGGCTTGCCTTCTTATTGCCTTTAATGCTTCTTCGCTAACTGCCGGTGTAAAGTTTACAAAAACTTTTCCTTCTTTATTCTTTGATAGTCTCGGACGGAACGTAAAGCCCAAAAAGTCGAAGCTGATATTCTCATATTCGCCTCGTCGGTCTTCGTCCTTACAATACACAATCCTCGTTTTATCTGGATGAATTTGTAATCCCCATTCTCTCATTCTCTGGGCTAATTTGTCTTTAACATATTTAGCCTGCTTTTCCGATTTGCAATGAATTATTCCATCATCCGCATACCGGCAAAATGGAAGACTGGCGAATTCGTGCCTCATCCACGTATCAAAAACATAATGAAGAAACAGATTTGCCAACACGGGACTAATAACTCCGCCCTGCGGCGTTCCCTGTGTTCTTTCCACCAACGTACCATCTTCTTTGACGAAGGGAGCTTTTAACCAACGCTCTATATAAAGCACCACCCATTTGCTATTTGTATGGTGCTTAATAAACTTCATCAATAGTTTATGGTCAACAGTATCAAACAACTTCTTGATATCAAACTCTAAAACCCAGTCATACCTCCAGCACCTTTCCCTTGTTACTCTGACCGCGTCAATCGCTGACTTGTTTGGACGGTATCCATACGAGTCTCGATCAAAATGTGGTTCAACCGCTGGCTCAAAGCACATCTTAGCTACCGTTTGAGCCACTCGGTCGGCTACTGTCGGTATTCCCAGTATCCTTTCGCCTCCTGTTTTCTTCGGAATCCCTACTGCCCTAACTGGTGGAGGAAAATATGCGCCTGACGACATTCGGTTCCATATCTTGTAAAGATTCTGTTCAAGCTTGTTTTCAAACTGCTCGATTGTTTCCTCATCAACTCCCGCAGAACCTTTATTCGATTTGACCCTTCCCCACGCTTCTTTCACTAACTCTGGCGATATATCAAACGACTTCGTTGTTTTCATTAATCTTCCCAATTATTTGGTTGTTTATGAACACAACTAAGACCATTTACCCCCTTCGCTCCAGCTGTATTGCCAGCCTTCTTCGCTACTACAGGGTAATCCGTCCCTGTGCCTTGCCTCGGTACTCTCATCCTTACGGGTCCACGCTTGGATTTCTCCCTTATCATCAAGGCGACAGGTTCCCACGTTCCATGCAAAAGCCCGCATTAGAGTCACGCCACCTTTATACCGGACGCCACCCAGACAGTTTGCAAGTCTCCTCTGGATTTATCCCGCAGTCAGACTTCCTCCGGTTCTGACGTCTTCCAATTTCCTTTCGATACTTCATCAGTGGTTTACTTGCGTTCGTCTCTCTAACACTTACCTGACACAATCTCGTCGTGTCTTTTCCTTAACGTTTACGACCATAACTCTTAATCACAGCCGCTTAAGGTGGTTTGCAACCTGCTCTTGCCAGCCGATTGCGAGAGGCCTGCTCTCATCTTTCGCACAGCACCATACTTGAAAGGTCAAACCTCCTTTCCGTGTATGTTCGTGGCACACAATCCGCAGGAAACCGTTTTAAGTTCCTTTTAACCTGCTCATTTAACCTCTTTGTAGTTACTCCATACATCTTTGCCAAATCACAATCCAACATCACTCTCCTACCGCCTATCACTAAAATCTTTGTTGCCACTACTTCAACCGCAATCTCTTTTTTATTCATTTAAACCTCCAATAGACGTAACAAGAGGCTAAATCTAACTAAATAAAACGTACTCCACCCAGAATTAATATCGGAATTTGTGACTTCAAATATAAAAACATAACCAATCCACGTAATTGCATTAAAGATAAACGGTTAGGGAAGAAATACAACGGTGGGTAATTAAGTTCAGGTCTACTTTTCTGGTTAAAGTTTTTTTAACTGCGCCTCATTGCTTCTAATCCAGTTAAAAATATCATTCAGAATTATTGAGGCAGACTTCTGCGGCTTCCATTTTAATTCTTGGGTAACTTTCTTATTATTCGTAAGGTATATTGCGATATCACCCGAGCGGTTACGCAAATCCCGGCCTACTTTAATCTTATTACCGGTAATCTCTCTGCAAAGTGTAGTGGTTTCCGACAAAGAAAGGCTCACTTCTCTTCCCCCGCCGACATTATAAGTATTGCCACTAAATTTAGAAAGACTGTTTACCTGCAGGTCAATTAACCGGCAAAGATCATCAACATGCAAAAGATCGCGCACCTGTTTCCCTTGACCTCCAAAACCGATATATTTAAGCGGTTTTTTAAAATAATGCGCCAGCATCCAATAGGTAAAAACGCCTTGATCAACTTTGCCAAACTGCCATGGCCCGGCAACCACTCCGCAGCGGTTGACAATAGCTTTAATCCCGTAAGCAGTAATATACTCCTGGAGAACTAATTCCGACGCTAACTTAGTCGCCCCATATAAAGTTTTTGGCCCGGTTAAAGAGAAATCCATATCTATACCGGCAAAATCCGGCCATTCAAACCTGCTATTTGTTTCTATCCGCTTAAGAGCATTTATTTTTTCGTAAGGATAAACCCTGCTCGTAGAAAGAAAGATCATTCCCGCCTTACGCTTACGACATAGCTCAAGACAGTTAACCGTACCCATAAGGTTGGTATCGATAATATAGGACGGATTCTCATACCCCGCCAATACCGAAGGCTCAGCTGAACATTCTAATATTAAATCAATATCATGTTTCAGATTTAAATCTTTAGGATACCGGACATCTCCGCGGATAAACTTAATCCCGTTTTCTTTGAGCCGCGGTAAATTAAGCTCACTTCCCCGACGGATCAAATTATCCAAAGCCAAAACCTCTAGCTTCGGGTATTTGCGCTTAAAATATACCCCAAGGTTGCTGCCGATAAATCCTGCGCCTCCGGTAATCAGTAAAGTTTTATATTTCATACTAACTCTTTCTGGGAATGATAAATTTGTTTGATTGTCTCCTCTATCCCAAATTTATACTGCCACCCCGGATAATGCGCCTGAAACTTAGAAACATCGCTGACCCACCAAATATGGTCGCCGATGCGGCTGGTATCAATATATTCATAATTAAACTTCTCACCGGTTAGCTTCTCGCACATCTGGATTGCTTCCAAAACCGAAACATTAGCAAATCTTCCGCCGCCGATATTATAAACCTCGCCATAGCGGGGATGCTTAAAGTAATGCTCAAACGCATTAACCAAATCAAATGAATGGATGTTATCCCTGACCTGCTTGCCTTTATAACCGTAAATTTTATATTTACGTTTGGCTACTGCGCATTTGACTAAATACGATAGGAATCCATGCAGCTCAGCCCCGGAATGTGCCGGGCCGGTAAGGCATCCTCCTCGGAATATACCGGTTTTAAGATGAAAATATTTTCCGTATTCCTGAACCATGACATCCGCAGCAACTTTTGAGGCGCCGAAAACCGAATGCAGGCAATTGTCAATACTCATACTCTCATCTATGCCTTTATAATATCTATGGTCATCGGGTAGTTCGAAGCGCTTCTCTTTTTCAATTAAAGGTAGCCGGTTAGGAGTATCGCCGTAAACCTTATTAGTTGAGGTAAAGATAAAAACGGCATTTGCGCAAAATTTGCGATAAGCCTCAAGCAAAATCAGCGTTCCATTGGCATTAACTCCGAAATCAACCATCGGATCTTTTGCCGCCCAATCATGCGATGGCTGGGCTGCGGCATGCACGATTAAAACAATATCTTTAGCATATTTTTTGAAGATTGCATTGATTTTACTTTGATTGCGGATATCTGTTGAGTAATGCTGATAGTTTTTATGCAGTTTCTGGAGGCGTTTTTTATTCCAGAGAATTGATCCGTCTTGGCCAAAGAAACTTTTGCGCATATTGTTATCAATCCCGACGATATCCAAGCCTTTTTCGGCAAAGAAACTGACGGTTTCAGAACCGATTAATCCGCATGAACCTGTGACAATAACAACTGACATTGCCTCTCCTATTTATAAAGTTTATTAATATCCTTTAGTTTACTCTTAAGCCAGGCTTGATGTTTAAGCGACCATTCTACGGTAAGCTTAAGGCCTTCAGTAAGTTTAATGGTGGGTTTCCACCCAATCTTTCGATTAAGCTTTTTGGAATCAAGACTATACCTTAGATCATGGCCTAAGCGATCATTAACAAATTCTAATCTATTTAGGCTAACACCCAAGGTTTTAAGTAATAGTTTAACGGTGTCAATATTCCTGCTTTCACAAGTACTGCCTAAATTATAAACTTGGCCGATTTTACCTTTATTCATAACCGCCAGGATTCCTCTTGCACAATCATCAACATAAAGCCATTCACGTACATTCTGGCCTCTTCCGTAAACCGGAACATTTTTACCTTCTATTATTCTTAAGATCGCCAGCGAAACCAACTTTTCCGGATACTGCCAAGGTCCGTAGTTATTGGACGGACGGATAATTAATGCGGGAATTTTATAAGTCCGAATATATGACTGCACCAAAAGATCCGCAGCCGCTTTAGAAGCGGCATAAGGGCTATTCGGTTTAATCGGAGAATTTTCATTAAACTTACCACTGGCAATTTCACCATAAACCTCGTCGGTGGAGATAAAAATAAATTTATCTATGCCGAATTTACGGCTAAGATCCATAATTACCTGCGTGCCTTTGATATTAGTTTCAATAAACGAAGTAGCATCATTAATACTACGGTCAACGTGGCTTTCAGCAGCAAAGTGCACAACAATATCCGGCTTCTCTTTAGCAAAAATCGCTTCTAGCTGTTTTTTATTACAGATATCGGTTTTGTAAAATTTAAATTTTCCTTTTTCCTCTTCAAGACGCTTAAGATCCCCCGCATAAGTAAGTTTATCGATCACAATAATTGAGGGGACACTCCCCTTTGGGGACAGTCCCCTCAATAATAGTCTTACAAAGGCGCTTCCGATAAAACCGGCTCCGCCGGTAACTATGATTTTAGGTATTCTTTTACGCATTCTTCAAGAACCGAATCAATTTTCCTCACCTTAAAACCGGTTTTCTCTAATTTTTTTGTAGATAAAATCAAATTAGTTCTGACTAATCCTAATTTCTTCGGCGAAATCACCATGAATTTAAACGCCGGGACATATTTCTGATACATCCGCAGAAGTTTGGGATAACGTAAACCACCTTTATTCACGACGTTATAGACACCGCGAGCGTCAATCTTTATCAGATGTTTAATAGCTTTAATAAAATCTGGGATATAAGTTACAGAATTAGGAATATCGATAACTTTTTTGTATTTTATAAGTTTATCTAACACATTTTTAGGATGTTTAGCATTGAGCAGAAGTATGCGAATCCTGGCAATAAGAATATTATAATCCCGAGTAAGCGCTTCAAGGGCTCGATCGGCATAAATCTTGCTACGACTATAAAATAATCTGAAGAAATAATCCTGGCTACTCTCTTTTATCGGTTTGTTTTTCTTATAATCATAATTAAAAATACATCCGCTACTTATATGCACCAGCTTAATGTTATTACGTAAGCATGCCTCTGCCAATATTATAGGAACAAAACTATTCGCCAATAAAGTTGCATCTCTCTCCAGCTCGCAGTCATCGACGTTATGCCTGCCGGTGATTCCAATACAATTAATGATTATTTTAGGATCATACTTTTTTACCAGCTTTTCAGCATCGCTAAAACTATTGATCATTGAACCATCAATTTGACAATCAAGCTCTTTTTGCAATTTCTCGCCGATAAAACCTTTTCCTAAAATTAATATTTTTTTATTCATTTTTGAGTAAATCTTTTAAGTATTCACCGTAAGCAGTAGGTACGCCATGCGCAAGCCTAAGCAGCTGCTTCTTAGTTATATAGCCCTTACGATAAGCCACCTCTTCAATGCAGCCAATCTTTAATCCCTGCCTGTCTTCAATCGTTTTAATAAAAATTGAAGCATCGATTAGTGATTCATAGGTACCGGTATCAAGCCAGGCATGGCCGCGGCCAAGCAATTCCACCTTGAGCTTGCCTCTTTTAATGTATTCGTTATTTACCGCAGTAATCTCAAGCTCTCCTCTTGCAGAAGTCTTAATACTCTTAGCAATCTTAACTACCTTATTATCATAAAAATATAATCCTGCAACTGCCCAGCTTGACTTGGATTTTTTAGGTTTCTCTTCAATTGAAATCACTTTAGATCTCTTATTAAATTCAAGTACACCATAACGCTGGGGATCCTTGACATAATAACCGAAAATTACCGCACCATTCTTCAGCTTGGCCGATTGCTGAAGTAATCCTGTGAGATCCTGGCCATAAAATATATTGTCTCCGAGGATCAAGCAAACACTATCGCCCCCTATAAAATCCTCGGCAATAATAAAACTCTGAGCTATTCCTTTGGGTTCAGCTTGAACTTTATAAGAAAGTTTAATCCCTAAGCTGCGGCCATCGCCGAGCAGGTCTTTAAATCTCGGGGTGTCTTTCGGGGTTGAAATTATCAGGATATCTTTGATTCCGGCCAGCATCAATACCGATAAAGGATAATAGATCATCGGCTTATCATAAACCGGCAATAATTGTTTACAGACACCTTTAGTTATCGGATAAAGCCGCGTAGCCTTACCGCCTGCCAGAATTATTCCTTTCATTTAATCAGCCTCCCTGCCTGCCGGTAGGCAAGCCGTATCTAAAATATAAATATATTAACACAGCTAAAGTAATTAAGGTTACAGCGTTTGCGAAGATGATTATCGGATCTTTGCGAGAAATCCCATAAAGCATCCATAATAAAACACCGGTAGAAAGCTGAAATAAAGTAATTGGGCTGACATCCTTAACAGATCTAGTCCTAAGAGACCTGATAATCTGTGGGATAAAAGAAAAAGTGGTTAGAATAGCAGCCAGAATACCTACTATCGTCCAAAGCATGATTGTTGATTATATCTCTAAATCCCCAAAAATTAAAGCGTTTTCCTTAAAAAACGTGAAAAAACGAGGGTATTTTACAATATCTTCCCTTGCCATAGTTGTTCTAAGAAAATTCTCCAGGGTAATATTTCAATTTTTCCATGCAGCCTTTTCTCTTTTTCATTACAAACTAGAATACTTCTTTTTGGAGAACACGATTGCATAAAAGCCCCTAGGCCATTCATATCTTTTCCATCAATCCGAGAAGTTCCTTTTACTTCTATAGCCATCTCACCCTGGCCCAAGACAAAATCTACCTCCATCCCTGATTTTGTCCTCCAGAAATTTATCGCGAAATCCTTCCCCGCATAAGACCTATAAGCAGTCATTTCCATAAGCAAAAAATGTTCAAACGCCTTCCCGAATTCAGCGCCCTTTTCTTTCCCTAAATTTCTTTTTGTCAAGTAACCGGCAACACCGACATCGAACATATAATATTTAGAAGCTTTAGTGATAACCTGCCGTGATTGTCTTTTCTTAAACGGCTCCACTCTTATAGCCAAAAGCGTATCTATAAGTATCTGGTAATACTCCTTAACTGTTTTAGAATCAACGCCACATTCGCGGGCGATATTAGTATAATTAGTAATCTCGCCATGTGCATAACCAAAAGCTTCAAAGAATCTTGAAAACGCGGGAATATTACGTGTTAGGCCCTCAGCAAAAACCTCCTGGCGTAAATAATCCTGTACATAAGCCTCTAACGATTTCCTGCAGTCAGAATCATTCTGTAAATAATGGAAAGGTATCAGTCCGTGATTCAAGGCTCGCAACAGATTGAATCTTGATATTTCCCTGCTGACAAATGGGAATAATTCATAACGCCATGCCCTGCCACCCAATAAATTCGCATGGCCTAGTTTCAGTTTTCTGGCACTTGAGCCGCAAAGCACAAACCTTAAACCTTTATTTTCTATCAGCCAATGCACTTCATCCAACATCTGTGGAACTTTCTGCACCTCATCAAGTATGATTGGTTTCTTAAGTTCAGACAGCTCTTTAGCCAAGAGCTGCTCACGCAAAAGTGACGGGTTTTTTGACATTTCCAGAAACAGATCCGTTTTGAGAAAATCATAGACTATGCTCCCCGGAAATCTTTCCTTTAAGTACGTAGACTTACCCGTCTTTCTGGCTCCCCATAAAAACGCAGATTGATGGCTAGGAAGCCTCAGGTCTAGGATTCTTTTGATATTCTTCATTCGTACAATCCTCCAGATTAGTATTACTAATTAGAAGTATATACCATTTTAGTAAATAGTCAATATTTTTTACTTTTAACCCGAGCCTCTACTACTAAGAATACTGCATTGCGTATTTATCTAAAAACTCCCGGATCATCTTCTGATATTTCGTATGATACTGCTGAGCCTGATGCTTAAAAAACTCAACACTTTTCCTATTAAGTGCTATGGTAATTTTAACTGTCTTTTCAGAAGTTACCAATTCTGCCGGCGTTGGCAGAAAATCCTTAATCCTAGTAAGTTTTCCTATAGGCATATTTGAATCATTAGTCTTTATTCTCATAATTAAACCCTTCCTTTCCTCCAGTAGCCGGCTCATTTTAATAAAGCAAGATTACTAATCTCTAGTGCCTTACATATACGCATCAGTGTAGATAATGTAATGTTCATCTTGCCTTCCTCAATCTTAGAAATATTCGGCTGTTTCATGCCAACTTTTAACGCTAATTCAGACTGACTCATTTGCTTTGCTATTCGATTACCCCTTATTTCATCTCCAATCTTTTTGAAAGATTCCGAATAGCTATCTTTAGAGTATGTAATTTTTTTACTATCACCAACAAGGCCCTCATAGATAGTCTGCCACCAATCACGAAAATCCGATTGTTTCTCAAACTTATTCCAATATTGTTTTACCTTAGGCCAGCTCTCAATGAATTTCGGCTTATTCAATACAGAAAATACTTCTGCCGGCTTATCGCAGCGCGAGAGAAAGGTAACCATACGCGCAGGAAATCTCGAATGCCCGGGATCATTAAGAATGCTGGCCGTTTCCTCTAGGGCCCGTTTATTCAAATCCCAGAAATATTTCGATATTTTTATCTTCATTCTATCGCCTCACTAATAAACGTTTTTATTTCCTTCTCAAGATAGATAACCATTTCTCTTGCGTTGAATTTTTTATCATATATATCTAGATCTAATAAAGCCAGCTTTAAATCTTGGCGAGAAAAAGTGCGATACCAATGAACCATTCCCCTTTGCAAAACCGCGGGTATTTTTTTCATAAAAATATGCAGTGGTTTTATTTTTTTTGAAAGCATATAGATATCAAAAACGTCCCTTGATTGTCTGCGTCCCTGCATCATTTTCCTGCCTACCTGATCTTCATCCTGACGCATCCCGGTAATGGCCACAATTTTATGGAAATATATATCCTCTACGCTGTAAATAGAGATACCCCCGAACTTACTGATCTTAGGGCTTTTAGAGATGACATCTTCAACAAAGTCTAGCTTTAACTGCCTGTTCCCCTTAATAGGAATAGAATAAAACCTTACTTTTGCCTTTCCTAAAATTTTCAGCTCTGATTCAAGCTTAACGCCTTTAAAATCTTTCTTCAATTCTAAAATTATCTTACTAATCTCCGGGATGTTATACCTGGTAGAAAAGAAATCTAAATCAACCGAAAATCTATGATGTAAATAAAATAACTCTAAAGCTGTGCCGCCGGCTAAAGCAAAGCTTGAGCTTTTCCTAGCAAATATTTTAAGTACCTTTTTTTGAACCTGCCTAATAGAGTTTTCCATATATTATAAGATATAACCTATATATAATATAACGTATAAAAATAATATTGTCAAGGTGATTCTTTCTTTATTATTTCACTTGGCTTGATTACTCTTTACTACAATTGACGTAACTCGAGGGGAAATCTAACAGATTATTTTTAAGAATCTGCGGGAGCCGGCTTTAAGGATGCCGCTTTTTTGGGGGATGAAATCATCTTTTTCTATCTTTTCATTCTCAAAACTTACTGCCCCCTGCTTGATCAGCCTGCGCGCTTCATTACCGCTGGCGACTATTTTACTTTCAGTGAGAATAGCCAGAACAGTTTTCTTGCCGTCAGTTTTGAACTTCGGCATTTCCTGAGGAATTTCTTTTTGAGAAAAAACGCGGGTAAACTCTTCTGCTTCTTTTTCTGCAGCCTGCACAGAATGATACTGCGAGATTATAATCTTGGCTAAATTTACTTTGGCCTCTTTAGGATGCAACGTTTTAACCTTAGATAGATCTTCATCGGTTAACAATTCATAATATTTAAGCATCAGCTCGTCGGAAATGGACATGATTTTACCAAATATTTCTTTGGCGGATTCGTTGATGCCGATGTAATTACCATAAGATTTACTCATCTTCTGTATGCCATCAGTGCCTTCTAATAACGGCATAGTCAATATAACCTGCTGCGGCTGATTAAAATCTTTTTGAAATTCGCGGCCAACCAGTAGGTTGAAAATCTGATCCGTTCCCCCGATTTCCACATCAGCTTCTAGCATCACCGAATCATACCCCTGCATCAATGGGTAGAGGAATTCTAAAATCGAAATATTTTCTCCGGCAGTAAAACGTTTCTTAAAATCATCACGATCCAACATCCGGGAAACCGAAGAATGGGTAGTAAGCTTAAGGATATCCACCCCAGACATTTTCTCAAACCATTTACTGTTAAAAACAACCCTTAATTTACGCATATCCAGGATCTTAGCGACCTGCTTCTTATAGGTTTGGGCATTTCGAGCTACTTCTTGCTTAGAAAGTTGCTTTCTAATCTCAGAGCGGCCGGAAGGATCCCCGATCTGGCCGGTAAAATCTCCGATCAGGAAATAAACCTCATGGCCTAAATCCTGAAACTGACGCAGCTTGCGCAAAAGCACCGTGTGGCCCAAATGCAAGTCAGGAGCCGTCGGATCAAAACCTGCTTTAATTTTTAAGGGGCGCCGCGATTTAATACTGAGAGCAAGCTTCTTACGAAGCTCCTCCTCAGAGATTATCTCTACAGCGCCCCTTTTAATTATCTCTAACTGTTTTTCGATATCCATTACAAACGCGCAGTCAAGCCGATCTTGGCCTGCTCCACATCCACCTTAATTACTTTCACCTTTATTTTATCCCCGGGTTTTAGATTTGCAACTGAATCTTTTTCGATTTCGCTGGAATAGATCAGCCCTTCCAGGTCATCATCGATCTTGGCAAACACGCCGAACTCAGTCAAACTTGATACCTCAACCTCTAATTGCGTATCCAGAGGATATTTTTCCGCAATCCTCGGCCAGGGATTATCCTGCAGCTGCTTTAATCCCAGAGCAATCCTGCGGTTAGTCGCATCGACGGAAAGCACAGACACATCCACCTTCTGCCCCTTTTTTAAAACATCCTGCGGATGCCCAACCCTCTTGGTCCAGGAGATATCCGAAACATGGATCATACCTTCAAGATTAGAATCCAGCTCCACAAATGCTCCGTATTCGGTAAAACCGCGCACCTTGCCGGATACCGTTGTGCCCACCGGATATTGTGATTCCGCTTCCATCCACGGATTCTGCTCCAATTGTTTTAAGCTCAGCGAGATCCTGCGCGAATCTTTTTCCACGCTAAGAATCTGAGTCTCCACCATATCTCCGACGGCAAACATCTCGCCCGGGTTATTCACGCGTTTGGTCCAGGAGATCTCCGAAACATGGATCAGGCCTTCAATACCTTTCTCCAGCTCCACAAATACTCCATAAGGTAAAATATTTACCACTTTACCTTTGATCTTGGTTCCAATGGTGAATTTGTTTTCGATATCTTTCCACGGATCAGCAAGCCTTTGTTTTAGGCCTAGCGAAACTTTACCCGAAGCCTGATCAAGGTTTAAAATCATCACTTCGATCTTATCCCCGATGGCCACAATTTCAGAAGGATGGCTGATCTTCGACCAGGACATATCCGTGATATGCAACAGGCCGTCAACTCCGCCTAAATCAATAAAAGTTCCGAAATCAGTAATCGCCTTGACCAATCCGGGATAAATATTTCCGATCTTTAGCTCACCCCAGATCTTGCCTTTGGCGACATCGCGGTCTGCCTGCACTGCTTCGCGGCGGCTGACGATGATTGAGCGGCGTAAATTATTGACTTTCACGATTTTGAATTTGAATATCTTATACAAGATATCTTTATCAGCAATGTTACGGAAAGAAGAAAGCGAGCTGGGTAAAAATCCTTCGATCCCCATAAAATCGACGAGGAATCCGCCTTTGACCTTCTTCACCGGCTTACCCTCAACCAGAGTGCCGTCATTGGAAAGTTTGACGATTTTATCCCAACCCCGCATGCGCATGGCTTTTTCACGGGATAAAGTCATAACCCCTGCGTCGTTCTCCATGGTCTCCAGTAAAAACTCCATCTCTTTGCCGATCTCTAAATCCGCGGTGCTAAACTCAGTGATTGCCACAATACCTTCGGATTTAAATCCTACATCCACCAGGACTTCCTTGCTCCTGATTTCAACGATTTTGCCGCTAACTACTTGGCCTTCCTTTAAAACCTTAATACTTTCATTGTACATCTGCTCTAATTCTTCTCTTGAGTCTGACATTTCAAATTACTCCTTATTTTTTTGTATGTTTTAGTTTAAATTAATTATTTTAATAATCGTTCAATATCAGCCATCTCATATTCGAAATTATATGATCTGGCTTCCCCCTTTCCATTTGAATTTGCTCGCAGTATAAATACATTGTTTCTATACTCCCTCTTTTAAAATTATCTCTTTGCCCAGCGCCAACAACTTCTTTGCCTGAGCCAGGCTTCTTGCTTCGGCATAAGTGCGCATGATCGGCTCCGTGCCTGAACCGCGGAACATCAGCCAGCTCTCATCTTCACAAATCAGCTTGACTCCGTCGTAATCTTTGATCTCGACAACCTTTTTACCCAAAAGCTCTCTCGGTAAATTCTCTTTTTTCGGCTCAACCCGCTGGCTCAAATGAAAATCCTGCCGGACATAATAATATTTCCCGAATTTCTTTTCGGTTTCATTTAAGATCTTCAGCATATTTTTATTGCGGTAAACCATCATCTCAATTAATAGTAAACCCGCCATTGTGCCATCCCGCTCAGGAATATAATTTTTAACTCCCATGCCGCCTGCCTCTTCTCCTCCGGCAACAATGTCTTCGGTCTCCATCAGATCAGAAATATATTTAAAACCAACGGGAGTTTCATAAAGCTTAATCCCTAAAGATTTTGCGATATTATCCATCATCGTTGTTCCACAGATAGTTTTCACTAATCCTCCGCTCCAGTGGCGGTCTTGATTCAAATGTAATGCTAATAAACCTAAGATCTTCTGTGGATGGATAAATACTCCTCCGGGAGCAACTGCGGCGATCCTGTCGGCATCTCCGTCAAGGGCAATACCTAAATCAAACTTTTCTTTTTTTACGCGCGCTTTTAACACTTCTAAATTATCCTCAACCGGCTCCGGCCTGCCTCCGTCAAAAGAAGGGTTAATCGTATTGCGCATAAATTCAATCTTTATCTTGGTGCCTTTTAAAACCTGAGCGATAAAACTGTCTCCTGAGCCATACATCGAATCAACTAAAACCTTAAACTTTTTATTTTTAATTTTCTTTAAATCAATATAATTGCGGATAAACTTGATATAGTCTTTGATGATATCGACCTTGCTAATTGAATCAGGTGCAGCATCATCCTTTACCGGCGTCTTGCCCAGCAAGCCCTCGACCTCTTTAGTTAGCTCTGAACTGGCTCCGCCGCCTGAGGAGTTCTTAATTTTAAAACCGTTATATTCCGCCGGGTTATGCGAAGCCGTGATCATAATCCCTAAATCCAGCTTGCGCGTTTTCACCACAAAGCTAAGTGCCGGGGTAGGCGTGGGCTGATCAGAGAGAATTACATCGATATTATTGCTTTTTAAAACAACTGCCGCAACTAGTGCAAATTTATCGGACATAAAACGCGTATCAAAACCAACCGCAGCTTTCTTGCCTTGGCCCAGATAATCCGCGACTGCCTGAGCAAGAATTTTAACATTCTCCAAAGTATAAGTGTCGGCGATAATTGCGCGCCATCCGTCGGTGCCGAATTTAATCTGTGAAATAGTATTGCTCATTATTAGCTCCCCCGTCTTAAGCTGTTAATTGCCTTTTTAGTATTTTTCGCCCCAAAAATATATGAACCAGCTGCCAGAATATTGGCTCCGGCGTCTCGGACAAGTTTTGCTGTTTGATGATTGATGCCTCCGTCAACGGAGATATCTTTTTTAAAAATTGCCCGCAGCTCTTTTACTTTTTTGATTGCTCCCGGAATAAAGGCCTGCCCGCTAAAGCCCGGATTAACCGACATCACTAAAACAAAATCCACCAGAGGCAATGTCTTTTTGATTTTTGCCAACGGAGTTGCCGGATTCAAAGAAATCCCGAGTTTTACGCCTTTAGCTTTTAATTTTTTGGCGATCGCCGCTAGCTCTCCCAAGCCAAGGGTCTCAATATGCACAGTGATCATATCGCTTCCGGCTTTGACAAAATCATCCACGTATTTAGCCGGATTCTCGATCATTAAGTGCACATCCAGAGGAAGCGAAGTTGCTTTGCGCAGATATTTTACGACCACCGGCCCGATGGTAATATTCGGGACAAAATGCCCGTCCATCACATCCACGTGGATTAAATCCGCGCCGGCGCGTTCAACTTTCTTTAGTTCTGCGCCAAGCTTAGAAAAATCTGCTGATAATACCGACGGAGCAATCTTTATTCTCATCTGTATAATTTCCTCTTATTAATATAATTAAAAACTCTATCCGGCACCAGATACTTAAACGACTTATTTCCTTTAATACACTCCCTGACCTCAAACCCTGAAACATCTACCGCCCGAATCGCAAGTTTTTGAATATGCGCCGGGATCTGCTCCAGCGGATATCCCGGGCGCGTCGCTGCCACAAACTTGACCATTTTATTTATTTCATTAAGGTCCTTCCACTCATTTAAATATTTAAGCAGGTCGCTACCAATAATAAAATAAAGCTCATCCAAAGCAAATTTATTTTTTAATTCTCTTAACGTATCAATGGTATAAGAGCGGCCCTGGCGCCTGATTTCAATATCTGAAACTGCAAAAAACTTATTTCCCTTAATCGCCTCTTTTAGCATCTTCAAGCGGTCGCATGCCAGAGCAATATCCACATCATCTTTATGCGGCGGTAAAGCTGTCGGAATAAAAATAACCTTATCCAGCCCTAGCTTTTCTCTTACTTCCTCGGCTAAAATCAAGTGGCCGATATGTACCGGATTGAATGTTCCTCCAAGGATACCGACTTTCATAGTCTGATTTGGCCCAAGCCAAATACCATATATTTATAAGTGGTTAATTCTTCCAAGCCCATCGGCCCGCGGGCATGTAATTTATCCGTTGAAATACCGATCTCCGCGCCCATCCCGAACTGATTCCCGTCGGTAAAACGGGTTGAGGCGTTCACATAAACGCAGGCTGAATCCACTCTCTTTAAAAATTCTTTAGCGTTTCCGGAATTATCCGTGACAATACTATCTGAATGATGCGAACCGTAATTATTAATGTGCTCAACCGCCTCATCCAAATCATCTACAACTTTAACTGATAAAATTAAATCAAGATACTCCGTACGATAATCTTTTTCAGTCGCCGACTTAGCCCACTTGGCAATCTTGCACGTTAACGGGCATCCGCGGATCGCAACCCCTGCCTCTTTAAACTGCTTAAGCATCCCCGGTAAAAATCTTACCGCCACATCCCGGTGCACCAGCATGCTTTCCATGGCGTTGCAAACTCCCGGCCGCTGCACCTTAGCATTAAAACAAATCCTTTGGGCCATATTTAAATCCGCCCCTTCATCAACATAAACATGGCAGATGCCTTTATAATGTTTGATCACCGGTATGCGCGAAAATCTAACTACTTTGTTAATTAATTCCTCTCCGCCGCGGGGCATCGCCAGATCAATATAATTATTCAGCTTCAACAAAATATCTATAGCCTTACGCTCACCTGTATCAATTAAGTTAATTGTTCCGTCGATAATCCCGCGCTTTTTGATCACCGCATTGAGCACATTGAAAATTGCCAAATTTGAATTTAGCGACTCACTGCCCCCGCGCAAGATTACCGAATTGCCGCTTTTAAAACAAAGCCCGATACAGTCTGAGGTAACATTAGGGCGGGATTCATAGATTATCGCAATCACCCCGATCGCACAGCGCACCTTTTTAATTTTTAATCCGCTGGGCGCCTTCCATGCTGCTAAAGTTTCACCGAGCGGATCTTTTAACTTAGCCACCTCAAGCAGCGAATCTGCCATCTGCTTAATTCTTGTCGGATTTAAAGTGAGCCGGTCGAGAAATGCCTTGCCCAGCTTAGCAGCGCCGGCTAAATCTTTTTTATTAGCTTTTAAAATTACCGCTTTATTCTTCAATAAAGCTGCAGCCATATCGACAAGCGCTTTATTTTTTTCTTGAGCAGGCAAAACTGCAAGCGCTCTTGATGCCTTTTGTGCTTGTTTGGCGATACCCTCTATCTTTTGTTTAAGACTTTGTTTCATTTTTTAACTGGTAAAAATATTGTTCCACAGCTAAAAGGATTTTTAGCCACCTGGCTAATAATTCCTTTTTTCTTTCCGTTAGCAATAACACAAGGAATTCCGGAATCAACCACAATCTGGGCAGCCTGGATCTTGGTGATCATGCCGCCGACGCAGGTTCTTTTATTGGTCGAACAGGCTAAAGATCTTATGCTTTCGGTAATCTTTGGCACCAGACAGACAACTTTTTTGTTTTTACCTAAAAGTCCGTCGACATCAGAAAGAATGATCAGCAGGTCCGCATCAACCAAGACCGCAACCAAAGCTGAAAGCTTATCATTGTCGCCGAACTTGATCTCTTCGGTGGCTACCGTATCGTTCTCATTGATGATCGGCACACTTTTTAGTTTAAGCAGAGTGTTTAATGTATTTTTTGCATTCTGGTAACGTTTGTTGGAAAAATCATCCCAGGTTAAGAGCAACTGCGCGCAATTTATACCGCAGCGCTTAAGCGCCAGCTTATAAATGTGCATGAGCTCATGCTGCCCCACGGCCGCAGTTGCCTGCAGAGACGCTAAATCTTTAGGACGGTTGGATATTTTTAAAATTTTCATGCCGATGGCAATGGCTCCGGATGAGACCAGCACCACCTCATGCCCTGCTTGGATTAAGCCGCAGATCTGTTTGGCAATATTACTAAGTAAAGCAGTATCCAGCTTATATTTACCGGCGGCGAATATGCTTGAGCCGATCTTAACCACAACTCTTCTATACTTTTTTTGCAACCGCATCGATTAACTCCTTTAAATTCGTTTTATTCAGCGCAGAAATCGGATAAACCGGCTTCTTAACCAGCTTCTTAAATTTTTTTAGATTAGCTTCGGCGCCCTCAAGATCCATTTTATTGGCGCAAATTACCTGGGGCTTTTTATAAATCTCCTTGCTGTAATTCTTTAATTCTAAATTTAT
>PCWB01000001.1:17858-28992 GCA_002796135.1 Candidatus Omnitrophica bacterium CG11_big_fil_rev_8_21_14_0_20_41_12
GCTCAATATGCTTTAAAAATTTATCCCCTAAGCCGCGGCCTTCCGAAGCCCCCTCGATTAAACCGGGAATATCGGCAATCACAAATTTTTTATGCGTACTAATGGCTACGCCTAAAATCGGCGCGGTTGTCGTAAAAGGATACGCGGCAATTTTCGGATGCGCGTTAGAGATGGCCGCAATCAATGTAGATTTACCGGCGTTAGGAAATCCGACTACCGCCACATCCGCCAGAAGTTTTAAATCCAGGATAATTATTTTTTCTTCTCCCGGATCTCCGTCAGTGGGATTATTGCGGTGCCAATTGCCGATCCCGCCTTTTCCTCCGCGGGCGACAATAACCTGCTCACCATCAATACTTAAATCACGTAAAACAGAATCCGTGGCCGCGTCTTTAATAATTGTGCCTTGTGGCACGCGGATAATTATATCGGGTGCGCCTCTGCCTTTTTTATGGTTACTGGTGCCGTAGCCGCCGTGGAGCCCAAAAAAATGCCGGTGATGCTGAAAATCCAGAAGCGTAAACAAGTTATGATCTGCCTGAATAATAATATCGGCACCCTTGCCTCCGTCTCCACCGTCGGGAATTCCCAAGCGTTGGAATTTATCGCGAAATTTGCTGCGGCAGCCTTGGCCGCCGTTTCCTGCCCGGACCTGAATTTTTGCGCTGTCAATGAACACTTAAATTCCTAAATCAATAGATTTAATTTTCAGCTCAGTAAGTTGAGCGCGGTGGCCTTTTTGCCAGTGAGTATTCTTTCTGCGCTTATATTTATAAGCTGTAGTTTTTTCCCCAAAGGTTTGTTTTAAGACTACTGCCTCAACTTTGGCGCCTTTAACATAAGGAGTGCCGATCTCCACTTTCTTGTCTTTAACCACTAATAAAACCTTATCAATGACCAGATTATCTCCTTTTACGGCTACCTGCTTATTCACCTCAATAACATCATCCTTCTTTACACTGTATTGCTTAGCTCCAACTTCAATAATTGCATACATTTGACTGCCTCCTGAAAAAATAAATTAAAAGGGAATGCTTCCTTGATTTGAACTTTATATTATATACCCGACAAACTGAAGGGTCAAGCTATTTTGATGTCTTCTAGGTGCGCGGTGGGGTTTGAGATAAGGTTGATCTTTGTCCTGTATTTGTGCTCAAGTACGCGCAGGGCCTCCTTATCTTTGAGGATTTCATCACACACAGGGCTAGCCATGGTGACGGAGACCTGTTTTAGGGTTTTACCTCTTAAATAACGCTTAAGCTCCTTTAAGGCAAAAATTCCCATGGTTTGAGGTGAACGCAACTTGCCCCTGCCCTTACAATACGGACAAGGATGAAAAGAAAGCATCTGCACTGTTTTATGGATCCGTTCGCGGGTCATCTCCACAATTCCGAATTTAGAGATCCCTAAAATATCATACTTTGCCCGGTCGGTTTCTAAGGCTTTTTTGAAGATGCTCAGCAGTTCCCGACGGTGGCCTTCCCGCTCCATATCAATAAAATCAATCACGATAATGCCGCCCAGATCGCGCAAAACCAGCTGTCGGGCAATCTCAACTGCCGCCTCGGCATTTACTTTAAAAGCCATATCCTCCTGATTGACTTTTTTCTTGAATCCTCCGCTGTTGACATCAATAACCACCAGTCCTTCGGTGGGTTCGATAATTAAATACGCCTTGGACTTCATATAAACATGGCTTTCGAAAATATGATTGATCTGTTTTTCTACGTCTTTGGCGCCAAAAAGGTCATCCCCTCTGTAAAATTCAACTTTTTTACAAAGATAGCTTAAAAAAGTGCGCATAAAATTCTGGATGCGGTAAAATTCAGGTTTAGAGTCTACCAGAAGCTTGGTAACATCTTCGGTAAAAGAATCGCGGATTGCCCGCAGGGTTAGATCATACTCCTCATAAACTAAAGCCGGAGCGCTTTTGCCTTGGGCATTTTTCTCAAGGCGTTTCCAGAGCTTATGGAGAAACTGCGCATCCCGGGTTAACTCCTGCTCGCTGCGGCCGCTGGCTGCGGTGCGTACGATAAAACCAACCGGATCCGGCAGTTTAATTTTTTTAAAAATATCGCGCAGGCGCCTGCGTTCAGCCTCATCTTCAATGCGCCGAGAGATCCCTCCCTGTTTATCCAGCGGCATAATTACTAAATACCGGCCGGCTAAACCGATCTGCGTAGAAAGACGCGGCCCCTTGGTGCCAAAAGATTCTTTAACCACCTGAACCAAAACTTCCTGTCCTTTTTTTACCTCTTTGATCGGAGTCTGCTGCGGAGCGCCTACAGATTCAAAAGCAGATTCGATTTCGGATAAATACAGAAAACCGTTTTTAGGCATGCCGATATCCACAAAGGCCGCCCCGATTGAGGGCATTACCGCTTCAATCCTGCCTTTATAAATATTTCCGACGATAGTGCGGTCCTGCGGGCGCTCAATATGAAATTCTAAAAGCTGGCCTCCGTCGACTATGGCAACACGTTTTTCCTGAGTTTCAACATTAATTAAAATTTCCTTGGACATCTTTTACTTTAATCCCTTCTGGTAATTGTTTTTGCAGCCTATCCTTAAAATCCTCGCAAGGAACCGGAAACCTCAAAACGATCGAGGCTTCTTCGTGCTCGCTTTCAACTCCCAACTTTAAAGCCCTTTTAAAGCTTAGTTTAGGATGCGGGCTAAAACCCTCTGATAACTTCAAAGGCAGATCTGCCCGGCGCATGGCGCGCATGAATAGGCGCATCAGGTCTAAATGCGAAATATAACGCATCAAGCCCCCTTTAGAAAAACTAAAATTTACTCTGTACATAATATCAAAGACCCTGTTTCCCGATCAGGTTGGAAACAGTTTCCAACCTGATCGGGAAAGGGGGTTATTTCTTTTTCTTCTTTTTGTTTGTTGCTTCCATTTTAACCACCACCGGCTCATTGCGCTCTAATCTTTTTTCTAATTTAGCCAGCTCTTCCGGAGTAAGCTCCCCTTCTTTAACAATCCTGCCGGTAATAAAAATCAGCAGATCGATTTTTTGCGTATCCGTTGTTTCCCGTCTGAAGAATTTACCTATCCAAGGAATATCCATCAAGAAAGGTATACCGATTAATTCTTTACTCTTAACATCCTTAAGCAAACCACCGATAACCACAGTCTCTCCGTCTTTAATCAATACCTGAGTCTGGGCTTCGCGCACATCGATAATCGGATAAAGCGTGGTTGTTGAAGTAGAGGTAGCAGGAGTAGTGCCTCCGGTTGTAGAAGTTGCGGTAACATTAGAAGTAGAGGAAGTAACGCTGGGGTGGATAATCATATTAATATACCCCTCTTCGCTTATCTGCGGCACAACATTAAGCCGGATTCCGATCTCCTGATAATAATCTAATGTCTGAGTAACTGTGGATTGGGTTGTATCGGTGCCGGCGCTAACCGTAGAAGCAAGTATCGGAGTATGATATCCTACCAACATTGAAGCTTCCTGATTATCCAAGGTCATGATTCTGGGAGCAGAAAGCGTATTGGTATCGGCATCATCTTCTAAAGCATGGATCACCGCCTCAAATTTAACTCCGGTTAATTTTTGAAATACTAATTCAGCTCCGGCATTATAAGGGCTATACCCTAAAAGCCCTGTGGTTGACGGACTGAATACCGACGGGCTTGTGGCCGATCCAATAGTCCCGCCATGGCCGCCGGCTTGGGCAGTACCTGATTTATTGGCGTTAGTGAATTGTATCGTGTTGCTCGTCGCTGCCCCAGACCCGCCTAAGCCCCAATCAAATCCTAAATCTTTTAGCTTATTA
Organism: Candidatus Omnitrophica bacterium CG11_big_fil_rev_8_21_14_0_20_41_12; assembly: GCA_002796135.1. Classification (GTDB taxonomy): domain Bacteria; phylum Omnitrophota; class Gorgyraeia; order Gygaellales; family Profunditerraquicolaceae; genus UBA6249. Next base: position 21,651 of record PCWB01000001.1, read on the forward strand.
CGGTTTACTTCAATAATCTTGGTTTCAATTAAAACCTGTCTGGGCATAATATCGATTTTCGGTAAAATCTGACTACGGATCATATCCAAAGTACTAGAGGTGTCAGTAATTACCAGAACTTTAGATTTCACCGACGGATCAAAATCCGCTTTTTTCATTACCGTATTACCTAAAGCATCTTTTTCAAATGATACGGTCTCGCTTTTTGTTGCTCCGGCTGCCTCTTTAGCTAAAGCCGCGCTGCTGCCTTCTCCTTTTCCGATTTTAAAGGTGCCGAACTGCCAGCCCTTCTGCCCGCGGGCATATAACACCGATGTTCTTCCACGCGGAGAAAGCAAAGGAATAATTATCTTCTGCGCATCCTGGGCATCTAAGAATTTTAAAATAATAATATCTGTTTGTAGAGGCTCCTCAGCGGCAATCTTTGCCACATTTTCCATTTTAGTTACTAAGATAACATTGCCTTGCTTCTGATAACCAAATCCGTAAGTCTTTAAAATTACATCTAACGCCATCTCCCATGGTACATCCGTCAAGCGCACTGAGATATTACCGATGACATCAGGAGTCGTGACGATATTGACTCCGGATTTATAGGAGATAATTTTAAGCACATTGCTGATGTCAGCTTCTTTAAAATCAAAGGTAACGTTACCCGTAGCCGGAGTCGCCTGCGGCCAGCCGGGATCACTGGTAATCGGAAGCTGTGGTTGAGCTTCTTCTGCAGCAGCAAAAGCAAAACAGGAAAAGATAAAAACAAATATAAAGAATATTTTTTTCACTTTACTCCTCCTTGGTTAATTCTATCTCTAAGGGCTCGCCATCCTTAATAAAGACGACACCATTATTAAAAATTTTTAAGACCTGAAAATCTCCGACGGTGTCTCCGATTCCCACAACTTCGCTATTGACTATGGCAAATGACCTGCCGCTCTGATCATAAATGATCCCTTCGATCGTTAAACCTTCAGCAGAAGCAGTGTTCCGTCTATCTAATTTCAACAGCCTGCCTTCGGGGGTTACCAGCGGAATAAACGGATTGCGCTTTCCTTGGTCATTATAAACAAACTCACCCTGACTAAAAGCCGGCGCCAAAATTAACAGGAGTAAAAATAAAGAAATCAAAATTCTCTTATTTGCTAACATAGGTTTTTATAACTAGCGTGACTTTCTGTTTTAAATAATCCGGCAATTGTGTTGAGATCTTAAGCTCCTGCACTCCCATAAAAACAAAAGAATTCTCCAGCTCGTTAATCAACCTGCCTAAATTATGATAATCACAGATTAAATCTAAATTAATCAAAACCGGCGTAAGCTCACCCGAGATTGCCGTGGTTTTTGCAATTTGAGTTTCACGCATGGGGCGTATCTGAATAACTCTGATACCTAATTTATTCGCCGCATTTGCAATATCCTGCAGGAGCCCGGAGACCTCCCCCTCGGAAATTATCTTAGAAGAACTACCCGTCGGCTTCTGCGCTGCCAGTCCCGGTTTGCCTTTAGCAAGATTCATCCGCTCAAGATCACTGTTTAAATTCTTAAGGTCTTTATCTAAACGCACAACCTTAGGGTTCAAGCTATCTAAACCGGCCAACTGTGCTTTTAAAATATAATTCATATCCACATAGGCAATAAGGATACAAAATATCACAATTAATATTTTTTTCTGTTTATCTAATTGTATATTGGCTAAGTTCATTTCGTCCTCAAAGTACCTTGTAGAACAAAATCTGAAATATCATAACTGCCGATACTGCGCTTCTGCACATTGCTCAGCTCAAAGCTGGAAAAATCTTTGAAAAATTCCTGATCTGCTTTCAGGCTGTCCAATAACTGATTGATCAGGTTAAGCTCATCCATTTTTAACGAGATCACCGAGCCCTGGATAATTATGCTCTGCTTAGAAAATGCTATATCGTTAAACCAAACCCCGCTGGGTAGCTCCAGGCTCAGCTTATTTAATTTTTCCCCCCAGAGAACCCTTTGTTTGAGCAAAAGCTGTGTAAGGCCGGCATCCAACGAAGCCGCCGAATACGCCTGATTAAACTCATCAAAGATTTTTTTCTGCGGGGCAAGCTCTATCCATTTCTTATTTAAGGTTGTCAGCTTGCCGGCCTTCGCTATGCTAAGTATCCCAAAATAAAGATGCGCCAACACAAAAAATGCCAGTACTGCCGGGAGCGCATAAATAAACAACATCTCCTGATTAAAACCCGGGCCGCTTTTTACAGTAGGCTGCTCAGAGACTCGCTCTTTAATTTTAACTCTTGATTCTTCAGGTAATAGGTTTATCTCAATCATCTTTTAACGTAAAGCCAGTCCTACGGCAATATTAAATTGTCCGCTAAAGCTGTTTAATTTCGGCAGATCTATTTTTTCGGAAATCTCTATCTTTTTAAAAGGGCCCCAGAGCTCTACCGGAATACCCAGAGCAATCGATAGCATTTCAGCTAAACCACTAACCTTGCTGCCTCCTCCGCTTAAAAATATCTTAACTACGCTGGAAGCATTCTGGCTCTCATAATAATCAAATGAAGTGCGTATCTCCGCGGCCAAATTCGTTAGCACACTCTCCACCCCGGCCTTGATCTTATCCGACTTATCTTGCGGTGGATTAATCTTTAGTTCTTCAGCAACTTTGAAATCAACTTCAAAAATATCCATAAGCTTTTTGGTAAAATCCGCTCCCCCGGAATGGATATCGCGGCTCAGGCGCGGGATTCCGTTATCAAGTATATTAACATTGCTGATGGAAGCGCCGATATTTAAAAGACAGATTGATTTATTTCCCAGAATCTCCACTTTAGGATAATTAAAACTAAAAGAATTGATCAAAGCCAGCGAATCGATATCGACAATATTAGCTCGCAGGCCGGCATTCTCCAGGCTTCTGAACCTCTGCTGAATTAGTTCTTTCTTTAATGCCGCAATCAACACCAGCATCTTATTTTCCGGCAGGTCGGCTTTTAAGATCTCCGCATCAAGATTAACCTCGCTAAGGGAAAAAGGAATGTGTTTCTGCGCTTCGAATTTTAACGCCTGCCTAAGTTCAGCCCTATTCATCTTTAGAAAATTTACATAACGGATCACCGTCGATGTCCCGCAAAAAGAAATATTCACTAAATCCGCATCCTGGGCATGCTTGATCTTTTTGAGCACCTCCGTCGGGTCAAGCTGCCCTTCTTCCACCTCAAAACTAACCAGCTCAGTTGCATTATTGATCTTTAATTTTACGCATTTAATCGACTGCGTGCCGATATCCAGCCCAATACTGAATTTTTCTTTGGCTTTAGGTAATTTTAATTTGGAAAAGATATTCTTCATTTTAATTTGATTTCCAGGAAACTAACTGTTTACTCAAAGAAGCCACATTATTTAAAGCCGTGTCTATTTTACTCGGATCATAATTAATCGTAACATTACCGGTAATGGTAGTATCTACTGTAGTGCTGCTTTCTGCCAAAACACTTCCGCTGGCCGTAACATTTCCGGTCATAGTCAGGGTCCCGATAACATAAATAATTCCGTCAAAAACCACAGTGCCGGCAAACTTTACATTACCGTTGATGATCAATACTCCGCTTCCGGTAAGATTACTAGTTATATTTAAAGTTCCTGAAGGCACATCAACCCAGGTAATCCCGTCAACCGGAGCCCCGAAAGTAGCAGGAGTGTAAGCATGCGTAGCCCCGGCTTGCATCTGCGCTTTAGTTACTCCGAAAAGATCGGGAAAATCCAAAGTCGAATATTCTTTAGAGCTGCCACTGGGATTAATATCCGCGCTTCCTTTAATTTCTAACTCCGTAGTTGTCTCAACGCCATACTTAAATTTCGTAGCATCAGTAACGCCGGCCTTTATAGTAGTAATGATCTGGCGGGTAATTTCCGTTCCATCGGGACGCGAAACTTTACCGGTAGAAGTAATTGTATAATAATCCCCGCTTATCGGAGTAACTACGGCGACAAAGGTATTATTTGTTCCGCCGAGTGAACCGCTGGCAGCCCCAAAATTAACATAGGCCTGCGCCGCGCCTGCCTCCGCCAGCCAAAAAGCGCGCGTGGAATCAACAAATCTTTTTGCCAGATTGCTCTCATTAATATTTTGCACATAAAAAGAAGTCAACATCAAAGAAAGGATCAAAGTAACCAGTAATGAAAAAATAAGGACGAATCCTTTGCGGCTATTCATTGCGTATCTTTGTCTCCAGAGTTAAAGAAATTGTCGAATTTACCCCTTTATCGGAAACCTTATTCACTGAAATTAGCGTAATCACTTTTTTACTTGTCCCTACGGTATTATCCAAAACAATCAGATTCCCCAAAGCATCACGCGTAAAAAACGGCTGCGCCACGATATCGCTAAATACCCATGATTTTAAAACTGTTCCTGTTGCATCAACCGTATTACGGGTAAGCGTACGGGCGCCGGCATTATAATTATATTCTATATAATTGGTATCCAGCTGATAAGTATTACCGGCAATATTCCAGCCCAATACCGGCCTGAATTTTACATGCGTCGCGCTTGGACTGTTATTCGCCAGCTCCCAAACTACTGTCTGTCGCAGATCCCGGCCGATCCAATCAATAACCCTGCGCGCTTGAGTCTGCGCAGCAACCTTAACCGAACTTAAATCATTGATATTCTGTCCGCTGTTTAAAATATAAAACAGCCCGGTAACCATAAAAACGCCGACTATTGCCGCAATTAATACCTCAATTATCGTAAAAGCGCTCTTATTTAGCAATGTATGTAGACAAAGAAAAATTCCTTGTCTGTTTTCTTTCCTGCCAGCTGACAGCCACGGTAATGTCGGCCAGGTTTACCCCCACACTGCGGGTCAAAGTTATCGTCTCCGCCGGTAAATTATAAAAAACAGGCGCAGTGTAACTTGATATTGCTTCATATGCCAGCCCCTTTAGCTGCTCAAGAACATATTGCGCATCGGTGGCGGCAATCGTGAGATTAACGCTGGAGTCGGCTAAAAACATAAGCTGCACAAAACTTAAAGACGCCCCCGTAATCACCAAAAGAGTGATGGCAACAACAAACATCAGCTCAAGCAGGGTAAAAGCTTTTTTATTTTTTATCACAAGCTTCCGCAATGATCAGGCCTCCGGTAGAAACGCTATAGATCATCTTTCCACTGAATTTACAGTCAAGCGGAGCTGCCGAACAATTATACCCGCTTACATCCATGCGCTGACAGTCAAACTCATAACCGCCTACCGAGCCTACCGCCAGATAATCCCTCTCTAAATAAACCGGTTGATGCTTAGTCAAAGAATCGATATTTTCCGGATATTGGCTATTATTTTCCTTGGCATAATTTTCCAAAGCCGCAGAAAGGAGCTTAAGATTCATTTGCGCGGCTAACTGATTCTGCTGGATATTATAAATGATGAGCTTATCTACCGCCAAACGAAGCAGTAACACCAATAATGCTATAAAGATCATCACCGTGACAAAGCTTCTGGCTTTTTGATTAAACATGATTAAAAATCCTTAAAATCTAAATCGCTGGATACCGAAGTATCGCTTCGCTTCAAAATACCTCCGGTAGAAATCTGATAATTATGATCTGCCAATGCCGGGTTCATTGCCATGCCCATGATCTCATAACCGGCCGGAACTACGGAGTTAACGACATAACGGAAATTACCGACCTGAGTCATACTGACCAGATCCTGAAAAAGACAATTATCGTCGATGAGAAACTGTAAATTCGGCTCAACCTGAAAAGCATATACCCCGCCGTGACGGGCCGAATATACCTCAAAGCCACTGGCAATGGCCTTAAGGTTGGCCATACAATTAGATTCGTTAGCCTGTTTTCTGAACTGAACCCCCTCAACCACAGCAACCGAAACCAGCAAAGCGACAATCGCCATTACCACCATTATTTCAACCAGGGTAAAACCGGCTTTTTGCCTATACATTATATAATTTTAGCACAGAAACAGCATTTGGCAATTATTTTTTTTAATTAATTTACAGTCAGTAACCTCTTGGCCCTGATATGATTAGGATTAATTTTCAAGGCCTGTTTTAAAGCGGATTTAGCCCTGGCCTTCTCTCCTTTGTTCAAATAAGCTAAGCCTAAATTATGATAGTAATCGCTAGATTTAGGATCCAGCTCCAAGGCACAACTAAACGCTTTGATTGCCTCATCCCAACGGTTATTTTGGGCAAAATTAATCCCTAAATTATTAAAGAACTGGTCCGCATTCTCAACGTGGCCGGCATTTTTTAGAAAATTAAGTACTGCTTTCTGGCGGCCATTATCGCCATTTTCACCCAGAGATTCTAAAATCTGGAACACCGCCGAATTAAAATCGCCTTTAGCAAAATAAATACGCGCCAGATTAAAGCGCGTAAATTTAAGACGCGGGTCAAGCGCAAGCGCCTGATTATATTTTACGATTGCTTCATCCATGTTTCCCATAACTTCACAAGTATTTCCCAGATTATTAAGCACCTCTCCTGCTTTTGAACCCAGCGGGCTTTTCTCCAGTAATATATATTCAGCTTTTGCCTGATCATAAAGCTTTAATTTAAAGTAGAGATTAGCTAAGTTTGCCCGGGCCTCGATTAAATCCGGTTTGATCGCTAACGCCTTCTTATATTTATCCTCTGCTTCATTAAGGCGGCCGAGGAATTCAAGCTGTAGGCCTAAATTATTATAGGCCTGAAAGCTATCCGGAGAATGCTTGATGATATTTTTATAAAAAACTAGCGGGTTCTTCCACTCATAATTGCGTCCGGCGCAAAGCAAAATATAAAATATCGTAAACAATCCTACTGTGAGTATAAATAACTGGGGCCTTAGATATTTATATAAAATATAGGCCAAAAGCATAAAAAAGCTTACTGAAGATAAATAAATAAAATGCTCGGCAACAAAAGCATTGATGGGGAATATTCCTGATTGTGGAATAAAAAAAACTAAACTCCAGAAAAGCATAAATGATGCCACCCTCTTCTCTGATTTATACTTAAGGCTTCGCCAACAGATAAAAATTAAACCCCCCAGAAAAAATATAGAAATTAAGATCCCATTAAAACTTGTTGGCTGAAGCAATGTTTTATTCATATGCAAACCGACCGGTAAAATCAGCAGCTTAAAATAAGTAAGGACGATTTTGGGTAAAACAGTTAGGCGCACAATTAAAGCAATATTGGCCAAAGCAGGCGGCCGGAGTGTTGAAAAATTAAACAGGAATAACCTTACACACAGATAAATTGCGCTTAGGGCAAAAAACGGAATAATCGTTTTAACAAGATAGTACTTTTCTTTTAATTTTTTTCTTAAGAAATAAAAGATATAACCGCAGATGATCA
>PCWB01000016.1 GCA_002796135.1 Candidatus Omnitrophica bacterium CG11_big_fil_rev_8_21_14_0_20_41_12
TATTTACAGACCGGCAAGAAATTACAGGTTGCTGAAACCGATCCGGTATTAAATCAAAAAATGGGCGCCTTTGTTACGCTTAATAAGCATGGACAACTCAGGGGCTGTATTGGCAATTTGGTAGGAAGCCAGCCAATTTATTCAACTGTTTTAGATATGGCGATTCAGGCAAGCGTGGGGGATCCGCGGTTTCCTAAGCTTAGCTTGTCCGAATTAGAAGATGTCGAGATAGAGATATCTGTTTTATCCCCGTTAGAGAGAATTAATTCTGCGGAAAAGATAGAGTTGGGAAAGCACGGTGTTCTGGTAAAAAAAGGTTTTAACAGTGGGGTATTTCTTCCCCAAGTCGCTACGGAAACCGGCTGGAGTAAGGAAGAATTTTTGAATAGGCTTTGTAGTGATAAGGCCGGGCTGCCTGAAAATGCCTGGAAGGATAAGAATACCGAGCTTTATATTTTTAATGCCGAAGTATTTTCTGAGAAGGATTTAAAAAAATGAATCGTTTCTTTATTGAAAATATAAAAATACTTGATAATCATATTATCTTGGATGACCTTGAGCAGGTGCATCATTTAAAAGATGTGCTTAGATTAAAACCAAAGGAACAAGCAGCTGTTTTTGACCGACTGGGTAATGAATATATTGTTTTAGTGAGTGAGATTGGGGTAAAGTCAGTGAAATTAGAGGTAAAAGAAAGAAAGCTACCCGATAATTCGGGGATCAAGATCACAGTTGCCTGCGCAATTCCAAAAAACGTAAAAATGGATGATATTGTAGATAAACTTACGCAGCTGGGAGTCGAATGTATAATTCCGCTTGAAACCCAGAGAGTAATTGTCAAACTAAATAAGCAAAAGAAACTCCAACGGCTTAAAAGATGGGAGAAGATATCGCTAAGCGCGCTTAAGCAAAGCCAGCGCAGTAAATTTGTGAATATTCATCCGATAGTTGAATTTAAAGATGTAGTTTTGACTGCTAAAGGTTTTGATTTAAAATTAATCCCGACATTAGAGGGTGATAGAAAAACATTGAGAGAAATTTTTAATGATCCGGTCAAAGGTATTGAAAATGTACTGGTTCTTATCGGTCCGGAAGGAGATTTCACACCTGAGGAGGTTGCTTTGGCAAAAGAGGCGGGTTTCCTACCGATCAGCCTTGGCAAAGGGGTCCTACGCGTAGATACCGCCGCCATTGCTGTGGTTAGTTTTATTAAATTGAATGAAACGCATTAGATTTTTTACGCTTGGGTGCAAAGTAAACCAGTATGATACGCAAAGCATCCGCGAGAGGTTTTTAAGCAAAGGTTTTTCTGAAAATAGCAATATCCTGCCGGATTATTTCTTAATTAATACCTGCACCGTTACCTCCGGAGCAGATCAGAAATCCCGCAATATTATCCGTAAATGTATTAGCTTGAATCCAAAAGCAAAAATTATCGTAACCGGCTGTCTGGTGGAAAAAGATAGCCGGTCATTAGCAGATATTAAGGGAGTAAGTTTAATCGTAAAAAAAAGTTTTTTCCCTGAGGGGATAAGCAGCTTTAGCCAACATACCCGCGCTTTCTTAAAAATCCAGGATGGCTGTACTAATTTTTGTACTTATTGCAAAGTAGCTTTAGTGCGAGGTAAAGAGAGAAGCAAGAGCATTACTCAGGTTGTTAATGAGGCTAAAAAACTGGTTGCCTGTGGGTATCAAGAAATCGTGTTAACCGGTATCTGTTTGGGTGCTTATGGCAGGGATTTTACCGTGAAGAAAAATCTGGTTGAGGTTATTAAAGCATTAGAAAAGATAGATGGTTTAGCGCGCATAAGGTTAAGCTCTATTGAAGCCGGAGATGTTTCGACAGGATTGATTAAGCACCTTGCAAATAGTAAAAAACTTTGCCGGCACCTGCATATCCCGATTCAAAGCGGGGATAATCACATCTTAAAGTTGATGAACCGTAAATATACCAGAGATAAATATTTAAATTTAATTGCCGGGTTAAAGCGTAATATTCCGCAAATCTCTATTACTACAGATTGTCTGGTAGGTTTTCCCGGTGAAAAAGAGGAAAATTTCAAAAACACACTTGATTTAATTAAAAAGATCCAGCCTTTAAAAGTACACATATTTTCTTATTCCAGCCGGCCGGGAACAAAGGCCGCCGGTTTTAAGGATTGTGTCGATCCGGAAATGATTAGAAACCGGTGTGGCAGGTTAGAAAAATTAGCCGGGGAATGCCGGAATAATTTTATGCGCAAATTTATTGGTAAAACGGTTAATGTTTTAATTGAGGGAAAGAGTAAGGATAATGTTGATAATCTAAAGGGAGTAACCGATAATTACCTGCCGGTCAGGTTACGGTTTAGGCCCGGTTTAAAGAATAAAATTGTCCGCGCCAGGCTTAAAAGTATATCTGAGGATAGTTTTATCGCTGAATTTGTTGACAAACCCTAGATAGAAGGTAAAATAAATAATATGAAAAAGCGGATCTATTATCACGATACTGATTGCGGAGGGGTGGTCTATTACGCCAATTACTTAAAGTTTTTCGAGGAGGCGCGAACCGAATATTTTGCCTCAAAAGATGCTGCGATTAAGCAGTTGTCTGATTCCGGGATCATGTTTGTGGTTGCCCGTCAGGAGGTTGATTATAAATTTCCGGCTAAATACGGGGATGAGTTGGATATTACCTCAAATATCGCAGCCACCTCGGGGGTGCGTATTGAGTTTTTGCATGAAATTTATAATCAGGATAAACAAATAATCGTTAAAGCCAAAACCACTCTTGTCTGTGTTGATAAAAATCTAAAGCCCCAGGCCATTCCCGAAGATTTACGTAAAAAAATAATTTAATTTTTAATTAAAGCCGAGGTAAAAAATGGAAAATTTATTAAAATTTCTAAAAGAGCGGCGCAGCGTCAGGGCATTTCAAGATAAAAATATACCTAAGGAGCAGCTCCAGGAAATTGTCGATGTTGCCAGGTTCGCTCCTACGGCAAGAAATGTCCAGCCCTGGGAGTTCGTAGTTGTGACCGATAAAGAAAAAATAGCGCAGTTGTCTGATTTGGGGCAAAATGCAAAACCTCTAGCAGGTGCGGCGGCATGTATTGTAGTTTTTTGCGCGGATTCAAATTATTTCCTTGAGGATGGAAGCGCGGCTACCTGCAATATTCTTTTGGCCGCCACAGCTTTAGGAATAGGTTCTTGCTGGATTGCCGGTGACAAGAAGCCTTATTGTCAGCAGGTAAATGCTTTATTAGCTGCTCCGGCAAATATGAAGCTAATCAGTATGATTGCTTTGGGTTATCCCCAAGAAGAAAATGCGTTTAAAATCACGCCAAAGAGAGAGCTTAAAGAATTATTGCATTGGGAGAAATTTTAATGTCTCAATTTGTCTGGATCGGCGGCTCAGGTTGTTTATTACCTTTCCTGATTATTTTTAATCTGATCTTCGGAAGATTAATCTTTGCTTCGGCCCGTTTATGGCTTGGAATAGAGGCGGGATTAATATTGTTATTTATCATTAATATTTATATAATGGCGCGCAAGATTAGTAAGCAATTCAACCAGCAAGGCCATAATCCGGCTTCTGATAGCCAAATACGAAGTCCCCAGGGTGAGGTCATCGATGTTCAGGGCCAGGTGGTTGATGAAGAAAAGAAGTTAGAGTAATTAACCTGCTGAACATATTTTAATTTATCTTAAGAAATCTTAATTAAATTTATGCCATTACTTTCCGTAATAGTGCCGGTTTACAATGAAGCAAAAACAATAAAGCTGATTTTGGAAAAGATAAATTCTGTTAATATTGATAAGGAGATTATTGTTGTAGATGACGGCTCTACTGATGGAACGGAAGCAATTTTAGAAGCTATTAAGTATCCTGATTTAAAGATCGTGCATCATGTTCGTAAACGTGGCAAAGGAGCCGCTTTTTTGACCGGGTTAGCTAGTTCGGTTGGAGAATTTGTAATCATTCAAGATGGTGATCTGGAATATGATCCAAACGATTATCTGAAGTTAATAGAGGCAATACAGAATAGTGGCGCGGATATGGTACTAGGGGCGAGATTTTTAAAAGGTTATTACGGTTTATTAATGCCTAGGCTGGGAAACCAATGGTTAACTGCAATTATAAACTTTTTATTTGGCTCCCGGCTTAATGATTATTCCACTTGTTATAAGTTGGCTAAAAGGAGCACGTGGAATGATCTGAATCTTAAGGCGGCTGGTTTTGATATAGAAGTAGAGATAATTTGTAGTATTTTAAAGAATAATAAGAATTTATTAGAGGTCCCGGTAACCTATCGCCCCCGCACATATCAGGAAGGGAAAAAAATAAAATGGAAAGACGGATTATCAGCAATTTTCTATATGTTTAAATACCGGTTTACTTATTTTTGAAAAGAAGCGATTAGTATTGACAAATGATGTAGCTGTGTTAAAGTAACATCTAATTTTTAAAAAACTTCAAAATTGTAATAAGTTTTACATATTTTTGAAAGGAGCATAGTAAAAATGACTTTTGATCTGCTGTTATTGGCGCCGGTGGGTGCGATTTTAGCACTTAGTTTTGCAATTTACCTGGCTTTGAGTATTTTGAGGATGGATGAAGGCACGGATAAAATGAAAGAGATTGCCCAGGCTGTGCGTATTGGTTCGCAGGCTTATTTAAAGAGACAGTATTTAGGGGTTTCTATATTTTTTGTGGTGGTATTTTTTATTCTTCTGGCAATGGCTTTGAAGAATTATCTGGTGATATTTGTGCCGTTTGCTTTTTTAACCGGCGGCTTTTTCTCAGGTTTATCCGGTTTTATCGGTATGAGTATTGCTACCCAATCATCAAACCGTACTGCTCAGGCAGCTTCGAAAAGCTTAAATTCCGGCTTGCGCGTAGCGTTTTCAAGCGGAGCGGTGATGGGGCTGACGGTTGTGGGTTTAGGTTTACTGGATTTAAGCGTTTGGTATTATTTTTTAAATTGGTATTATTCCTGCCATGCAATTCCGTTAGGCACGGATAAGATCGCAGCAATTACTTCGACTATGCTTTGTTTTGGTATGGGTGCCAGTTCAATGGCGCTTTTTGCCAGGGTGGGTGGCGGCATATTTACTAAAGCAGCTGATGTTGGCGCTGATTTAGTGGGCAAGATTGAAGCAGGGATTCCGGAGGATGATCCGCGAAATCCTGCGGTTATTGCTGATAATGTAGGCGATAATGTCGGTGATGTTGCTGGCATGGGGGCAGATCTATATGAATCTTATGTCGGTTCAATTGTGGCAACCTCTGCTTTAGGTGTGGCTGCGGGATTAGGCGTTGCCGGAGTAACTGTACCGATGGTTATGGCAGCGGTTGGAGTGGTGGCTTCGATTATCGGAACATTCTTTGTAAAAAGCAAAGAGCAGGCCGATCAAAAAGTTCTCTTAGCAGCTCTGCGCAAAGGAGTATTTGCCAGCTCGTTTATCGTTGCGGTAGTGGCATTTTTTTTAGTCAAAGCAACCTTAGGGGTAGAGAATTTAGGTATTTATTGGGCAGTGTTGTCAGGCTTGGTTGCCGGCGTCTTGATTGGATTATGCACTGAGTATTATACTTCAAGTGGTTTTAAGCCGACCAGATCTATTGCTGATGCATCTTTGACCGGTCCGGCAACTGTGATTATCAGCGGTATTGCGGTAGGGATGATGTCTACTGCAATACCGATAATTATCGTATGTGTTGCTATTTTATTAAGCTTCTATTTAGCCGGTGGAGCGGCAAATTTTAATATCGGTCTTTACGGTATTGCAATTTCAGCTGTAGGCATGCTTTCAACATTAGGTATAACTTTGGCTACTGATGCCTATGGCCCGGTTGCAGATAATGCCGGCGGAAATGCAGAGATGTCAAAAATGGCCCCAGAGGTAAGAAAGAGGACGGATGCTTTAGATGCTTTAGGCAATACGACCGCAGCAACCGGTAAAGGATTTGCAATAGGCTCGGCGGCTCTAACCGCTTTAGCGTTGATTGCTGCGTATAGGGAACAGATTATAATTTTTGGTAAGGATATCAATGCGAGCATGATGAATCCACCGGTTTTGGTAGGTTTATTTTTAGGTGCAATGTTGCCGTTTTTATTCTGTTCCCTGACTATGCGTGCAGTGGGAAGAGCGGCCGGTAAGATAGTAGTAGAGGTGCGTAGGCAGTTTAAAGAGATCATCGGCCTAATGGAGTTGAAAGTCAAACCGGATTACGCGCGTTGTGTAGATATCGCAACCGCAGCAGCACAAAAGGAGATGATCGCGCCATCGTTTTTGGCAATTTCTGCTCCTATTATCGTTGGTTTGTTAATCGGAATTGATGCGGTTGCCGGGCTTTTGGTGGGAGCAACGATTAGCGGATTTGTTTTGGCAGTAATGATGGCTAATACGGGCGGTGCCTGGGATAATGCCAAGAAATTTGTTGAAGAAGGACATTATGGAGGAAAAGGCTCAGCTGCCCATAAAGCTACAGTAGTCGGCGATACGGTAGGGGACCCTTTTAAAGATACCTCCGGACCGAGTTTAAACATTTTGATTAAGCTTATGTCTATGGTTTCGATTGTTTTTGCTTCTTTCATTATTAAGAATACGTTATTCAAATAATTTTACGTAATATTAAGACCCCCTTTCCCGATTAGCCCGGAAACAGTTTCCGGTCCAAAGGGGAAAGGGGGTCTATTTTTTTTGTTGTCAGGCTGTTTTTAGTGTTATAATTATAGCCATGGATGATATGAAATTTGTCCAAAGCTGCCTGAAAGGCGACAAGCAATCCTGGTCTGAATTTGTTTCGCGTTATTCCCGCCTGATTTATAATTATATTTATAGCGTTTTGTCTGTTAAGGGCTGCAGTATTTTTGCCGAGCAGGTTGAAGATATCTTCCAAGAGATATTCCATTCCTTGATTAAAGATAATTATAAAAAGCTATCTACTTTTCAAGGTAAAAACGGATGTTCTTTAGCCAGCTGGCTTAGGCAGGTCACGATTAATTTTACCGTTGATTATTTACGTAAACTTAAATCCGTTCAATCACTTGACACTCAGGATGAGGATGGTTTTAGTTTAGGGGATACTCTTAAAGATTCTTCTGCAAGCGCAGTAGATTTTCTTAATGATCAGGATAAGCGTAAAACCTTACAGGAGTGCATTAGCTTGCTTGAATCCGAAGAGCAGTATTTTCTTGAGCTTTTTCTGAATCAGGGGTTAAGCTTGGAGGAAATTAAGGATTATCTGAAAATTAATCGCGGCGCAGTGGATATGCGCAAGGGGAGGATATTCCAGAAACTCCAGGATTGCTTTAAAAAGAAAGGTTTTTTCTGTTAGATTTTCAAAGGTAATACGTCTATTGAACTAGAGGAGAGATATGCTTAATTATTTGGAGAAATTAGTCAGGATTATTTACCGGGAAAAGAAGAACTCAAGAGGCTCTAAGCTGAAGGATCATCCTAATGAAGAAAGCCTGGCTTGTTTTCTGGAGGATAAACTTTCTGCTGCGGATAAAGATGTGATTATCAAACATCTGCTTAGTTGTGATAGATGCGCAGAGTATCTAAGTGTTCAGTTAAAGATTCAGCCGCATTTGAGCCTGGATGTCCCTGTGCCGCTTTTAGAGAAGGTTAAAAAGTTAGTTAATCAGGAAGCCGGCGGTATTTTATTAGAGATTTTTCTTAAGCTTAAAGATAAAGCTATAGAAATTATTCAGACTACCGGGGATGTCCTGGTTGGCCAAGAGCTAATTCCTGCTCCGGTTTTACGCAGCAGGCAAGTAAATGAATTTAAGGAAGAGGTATGTATATTAAAAGATCTGCAGCAGATCAGGGTTTTAGCTAAGATTCAGAATAAAGATCATAAAAGTTTTAATCTTACGATATCTGTTAAAGATAAACAAAGCCAGAAAATCCCGCAGGATTTACGGATAACCCTGATCAAAGGCGGAGTTGAGCTGGAGTCATATCTAGTTGATTCGGGGAGCAGCTATTTTGAAAATATCCTGCCGGGTAATTACACGGTAGAAATCAGCCGTCAAGGGCAGAAGGAAGCCCTGATTGATCTGAAGGTTCGACCCTAAGTTTATGATTTATGAGCAAGTTTTAATATTAGAAGTTTTTAAGCAGGATAATTCGCTTAAGATGGGTTTATTCGATCAGGAGCAAGTTACTCCCACTTTACGGCATTATGCTCAAGTGGGAGTTTCTTTTGATGAATTAAAATCGCTAAGCTCCGAGATGGTCGCTATCTTAAACCGCCTGCCTAAAGATCAAGCATCCCGGCTTGATCAGTTAAAGAGTTTACAAAAAAACGGCCGCTTGTTTTGGGATCACCTGTTAACCCGTCCGATTAAAGAAAAGCTGAAGAATACCGCCTCTTCTACATTGACCCTTGTTTTAGATGAAGAGTTAATTTATATACCGTGGGAGTTGATCTTTGACGGAACAGATTTTCTTTGTTTGAAATTCAGCCTGGGCAGGTTAGTGCGTAGCAGGGGTGAGCCTACTTCGTTGCGTTACCGTGATTTAAGCGACAGTTTACGGATGTTGATTTTAGCCAATCCCAATAATGATTTAAAATCCGCTTACACCGAAGGCTTAGATATTAAAAATCAATTCAGCCATAAGAATAAAAAAGTGCATGTTGATTTTAAGTCTACCAATATCGATAAAAATTATGTAAAGAAAAACGTCTGTGATTACGATGTTGTGCATTTCGCCGGACATTGCGAGTTTGACCGCAAGGATGATCAGAAAAGCGGATGGGCATTAAGCGACGGTTTTTTTAGAATTGAAGATATTCTTAAGATGGGCCAGAGTTCCTATATGCCGGCTTTAGTATTTTCAAATGCCTGTCACTCCGCGCAAGTAAATCTTGGTTTACTGGATTCACAGTACCAGCAGGCAAGCTTTGGTATGGCCAGTGCTTTTCTTTTTGCCGGAGTAAGGCATTATATCGGCTCAATCCGTAAAATTGAAGATAATGCCAGCCTGGTGTTTGCCCGGGAGTTTTACGCAAAACTCATCTCAGGGATAAGTGTTGGAGAAGCTTTGCGCCTGTCAAAATTAAAATTAGTAAAAGAATATGGTGTGGCCAGCCTGCATTGGGTAAATTACCTGCTTTATGGAGAACCGGGTTTTGTTTTCTTTAAAATTCACCGGCATACAGGGGTTAAGCGTAAGCTAGGAGCTTTTTATAAAAAGCTTATGATTAGAACCAGTTTAACGTTTGCTTTAATTTGCTTGAGCATTTTTCTGTCAATTTGGCTACCTAAAATTAATCCGGGGAAAGTCTACCTGTTTCTTAATTCAGCAGCTCAGTATAATAAAGGTAATAACCATGAGGCGATATCTTTAGGAGAGCGGGTAATTGATCAAGATCAGGATTTTATAGCGGTTTATCCTATAGTAGCCGACGCTTATCAGCGGTTGGGTAACCAAGATAAGGCGTTGAAATATTATTTCGATTATATGCTCAAAAGTGAGAAAGCCAATAATAAAAAACACCTTATCCGGTCTTATATTAAGTTGGGTTGGTTCTATCAGTTGGATGTCCAGTATCCTAAGGCAGAGCAGTTTTATGAAAAGGCGATAAACTTAAGCCGGCAATTAAAAGATAAGCAGAATGAAGCTGTGGCGCTAAGAAAATTAGCTGTTTGGCATATCGATAAGGAAAATTATGGACAGGCACTGGATCTTTTGACCAAGAGCGCTTCGATAAATCTGGAGTATCCGAATAGCCCTGAACATGTCCGTAATCTTGCCCGTGATTATTTTGATATTGGATTAGTCTTTGCGAACAAGGATGATTACACCGCGGCTAAAGATTTTTACGGAAAGAGCCTTAAGATTTTCCAGCGGCTAAAATTAAAAAACGAGTTAAGCGACTGTTATTTTAATTTAGGGGAGATTTATTTATATGAAAAGGAATACCAGAAGGCCCTGGACCATTATTTTAAAGGTTTAAAAGTTGACCGGGAGCAGAATAATAAAGTTAATTTGGCCGGTGATTTTAATATGATCGGAGAGCTGTATCTTGAGATCGATGATTTGGATAAGGCGGAAAGTTATTTTAAGCAAGCGTTGGGTTTATCCACCCAGATAAATTCCCGAACTGAGCTGGCTGATGCAAATTATAATTTAGGGCTCCTGTATAAAAAGAAAGGGAGAAAGAATCTCACCAGGCAATATTGGCGCCAGGCACAGGAAATATACCGTTTAACCGACCTGGATCAGTATCAGCAAATCCGGGCACAATTGCTGGAGCTAAATAATAATTAAAATATTTCTTGACAATTAATTTTTTTTGGTTATACTTTATTATGTTTATAGAGTTAATAGGCAAAAGGAGATTAGAATGAGAATTACGTATAAAGGGGATTACGCGTTAAAGTCACTTCTGGATTTGACCCTGTATTACGACCAAGGGGTATCGACTATACACGATATCGCCAAACGTATCAATGCTCCGGTTAAATTTCTGGAGCAGGTGCTTTTGGAACTAAAGAGCGCAGGATTTGTGGAGAGCAGAAGAGGTAAAGTCGGAGGATACATGCTGGCTAAAGCTCCTGATCAGATCACGCTTGGCCAGGTGGTAAGATTCATTGACGGCCCGATTGAGCCGATTGCTTGCGTGGGAAAAGGCTATGATAACTGCACCGATCTATATAAATGTGTATTCCGTCCAATTTGGTCCGATGTAGGTAGCGCTATTTCGGAAATAGTGGATAATATCACATTTGAGAAACTTGCTAGTAAAATACAAGCCGGCAAGAATAAAGTACTTTATCAGATTTAAGGAGTATATTATTAACCTAAGCAGTAAAGAAGGAGTATAAGAAATGAGCTTATTAGACAACAAAGATGATCTAAAAGAGTTGGTGGAAACGTTGAATTTCAAGGAGAAGGTAGAGAGATCTAAACAATTAATCAAAGAAGCATACCAGCGTTACGGAGATTCTTTGGTAGTAGCAAACAGTTTAGGCAAAGATTCGGTAGTAGTTTGGGAGTTGGCAAAAAGAGTAAATCCAAAAATTCGCGGATTTATCGTTACCACTAGATTTAAGCCGGCAGAAACAGTCAAGTTTATGAACGATGAGGTAGCGCGTTATCCTGAATTAAAAGTATATAAAAATGATTCAGCGATCCCGGATAAGTTATATGAAACTGAACCGGATAAATGCTGTGATATTCTAAAGGTCGAACCGGTGAAAATGGCTATTGAAGAAATGCATGTAAAATGCTGGGTAACGGGATTGCGTTGCACGGAAGGCCGCACGCGTACTGATTTTAAGGAAGTTGAGGAAAGGGATAAGGGGTTGATTAAGCTTAATCCTATCTTAATTTGGAAGGAACGCGAAGTTTGGCAGTATTTAGCATTGTATCAGGTGCCGGTAAATCCTTTCTATGGTGAAGGATACCGTTCTTTAGGATGCGCTCCTTGCACTCATATCACTAATGATGATAACGAGCGTGCCGGTAGATGGATTGGAACCAGTAAATGCGGCGGAGAATGCGGAATTCACACCCGTCCTTTAAAAACTAATTCAATCGGCGAAGGGATATAATATTGATTGAATTGATCTTATTAATAGGCTTAGTAATATTTTTTGCTATAAACATGGGGGCAAGCGGTATTGCTCCGTCATTTGCCGCGGTCTTCGGGGCAAGGTTGATCAAAAAGGACAGAGCCATAATTTTATTTAGCCTTTTTGTCGTTTTAGGAGCGATTGTTTTGGGCCGTAATGTCAGCCTGACTTTAGGTAAGAATTTATTACCCAAGGAATTTCTAAGTTTCAATACGGCTTTAATTGTTATCTCTTCTGCTTCATTGAGTTTATTTTTGGCCAATATCTTAAATATACCTCAATCTACAAGCCAGGTAACTGTAGGGGCGATTACAGGGGCAGGATTATATTTCAAGCATTTTTATTTTAAGACATTGATCTTTAAGATAATTCCGACATGGATTATTCTACCTTTGTTAGCGTATGTTCTTACCTTTTTATTATATAGGATCATCTATCCGGCCCGGCCGGGTAATTTACATATCCATGAAAAATTATTCGCGCATGATAAAAAATTGAAAATTACCGCTGTTTTAATGAGCTGCTATGTAGCTTTTGCCATCGGCTCAAATAATGTGGCCAATGCCGTAGGGCTTTTGTTCGGTGCGGGTATCGTGGGGATGCTGCCGGGGTTGATTATGGTTGCTCCGATATTCGGGATAGGCGCTTTCTTATTGGGAAAAGGAAATCTTGATACCGCCGGAAAAGAAATCGTTCCCTTAGGCATGGCCTCCAGCAATATCGTGTCTTTTGTTACCGCAACGCTTTTGATTTTTGCTTCTTTATTGGGGGTGCCGCAATCGCTGGTGCAGCTTAACATGTGTTCTATTTTTGCGGTTGGCTCGCTTAAAAACGGGCATAAAGTTACTATTGATTCACATATAGCCAAGAAAACTTTTATTATCTGGGCGATTACGCCGTTATTGTCGCTAACAATTTCGTATTTTTTATTATTTATAATGCATAAAATATAAAAAGAGGAACTTGTGCCTTTTTCAAACAGAATCGCAAACAACGTCGCTGAATTAATCGGTAATACTCCATTGGTCAGGCTTAACCGTTTGGTCAAGCCCGAATCAGCGCAGGTTTTGGCAAAATTAGAGTACTTCAATCCCGGTGGAAGCGTAAAGGACAGGATTTGTTCTTCGATGATTGAAGATGCCGAGAAAAAAGGGTTGCTTAAAAAAGGATTTACGATCATTGAGCCGACATCAGGTAATACCGGAATCGGTTTGGCGATGATCGCTGCGGTTAAGGGGTATAAGTGTATTCTTACAATGCCTGAGGCAATGAGTTTGGAAAGAATCTATATTCTTAAGTCTTATGGAGCTCATGTTGTGCTTACTCCGGCTAGAGAAGGAATGAGCGGGGCGATAAAAAAAGCTGAGCACATATTAAAGAAAACGCATAATGCTTTTATGCCGCATCAGTTTACAAATTTAGCTAATTCCGCGGCGCACCGTAAAACAACCGCAGTTGAGATATGGGAGGCTACGAGCGGCAAATTGGATGCTTTTGTTGCCGGAGTGGGAACCGGCGGGACAATTACCGGGGTCGGTGAAATTTTAAAAAAGCATAATTCATCAATAAAAATAATTGCGGTTGAGCCTAAAAATAGCCCGGTTTTGTCGGGAGGTAAAGCCGGTGCGCATAAAATTCAGGGGATCGGCGCGGGGTTTATTCCTGAGATATTAAACCGTGAAATTATCGATTCTGTAATTCAAGTAGCAGATGATGATGCTTTTAAAATCTCAAAACGGCTAGCTAAAGAAGAGGGGCTTTTTGTAGGGGCTTCTGCCGGAGCAGCCGTTTGGGCGGCTTTGCAAGTTTCTGAAGAATTAGGAAAAGGAAAAACAGTGGTTACGGTATTGCCTGATACCGGGGAAAGATATTTTTCTACGCAGCAGTATTTTGAAGGGTAGAAAATCTTTTAAAAGAAAGGAAAATTATGGCGGATAATATTGATTATGATAATTTAAAAAAGCGCGGGTTTTTAAGGCAGAAACAAGATGGTTTATTTTTATTCAGGACCAGGATGTCTTCTGGTATATATAAGAAAGAACAACTTGATAAAATAAGCCAGATAGCCCAAGAGTTTGGTCAGGGTTTTGTGCATTTGACGGTGCGTCAAGGTATAGAGATACCGTTTATTAAATTCGAAAATATCTCTGAAGTTGAAGCGCAGCTTAATAGTGCGCAAGTAAAAAGCGGTACATCCGGAGCGCGGGTTAGAGCTACTACGGTTTGTCCCGGGAATAATTGGTGCAAATTTGGGTTAATTAATACATTTGCTCTCTCTGACAAGATGGAGAAAGAACTTGGAATTGAATGCGGGTTGGATCTGCCGAGTAAATTCAAAATTGTTATCTCCGGTTGCCCTAATTGCTGCACCCGGGTTCAACAGTCAGAGATAGGAGTACACGGAGTAGCCGCAGGTAACCATGCAATTTATCTCGGAGGTTGCGGCGGAAGGGTTCCGCATACGGGTTTTAAATTAAATAAGGTTTTTAATGAAAACGAAGTATTACAAATTATCGGAAAGGCGGTGAATTTCTTTAAAGCCAACGGTAAATCAAAACAAAGGCTTGCCCTGCTTATTGAGGAAATCGGAAAAGAAAAATTTTTAAAGGATTCCGGATTAGATAATGTTTGATAGTTTCTATTGCGGAAAATCCGTGATTAATTTAAATTTGAGAGTATAATATTAACCATATTGAGTAATAATAATTCAAGGGAGGCAAAATGAGCAAGAATGATGCGAAACTAAAAACTGAAACATTGGCTTTACACGGTGGGCAAGAGGCGGATCCGACAACCGGTTCACGCGCTGTTCCCATTTATCAAACTACGTCGTATCAGTTTAAAAGTACCGAACATGCGGCAAATCTTTTTGGCTTAAAGGAGTTTGGTAATATCTATACCCGTTTAATGAATCCAACTACGGATGTGTTGGAAAAGAGAATGGCATTATTAGATGGGGGAGCAGCAGCCTTAGCTGTTGCCAGTGGCCAGTCAGCAATTACGATTTCTTTACTTAATATCGCTCAGGCCGGTGATGAGATTGTATCCGCGGATAATTTGTACGGCGGTACGTATAATCTTTTTCATTACACTTTTCCGCGTCTTGGGATTAAGGTTAATTTTGTTAAATCCAATGATCTGAATGCCATCCAGAGAGCAATTACTCTGAAGACTAAAGCGATCTATGCTGAGTCAATCGGGAACCCTAAGCTTGACGTTGCGGATTTAGAGGGAATCTCTAAATTGGCCCATAAAAATGGTATACCTTTTATTCTGGATAACACGGTATCACCGTATCTGCTCAGGCCGATTGATCATGGGGTTGATATTGTGGTTTATTCAGCAACAAAATTTATCGGAGGCCATGGCACAAGTATCGGCGGGATTATCGTTGATTCCGGGAAATTTGACTGGACTAACGGAAAATTCCCTTTAATTGCCCAGCCTGAACCGAGTTATCACGGGATTAATTTTGTCGAGGCGCTTAAGCCATTAGGCAATATTGCCTATATTATTAAAGCCCGGGTTACATTATTGCGCGATTTAGGGCCGGCTTTGTCGCCTTTTAATGCGTTTTTATTTTTGCAGGGACTGGAGACGCTGCATTTAAGAATGCCCAGGCATTCAGAGAACGCATTAGCGGTTGCAAAATATTTGAAAAAGCACGCTAAGGTCAGTTGGGTAAATTATCCCGGCTTAGATGATAGCCCTGAAAAAGATAGGGCTAAAAAATATTTACCGAAAGGCCAAGGTGCTATTTTAGGTTTTGGCATAAAAGGCGGACTTGAGGCAGGAAAGAAATTCATTAATTCGCTGGAATTGATTTCTCATCTTGCTAATATCGGTGATGCAAAAAGTTTAGCTATTCATCCGGCAACCACAACTCATCAGCAGTTGTCCGCTGAAGAGCAGCTTTCCACCGGTGTAACTGCGGATTTTGTTCGTTTATCAATCGGGATTGAACATATCGATGATATTATTGCGGATATTGAACAGGCTTTAGCGAAAGCCTGATTAGACATCCTATAAGGAGTAAAGATAAATTTTAGGAATATGTCAAAGAACAATTGCTCTTTTAAAACTAAACGTAACTAAAGACCCGGGCAGGATTATAATCTTGCCCGCTGTGAAGCATGCTTAGGCATAAATGGGTTAATTTTTTAGCCACGCAGATAAGCGCTTGTTTGGGTTTTTTGCCTTGAGATATCTTCGTATGGTACAGGTTGCGTAACTGAAGATTATGTTT
>PCWB01000032.1 GCA_002796135.1 Candidatus Omnitrophica bacterium CG11_big_fil_rev_8_21_14_0_20_41_12
AAATCCTGACGCACATTGCCATCACAATTTACATCAACGCCCTTAACATCTTTATTTATCCCTACCTTTAAATTTATCTGATAATTAAATAAATCCTCTGCACTAGGATTCTTGATCAAAATTTCTTTACGAAAATTAAAACCGCTTAACTGCGGATTGCCAAAACTAGAAGTTATGCCTGCAGTGTCTGTGTAAGTTATATTGATCGCCTTAAGCCTTGAATCTTCATCCAAAACTCTAACGCGCCATTTAATCCGGTCTCCTTTAACAAAATTATCTGCTAAAGGGACGCCGTTAGTTACCGGATAATAATGCAGGCCGTTATCCGCGCTCACATCTAGCGCCACTTTTCCAACTGCAGTATAATTTACACAAATAGTTTTTATCTGACCCTTGGTTGCGGCAAATCCGGACAAGACATACTCTGATTTTACTAATTTTGGCAGGGCATAATCTCCTGCTCCCCCCTCATACCAGGATAAAGGTGATCTAATTATGGTTACTTCGGCATGTGCAACAGCTAAACCGGAAAACAGCAATACCAGTACAAACAAATTAAATATTTTATACATTTTTATCTGCCTTCGCATATACTCTTTACCTTCATAAATCCTACTTTAACTATATAATATTCAATCAGTAATAACAATCGTAAAACTACTCGATTTCATTGCGCTTCTTACTTAAAGTGAACGACACAATTTTGCAGTTTGGACATTTTAGATTGGACATTTCTAATCTCAAAAGCGCTTTAAACATCAATGATTTTATTTTCCAAAGCGTATTTTATCAGGTCACTGGTCTTATGTAAGTTAAGCTTCTTTAAGATGCTGTTTTTATGGTTTTCTACTGTCCTGCGGCTGATAAACAACACATCCGCAACCTCCTTGGCGGTTTTGCCCTCCACAGTCAAGCGTAAAACATCGCTTTCCCGCTCATTTAAAAGTGCGATTGCTTCATTTTTTTTCTTCGGCTCTTTGGCTGTACCCGCCAAATATTCTGAGATTGCCTCTCCCAGATAAACTTTACCCGCAGCTACCCGGGCCAAAGCTAAGATTAACTCTTCAGCTACATTTTCTTTATTTAAATAACCATTCACCCCTTGGTGCAAAGCTTTTGAAACATAAGCTCCTAACTTATGCACTGAGATGATAATAATTTTTGTCTTAGCAGAAACCCGTTTTATGCGGGCAATTATATCCAAACCGCTGATTTTAGGCATGGTAATGTCCAGCAGCAAAATGTCCGGCTTAATTTTTTCTACAACCTCCAAAGCCTCTTCTCCGTTTGAAGCTTCTGCGCAAACCTCATATTCTGCATGCCCTTTAAGCACGCTTTTAATACCGGCGCGGATAATGTCATGATCATCTGCGATTACAATTCTGGTTGCCATATTTAAATTGGTAATGTTACACAGATACTGGTGCCATGGTCTGCGCCTGAATTTATATGCATCCGGCCATCAAGCAACTCTACCCGGTCCTTTAAACCTAAAAGCCCCATCCTTAATTTATCTTCTCTGCGGCGAAAAGGGGATTTAAGCACCGCGTTATAATCAAACCCCTTGCCGTCATCCGTATAAAATAATTCGGCGATCTCTGATTTTTGTACTAACTTTAATTCTACATGTTTGGCCTGCGAATGCTTGGCCATGTTCGTTAAAAGCTCCTGCGTAATCCGGTAAAAAAGTAAATTGTATTCTTCGGAGAGCTCAAAAAATGCTTCAGGCTTCTGATAGTTATAATCAATGCCGGTAAGATGTTTATATTCCAATAGTAAGGCCTCCAGGCTTTCAATTAGGCCCAGCTCATCGAGATCCGGTGGCCGCAGAAGAAAAGCAATGTTATGACTTTTTTCCATTAAACCAGAAATAATCTCTCTACACTGATTGATCTTCTCCCGTATTTCAGCTGAAGCATTTTCCAATCCTTGTTGAATTACGCCTAAATAAATTTTTAAAGCGCTTAAATCCTGGCCCATCTCATCATGTATGGCATTGGACAGATGTTTGCGTTCGTCCTCTTCGACATTGATCAAGCGATTAAACATATCCTGCCGTAATAACCTCTCCTTAATCCTGCGGCGGTAAACTGCCAGAGCAATTAAACTTCCGGAGATTAATGCCGCGGCTAAACTAAACTGCAGAAAAAAAACTGCACGTGTTTTATCGGTTCTGGCTTGTGCCATCTGCCGTTGTACTTCTTCTAAATTAGCTTTACCCATAGAACCGTCTATAAATTCATCGATTTTGTAAACCTTATTTTCAAAGCTCATCAACAGGTTATTTACTGCCGGGCTGACTTTTCCGGATCCTTCCTGATCGACGGAGCGGATGATCTTCTTGCCTAGAGCAAATAACTCTTCAAAGGATAGTTGTGCCTGATCAGCCCATTCTTTTTGCTGACTTAAATAAGCATTGCTACGGTAGATCTGTAATTGTTGCTTAAAACTTTCTCCGAATAAGAAGATCTTATCTGCATCTGCAGCCATGGGCGCAGCCCCCAAATACCGGGCTGAGTGCCAATAAACATAATTGCGCACACCTAAAGCATAATTAGCGTTTTTTATGCGCATCTCCAGTACTGCTGATTCCAGGGTTAAATTGTTTTTACCCAGATCTTCAATCTTACGCATCAGCCCCTGAATCTGGGATATCCCCACCACCCCGATAACTAATGTAAGTGAAATTAAAAAACCAAAAGCTAAGAGCAATTTCTTCTCTTTCATCTTAATTTTCAAGTTCCTTAACCCGCTTCAATGCCTGCACCGTCCAAGGATCATCAGGTTCGCCAAAGGCCACACGTTTTCTCCAATACTCCAGGGCCTTGGAAAAATCCCCCCGGTCTTCATGAAATAATGCCAGATTCGAATAAGCTGCGCAAAAATTCGGGTCAGCTGCGATTGCCTTAAGATACATCGCTTCAGCTTTGTCTGATTTAGAGTCCCGCTCATAGATTATCCCTAAGTTGTTATAGGCTGCGGCATATCTATTATCCAGCTCCGTAACCTTGATAAAATTGCGGATTGCTTCGTTAGAATTAGAGTCTGCCTGAGCGCGCAGCCCTTTTTGATAATAATCTTTGGCGTTTTCTTTTAACACCGGCTTCTCTTTTTCAAGCGCAACTGCTTTTTTTACTGGCTCCTCTGCTGCTGCTTTTTCTACCGCCTGTTTTGCTGCTTTATCTTCCGCGCTTACTGCTGATTTATTCACCGAAACAATCTTTGAATTAAGCATTGTTTTATCTATCGCCTCATCTCTAACTACTTTCTCCTGTAATCTTTCCGGTAAATACTCCATAGGAATAATATCGGTAATTTCCTCACCACGCAACCCCACATCCTCCTTTGATAAATGCGGAGTAATAAAAATAATTACCTCTGTCCTCTTTTTTTCATTCGAACGGTAACTAAAAAATGTTCCTAAAAATGGGATCCTGGATAACACCGGCCAGCCTTTAATTGATTCTATATTTTCGACTTTAGTCATCCCGGCAATCATAATCATCGTACCGTCTTTAACTTTAACTGTAGTTTCAGACTGAGAGGTCTGCACTATCGGGATAACGCTACCCAAAGCAGTTGTGATGGTGTCTTTAACTGAGCTGACCTCCGGCTTAATCTTCATCGTAATAAAACCATCTGCCCCGATCTTAGGAACGATCTTTAATTTTACACCAACATCAATAAATTCAACCGCTTCGGAGGTTACCGTTGAAGAAGTTGCCTGGCTTTGAGTTTGGGTAACATAAGCTTCGCGCGAACCAACCATCACACTTGCCTCTTCATTATTAACTACCGCAATTCTCGGCTGAGAGATAACATGGGTTTTACCGTAAGTATCCAGAAAATTTAAGATTGCTTTATAATGGTCGGTGGCCAAGGTCCCGACTGAGATTTTTTGATAGGCTGCAGTAAGGGTGGCGGGAAAATATCCGGAAAAAGCCAAACCATCCATCGCCGCTTCAGTAAATACCTTTTCCCAATCTATGCCTCTTTCAAATTTGTCGTCTAAGGTCAGCTCTACGATATCAGTTTCCACATAAACCTGACGCGATTCCTCATCCAACTCCCGGACTAACATATTCATTCTCTGCATCTTCTGCGGTAAATCCGAAATGATTGCCTTCCCGCTACGCTCATCAATAATTACTTCACCGGTTCCCGGGGTGACTGCTGCGCTAAATTGCGCTTTGGCATCAGCAGCCTTCATATAATTTAAATCGTAAATTGAAGTCGTTAGGGGCCGATCCAATTCTTTAATTGTTTCATTTAACAACTCCAGCTTCCCCGGGGTATCAATCAGGATTATTGTGCCGCTGGCTTCATCAACCACAATTTTCCCCACATCGGATTTTAGCTGACCCAAAGCATTAAAAATTATCGAAGGCTTAGCATAAACTAGCTTTACAGTCTGGATTTTTCTCGGATCAACATAATCCTGGCCAAAATTTTTCCGGTATTCTGCGGCAGTCATCACATAATAAATATTGTCTTTTCTATTTAAAGCTAATCCTTGGGTCAAAACAATAATATCCAGCACATCGTTAAAAGCCACATTAGTTAAATATACAGTAATCCGGCCGGTAATATCTTTACTGGGAACAATCGTTTTGCCGGTTTTTAAAGAAATAATCCGCAATAACTCTACGATATCGACGTTTTTTAAATCCAAAGAAATCTTATCATCAGCGCCTTCCTGAGCCTGAGAATCATCAACAGCACAATCGATTTTTATACCCAAAGGATTGATTAAAAATACCGAGATTAATAAAATTGTGATTAAATTATTTGGCTTCATTCTTTACCTCGCGGCCGATATTGCCGGCTCCGGTTATAATTGTCGGGGTTATAAATATAACTAACTCGGTCTTTTTATTTTCTTTAGTTTTCGTAGCAAATAAATTTCCTAAAATCGGTATACGCGATAATTTCGGCCATCCACTACTATCATCCGTATCTTCCTGTTTTAATAAACCGGTAATAATCAAAGTGCGGCCATCCTTTATTTTAACTACTGACTCAGACTGAGAAGTCTGCACTATCGGAATCACCGAACCCGTAGAAGTAGTTAGAGTGTCTTTTACCGAACTGACCTCCGGTTTAATCTTCATCGTGATAAAACCGTCAGCTCCAATTGTCGGTACCACCGTCAACTTCAAGCCTACATCAATAAACTCAACACTCTCTGCAGTAAGCGTAGATGACTCGCTTTGGCTCAAAGTAGTGGTGACATAGGCCTCACGGGTACCAACTAAAATTTTAGCTTCTTCTTTGTTAACCGCAACAATCCTCGGCCGGTTAATCGTCTTGGTGTTTCCATATTCATTTAACATATTAATAACGACATTATAGTCATTGGCGGCCAGTGTTCCCATGCTGATTTTCCCGTAACTGGAGAGCGCCGGGGTCACCGGGAATTTCCCTACGATATCTAAATTATCTACGGATCTAAAAATCCTGTCCCAATCAATCCCGCTTTGAAATTTATCATCAATATAAACCTCGATAATCTCACCGGTTATTAATACCTGCCGGCTCTGCTCGTCAAACTCCTCCATCAATCTCTTAATCCTCACCAAGCGTTGCGGCAGATCATAAACAATTACTTTTGAACCACGCTCATCTAAGATAATCTGACCGACTCCCGGAGTAATTAAATCATTTAAGAAACTTTTAATATCCGCAGCTTTAGCATAATTAATATCAAAAACCTCCGTACCTAAAGGCTGGTCTAATTCTTTAATCGCCTGAGCCATCACTGAAATTGACTGCGGAGCATCAATAATAATAATTGTTCCGGTGGATTCATCGGAGATTATCTTGCCGACATCAGATTTTAATAAGTTGATCACATTTAAAACATTAGCCGGCTTAGAATAGGCTAATTTAAAAGTCCGCGTCTCTTTATGTTCGGAATATTTTTTTCCGTAAGCTCTCTCATATTCAGGGGCAGTCATTACCTTAATTACATTACCCTTACGCTCATAAGCCAAATTTTGCATCGTGGCAACTACATCTAGGGCATCCTCAAAACTTAAATTATTCATAAATACGGTCACCCTTCCCTGAACTTCCGGAGAGGTAACAATCGTAACCCCGCTTTTACTTGAAAGCACTTTAAAAAGTTCATTAATATCTATCCCTTTGAGATCCAATGAAATCTTATCATTAACTTCAGGATTACCGGATTTAGAAGCGACAACCTCCTGCTCAAGCTCTTCCGGCTGCAAATCATCTGCAATAATCGATTTTGCCATCAATAACATAATCAACGCTCCGAGAAAAAAATAACCGGTTAGTTTCATCTTAATTCGTATTCCCGGGTGCTCGCTCCTAAGTTAACTTCTAAAGTTGCGGAATTACGCGAAATCTCCTTAATTTTAAACTGGCTGCTAAAAGACTCACCTTTCTTTAAAGTATAAGTCCGCGAATCTTTGGCATTTTCAATCATTACCTCCGGATTCTTTGACCAGATAACCCCGACTAATTTAAAATCTTTAAGCTCATTCAGAACATCGACGTCTTCTTCGGCTATAACACCAGAACCCTTAAAACTAGGCGGCATGAAAAAATCCCTTCTTAAGCTTTCTCCGCTGATATTTTTACGCATTGCTCCCTGCTCCCGGCCGGCTGAAATAAATTTTAATACTGCTTTAGAATCAGCCGGAGTAAAATAAGCGGCATTAGATTTAGAGATGGCCGGGGCACTAAATAAAGTGTAGATAAAAATCAAGGTCAAAAATGCTCCCAAGCCGATCAAGCCCTTATTTACTTTAACCAGATCGAACTTTAAGTTCTTAAAAATACCCTTTAGAGCAACTAAATCAAACCTTGACCCTGTGGGCAGCCCAAATGATTTCTTGGTGCCGGGTAGATTTATCTTGGCTCGACGCGGTTCACTTGAGCCTTCGATGATCTTAAGTAATCTTTCATCCGATGTTTGCTTATCCATAATTAAACTACGCTACGGGCAATTAAATCCCGGATCATCGCCCCGTCCACCACTGTTTTATTGCTGGTCACCAGATTCCTTAAAGCATTATGACAAATTAAATTGATCCTGCGGGGATACCCCTGACTGTAACGCTGAATTTCACTAACTGCTTCACCGGTAAAAAGTTGCAACTCTGTATTAAAACCGGCATGATGCAGACGAAAATTAATCAGATCTTTAGTTTCCGGCTCATCCAGAGGATTAATCACATATTTGAGCACAATCCGGTCGTAAAAATTCTTAATCTCTTTGATCTTAGGCAAAAGCTCCATCTGCGAAAAAAGCACCAGTTGCAGCAGCTTATAATCATTGGTTTCGTAATTTAGCAAAACTCGCAAGACCTCTAAAGATTCCTCATTTAATTTTTGCGCCTCATCGACAACTAAAACAATAGTTTTATTTTCATCTACTCCTTTTTCAAAAAGATGTTTTTTAATTACCTCTTTATAATCCAGAATGCTGGGTGAGCCGGCAAGCTGATCCTGAAGATTAAACGTACGCACTAATGATTCCAGGAATAACTCCTCGCTTTGAGCAGTGGGGTCTAAAATCATATAAAATAATATACCCTCCCGCTCCTTAAGCATTTGAAAAAGCTTGCGCGAAAGAGTAGTTTTGCCTACCCCGACATCCCCCAAAATGACGCTTAAGCCCCGGCGCAGGCGGATCTCAACCAATAAACGAATCAACGCTGCCTTATGTTCGTTAGATTCAAAGAAAAACTCCGGGTCCGGGCTGTTGGAAAATGGCTCTTTGATTAAGCCTAGCGTTGAAAAATAGCTCATTTAGCCCTTTCTTAGTAGATTACAGATTAATTTTAAAGAATAACCCTGGCTTTTAAGGTTATCGATCTTTTTTAAACAAACCCCTACCTGTCGCGAGTCATAAAGCCGGCTGTTGGCATTCCTCTTCTTAACCATCAATAAGCCCAAATTAGTATAGTAGTTAACCGTCTGATAAGAAATACCATAAATTTTACCAATTTCAGTCGGTGAAATTAATGCTTTGGCCATGCTTGCCTCCATTGTAAGATTAATTTTTATTTTATTTTTCAAGCTTATAGCTATCTATAGTAAGTGCTATAATGCTATATGAAATGATATAATAAACTATACATTTTGTCAAGTACTATTCCGCTTTTTTTGGGGATTTTACCGACGAGAAAACATAACTTGGCAGATTTTTACAACACTTCTAAAAAGGAAAAACTGAATTGACATAACTTATGTATTTGCAACGGTTTTTGCGCCAGATAATTAAATCTTTTTAAGCAGGCCTTTAAGGAACAGGGCTTCGGCCTTCAATAAACAGAGGTTATGCTCTAAGATCTGAGAGTGAGGAATAGAGTTTCTTAAATCTTTAGATCTTAGCAGCGTTTGGATGCTCGAAGATATCTTATTGAGAATACTTAGGCGGGCGGCTAATCTTCGGTGGGCTAAATTGGCAGGAAGATAGCTTAAAAAGTAGAGGCTTAAATCCAAAGTAAATTGAGGACGTTTAAAATCAAGCAGGTTTTTGCTTAGGAGCATCTCAAAACGCTCTTTACCTTTTGGCGTCAGACAATAAACAAAACATTCCGGCCGTCGGCCATGTTTAGCTGCCTGCTTGGATAGAAAGCCCTTTTTCTCCAAAACTTTTAAGGGATAATAAATTGATTTTAATTCGACACCGGCAAAAAGCGAAAGTATTTCGCGTACTTTTACCTTGATTTCATAACCGTGTTTCGGAGCCTGACGTAAGAGGCCTAATAGCAGAAGCTCCTGCTCAATCATGCGGTAACACCTATGGACCTGAATTTCTTATATCTTAATTTAAGCAACTCATCTTTTTCTAAAAGCTCTAATTCCTTAAGATTCCTTAAAAGTGCTTCTTTAATATTGAAAGCAGTTTTTTGCGCGTCACGATGCGCGCCGCCTAAAGGCTCAGGGATTACTTCATCAATAATGCCCATTTTTAAGAGGTCGGCACCGGTGAGTTTTAAAACCTGCGCTGCCTGAGGCGCCTTGGCTCCGTCTTTCCAAAGGATTGCTGCACATCCTTCCGGGGAAATAACTGAATAGTATGAATTCTCTAAAACTGCAACACGATCCGCCACCCCTACCCCAAGGGCTCCTCCTGATCCACCTTCTCCGATTACAATTGCTATAATCGGCGTCGCAATAGAAGTCATCTCCCGCAAATTAAGCGCAATCGCATGAGATTGGCCGCGCTCTTCAGCGCCGATACCAGGATATGCGCCCGGAGTATCAATAAAAACTACCACCGGTAAATTAAACTCCTCAGCCATTTGCATCAGGCGCAAAGCTTTGCGGTATCCTTCCGGATGCGCGCAGCCAAAATTTCTTTTTAAGTTTTCTTTGGTATCGCGGCCCTTTTGGTGCCCGATCACCATAATTTTCTTTTTATCAAGCCTCGCCAAACCGCAGATCATCGCTTTATCATCGCTAAAAAGCCGGTCACCATGCAGCTGGACAAAATCCGACATAATCATGCCGATATAATCTAAAGTATACGGCCGCTGCGGGTGGCGGGCGATCTGCACTTTCTGCCAGGCACTAAGATTAACATAGGTATCTTTTTTTAAACACTCCAGTTTTTCTTCAAGCTTTTTTGTCTCTGAGAACAGATCGATCTTTTTTTCAGACATAAAAGATCGAAGCTCCTGGATTTTTTTCTCTAATTCTACTATAGGTTTTTCAAATTCTAGTCCGGCCATAATGATTAATTAATTACCGTAACTTCGGTTCCCACAGAAATAATGCTATAGAGCTCCTCGACATCAGCATTGCTAAGCCGTATACATCCCTGTGTCACCTGCTTACCCAGCTCCTTAGGCTCAACTGTTCCGTGAATACCATAACCGGCCAGATCAAAGCCCATCCAGCGCGTACCCAGTACATTATCCGGGCTTTCCGTCGGAACAATTGCCCCGGCCTTAAACCATGTCGGGTTAGGAAGCTTATTAATAATTTTAAATGTGCCCACCGGGGTGCAATTATTTTTTCCCGTAGATACGATGTAGGTTTTAAATACCTCTTCATCGCTTTTCAGCAAAAGCGTGTTTTGGGATTTACTCACCAGAATATTAAAAGGCGAATTCCAGATTTTAATCTTGCGTCCCGGGATAATCAACGAATCACTAATATTGTTGCTTTTCATAATCAGCTCAGTAGTAGTTTTATGGAGCCGGGCGATCTTATCCAGGGTATCTCCGGGTTTTATCTGATAAAGTATGCTCTTGGGGGTGACGACGGGAGAAAATAATAATTTAATGTTTATATCTTCAGCTTTTTTCTGCCAGTCCACAACACTTGAGGAATCCGGAGAATCGCTAACCAGTTTCTGATAAAATAATCTTGCTTCTGAAAGATTGCCTTTAGTTTCAAGCTGCCGCGCCTGATCAAGCAGATTACGCACGGCTAAATTGCCGGAAAGAGAGCCCCTGTTACTTATTATTTTTACCCCTAAAACAACAACGGCGCCGACCGCTATTATTACCGCAATAATTATAATCAGATATTTTTTATTCAACTTAACCCCCCCAGATGTATCGCTATTTTACATAAGATACCAAGGCAATCGTAATACCTAAAAACAGCCCTATAATTACCTCAACCGGAGTATGCCCGATAAGTTCACGCAGGCGCAATTCTTGGATCTTGCCCTGCCAATATATATCATCCATGATCTTATTTAAAATACCGGCTTGTTTACCGGTTGAACGACGCACGCCTTGAGCATCAAACATAACTACAATGGCAAAAGCAAAGACCAAAGCAAAATAAACACTATCAAACCCGCACTCTATTCCGATGCTGGTCGCCAGGCATGCAGCGCCTGAAGCATGCGCAGAAGGCATGCCACCGCTTCCGATAAATAAGCGAAAATCAAATCTCTTTTTACGAAAAACCCCCAACACTACTTTGATCGTCTGGGCAATCAGCCAGGCCGAAATAGTGGTCATTAAAATCTTATTCCTATAAAACTCTGCGATAAAATCTTTCATTATTTTTTAGTTTGGGCAGGAACAACTTCGATCTTAACCTTCATGGTTGAACGGCCATCCTTGATTAGAAAACCCTGGTTTCCTTCTGCGGCAAGATCATGGGAGCTATGTCCTTTGGCCTTTAACTCTCTTATTGCTTTTTTTAGCTCAGTTATGGAATTTAATTTTACTTTAGCCTGTTCATTCTCCTCATAGAGACGCTGACGGCTGTCAATAAGGGAACGGTTTTCCGCCTTTAATATTGAAAACTTATCGTTTACATCCTCAAGATCATTCTGAATGTTAGTGTTAGTTTGAAAAAGGCGCATAATCCGGTCTTTGCTAGCCTTCAAATAATCCTTAAGACCTTTATTTTTTAGCGCCAATTCTTCTTTAAACGCTTTCTCTTTCCCTATCTCCTGCAACAAGTTTTGCTTCTCTTGTGCTAAAACAGCAATCTGGTCTTGAGCTCTCACAAGATTATCTTGAAGCCGGTATCGCTCCTTCAGCTCGCTTACATATTTAATCATGCTAAAGACAGTAATCCCCAGCAATAAGACAAAGGCTATATTCTTAAACATACTCTTATTCATAAGGTTATATTATATAACCACCCATTCAAAAAGCAAGCTTTTTTCAGCCCCATTCAGGCGAAACAGTTTCCCGGCTAATCGGGAAAGGGGGAAAATTTTTTGTTAGATTATCGGATTTTGTACGTCTATTGACTTAAAAGGGAGGAGCAATGATCTCAAAAACTTATAGTTTCGGACTTCTGGGCCTGGAGGCTTATCTGGTTGAAATAGAAATCGACGTTGCCGCAGGCCTTCCGCAAGTAACTTTGGTCGGTTTAGCAGATACGGCAATCAAGGAAAGTAAAGAAAGGGTACGCTCGGCAATCAAAAACTCAGGATTTCAATGGCCGGCGCAAAGAATAACTATAAATTTGGCTCCTTCTAATATTAAAAAGGAAGGCGCTTGTTTTGACCTGGCCATTGCCTTGGGAATTTTAGCGGCAACCGAACAGATCAACGGTGAACTTCTTAGGAATTACGCGTTTCTGGGAGAGCTATCTCTTGATGGACGGTTGCGGCCGGTGCATGGAGTTTTGCCTATAAGTTTAGCCATGGCAAATCTGCCGCTAAAGAATCTGATCCTGCCCGAAGAAAATGCCAAAGAGGCTGGAATCGTTCCGGAGATATCTGCCTGGCCGCAAAAGAGCTTAAAAGAAACTATGCATTTTTTAACTGACCCCGGCTCAAGACAACCATTCAAATTAGTTATTGAAGAAAATCTTATACCAAATGCAAATTACAACCTAGACTTCTGTGAAGTCAAAGGACAATATTTTGCTAAAAGGGCGCTTGAGGTGGCAGTTGCCGGCGGACATAACATTATCTTGCTTGGGCCACCGGGCTCAGGCAAAACTATGCTTGCTAAAAGAATCCCCACGATTATGCCTAGCCTTTCTTTGCAGGAAGCACTGGAAATAACTAAAATCCACTCGGTTGCAGGGACATTGTTAAACCAAGACGGCTTTATGGGAACCCGGCCATTCCGTTCTCCGCATCACGGAATCTCCGACGTTGCCTTGATCGGCGGAGGAAGCATACCTAAACCGGGAGAAATAAGTTTATCTCATTACGGAGTTTTATTCCTGGATGAGTTACCGGAATTCAGCCGCAAAGCGCTGGAAACATTAAGGCAGCCGCTGGAGGATAATTTAATTTGCATCAGCCGCATAAAAAGAAGTTTGATTTTTCCGGCTTGCTTTATTTTAGCTGCTGCGCTTAACCCCTGCCCCTGCGGAAATTATTTTAACCCGCAAAAACCTTGCCACTGTAACCCCGCAAAAATCAGGAATTACCTGGGTAAAATCTCCGGCCCATTGCTTGACCGTATCGATATACATATCGAGGTGCCACAGGTAAAATACCGTGAACTAACCGAAACAAATAACGCCGAGTCATCGCAAGCGATCAGACAGCGCGTTGAGAATGCACGCCGGATCCAGCGGGAAAGATTTAAATCAACCAAGATCTTCTGTAATGCTCAAATGCAGGGTCGGTTAATTAAAGAGGTTTGCCTGCTCAATAAAGAGGCCCAAGAATTAATCCGTATGGCGATATCAGAACTGGGTTTATCGGCAAGAGGTTATGATAAAATTCTTAAAGTGAGCCGAACAATTGCAGATTTAGAACAAAAGGAAATTATCTGCCAGGAGCATGTGGCTGAAGCCATACAATACCGCAGCCTGGACAAGCTTTTAAATTAAACCGAAACAGTTTCCGATCTAATCGGGAAAGGGGGATATAAAAATGGTAAAAACAAGAATCTTTATCGAAAACGCTTGCTATCATATTTATGCAAGAGGAAATCAAAAACAGTTAGTTTTTATTGAAAGGAGTGATTTTGAATTCTATCTGAAGCAACTGAAACACTACAAAATAAAGTATTCTTTTCATTTGTATGGTTATTGCTTGATGCCCAACCATATCCATCTTATGGGAAAGCCTATCGTTCCTAAGAAACTATCTAATTTTATGCAATGTCTGCAACGTTCTTATACCGCTTATTATAATAAAAAATATAGCAAAGTCGGCCATCTTTGGCAGGGTAAATTTAAAGCAAAATTAATTGCTAAAGACCAGTATGCCTTGGATTGTATCTCCTATATTGAAACAAACCCAGTAAGGGCAAAATTGGTAAAT
This sequence comes from Candidatus Omnitrophica bacterium CG11_big_fil_rev_8_21_14_0_20_41_12, assembly GCA_002796135.1. Classification (GTDB taxonomy): domain Bacteria; phylum Omnitrophota; class Gorgyraeia; order Gygaellales; family Profunditerraquicolaceae; genus UBA6249. The sequence goes on from PCWB01000032.1 coordinate 13,688, forward strand.
AATCCTAAAGATTATATTTTTTGTAGTTACTCGGAAAGGAATTTTGACAATAATTACCAGCTTCTGAATAAGTTTCTACTCTAATTGACCCCGTTTCCCGATTGGGTGCGAAACTGTTTCCCCGCTGATCGGGAAACTGTTTCCTCTTTAGGTTGGAAACTGTTTCGCCTTTAGTAGGTGGAGACCTCGATTGCGGAGGTGGTGCTGGAGGTCAAGCCAGCGGCATCCTTAACCGTAAGGGTTACGGTAAAATTACGCACGCCGTAAGTGGTACTGTAATAAATATTCTCGGAGTTCGCTTTAGTTGAGGTATCCCCATCGCCAAAATCCCAATTATAAGCAACAATTTTCCCGTTTTTAGAAGTTGATCTCTTCCCAGAAAATTTAACCATAAGAGGAGAAAATCCTTTTTCGGGTTTTGCCGTAATCACAGCAACCGGGGGCATTAATACCTTTTCGATCACCGGCGGCTTAACCACAGGCGGCTTAATTTTTTTCACAGGCTTAATCGGCGCAACGGGTATTGGTTTAACAACCGGCTCGGAAGTTATTTGGGGAACATGTGGAAGAGCTTCCGGTTGAGACTTTGGCGCTGCAGGCGCAGCTACAACTGCATCTTGTAAAGCAGGCTCTTTAGCCAGATCTTCAGTAATATAAACAGCAAGTTTTTCTCTTAGGCCGGCAATGCGCGCCTTTTCCAGCTCCTCTTTCTGTTCATCGAGCTTATCCACTCTCTCTTGATATTTAAGATTACGGTGATATTTATAATCTTTTACGGCAATAACCGGCCAACGCAAAACTCCCCATAAAAAATCTACCATCATAGCCGGCGGCTCCCAAAAAACCTCTTTTACCCTCGACTCTATTAAATCCATCTTCTTATAATAATACTCAACCTTAGCCCTGCGGCGCTTAAACCGTTCCTTGGCCAAAGTTAAATCCGGGAGAGATTTATCTTTCCCGACGGTATATTCTAATATGGGATCTCCGTTATAGCTTGCTAGATAACCTTGGCTGCCTTCGCCGGTGGCATTAGGTTTTTGGAATTTATAAGTAGCGCATCCGGATAAAATAAACGTAACAAATAATAAAATCAGAATTTTTCTCAAGGTTCTTTCTTCCTTTCTTTTAACCAACTTATTAATGCCGCATCAGAGCCAGCGCTTCCGAACGGGTCTTTTCATTTTCTTTAAAAATTCCGCGCACCGCACTCGTTACGGTCATCGCCCCGGGTTTTCTTACTCCGCGCATAGACATGCAATTTCCAGAAATAACAACTCTCCCATTTCGCCTAACCAAAACTAACCCCTTTGGCACGCTCACACAAAAAACTTCTCCATTATATTTTTTAAACGAAAAATTACACGGCCTTAATTTTGAATACCATTTATCTTCCCCTAGCTTTGTTTTATGCGTCTCCATCTTAAAGAATTTTTTATTATTTTGCTTTGTACAACCAATACCTAATTTAATACAAACTTCTTGCAAATCATTTATTAGCCTCTCCGATTTGGAAACAAAATGTATCGCTTTGTTCTTTTTAATATGCCCATCACCCTTTATATACCAATCAAGAAACAACCTTAATAATTTAGGAGGAGCATTTTTTATAACCCTAGGGATATATTTATCTGCTGATTTACCAAATTTCTTAAAGTATTCATAAAAATCTTTATCTTCTATTCTGAACTGGATGGTCTTTCCACTTTTACATTGTATATATTTAATTCCTAAACCATCGAATAGATCCTTGATTTCCGAAAAACTTTTTGATTTAGGGCTTTGAGAAACAACAACAAATTTACGTTTTCCAGTCTGCGTAACACAGCCCTCACTAACCCAAATTCCAAAAAATTGCGCAAATATATCTGCAGATAAAGTATACCTACCAATCTTTATATTCTTAACACTCTTACCGGACCAATTACATGCCCGAGGAATTACTAAATATTTTTTCATCAATTCTTTTATTGGACTGATATGCCAATTATTATTCTCGTTATAAAAATCCCATTCTGAAGAATAATAGCATCTGTGCTCAGGAGTAACCAGTAAATCGACGGAAAGGCTTTTAGCTCTTACCATATTCCCATTATATTTATAAGAAACGAAGTCTTTAGGCTTAACAAAAGACAGGCGCCTTGTTAAAGGATCCACTTGAGCTACTTTATCGATACTCTTCAAATCCTTGAACAACTTCCAGCTATTCTCCGTTAATATCTCTGTTCTTTCATCATAACAAAGATGTTCCGCCTCAATCACCACCATTACTCCCAACGGCTTTAATTTGCTCATCACAATTTCAGCAATCTGCGTCGTTAATCTCTCCTGCACTTGGGGCCGACGGGATAAAATATCCACCACCCGGACAAACTTGCTTAATCCGGTTACCCGGCCGTTTTTAGGAATATAGGCAATATTTGCTCTGCCTAAAAAAGGTAGTAGATGATGCTCGCATACCGAATATAACGGTATACCCCGCAGAAGGATAATCTCATTATGCTTTTGGTCCAGAATGACTTCCAGTTCTTTCTCCGGATCCAGCTTAATGCCTGAGAATATCTCTTCGTACATCTGGGCCACCCGGCGCGGCGTCTCTAGGAGATCTTTCCTTTTCGGATCTTCGCCGATTGCTTCAAGAATCTGGCGGACTGCCTTCTCAATCTTAATTTTATTCATATTTATCAAACCCTCTAGTAAACCTCAAAATTATAGAACTTATTATCTAACGAAAACTGTCTTTCTGCAATAAGTTTTTCTTTGACTATTATTCCAAATATAATTATACTACTAGCTGGAAAGGCCACACTACTAAACCTAAAATGCCCAAAAGAAAAATACTCGTAGTTGATGATCAAGAAGATGTATTGTCCCTGCTAAATGAGGCCTTATCCAAATTTGGTTTTGAAGCGATGGTCTGCAAGGATCCTAAAAAAGTACTTGATTCAGTTAGGTCATTCCACCCTGATCTTATACTACTTGATTTATTGATGCCGAATCTGGGAGGATTTGAAATCTGTGAGATTTTAAATAATGACCCGGAAACCCACGGTATACCCATCATCATCATCTCCGGCCTTGGCGATTTAGTTGAAATAAAAAAAGCTTACAAGCTCGGAGTGGTAGGCTATTTCGTCAAACCGTTTGCCTTAAGCGATTTATGCAATGAAATATCTAAAGTTATCACCAACAAAGAAAAACCGCTTTAGCTAGCCGCCTTTATTTACCGATACAAAAATCATCAAAAATCCTGTTCAAAAGATCCTCGGGAAAACTTTTACCCAATATCTTATCTAAGTCAGCGCAGGCATCTTTAAAGCTCTGGGCAATAAATTCAGGCGGCAGCTTATCAGCTAAAGCAGACCGAGCCTGTCCGAGTAATTTCTTGGCGTCTTTTAGCGCCTGGATATGCCTTAAATTGCTCACCAGCATAAACTCCGGGGTAAGCACTTTTCCTTGATAAACAAACTCACAAAGCGCATCCTCCAGAGAATCAATATTTTTTGACTTTTTCGCGCAAATTTGAACTACTTTAGGGAACGCCTTGCAAATCTGCTCTTTTTCGATCCGCGCCTTTAAGTCAATTTTATTGATTACCGCGATCACGTTTTTATTTCTTACTTCCTTAATCAATCTCCGGTCCTGGTCATTAAGCCTGCAGCTGGCATCAAACAAAATGATCACTAAATCCGCCAGCTTAATATGCTCTCTTGAACGCAAAATAGCTTTTCTCTCGATTAAATCCCGCGCCTTCAAGATTCCAGCAGTATCGACGATCTTTACCGGTATGCCTTTGATATCAAGCATCTCTTCAATTGTATCACGCGTTGTGCCGGCAACCGAGGTAACAATAGAGCGTTCTTTTTTAAGCAAGGCATTTAACAGCGAAGATTTTCCTACATTTGGTTTACCGCAGATAACCACATGAATTCCTTCGCGCAATATTCTTCCACAGAAAGCTCCCTCCAGTAATTTATTTAACCTGGCCTCAACATCCGTAAGTCCGCCGGAGACTTGCATAGTATAATTATGCTGGATATCCTCTTCCGGAAAATCAATATCTGCATCCAGGAAAACTAAAATATCTAATAGTTTTTTACGGATTTTACTTATCTCCTGCGACAGCCTCCCGCTTAACTGTCCTAAACTTACTTTTAATGCAGAATCGGTTTTTGCCCGGATGATATCAATGACTGCCTCTGCCTGGGCCAAATCAATTCTACCGTTTAAAAAAGCCCGCTTAGTAAATTCTCCTGGACTGGCAAGCCGGGCGCCGTGTTTTAGAGTCAGATCTAATACTTGACCTAAAGCCAACAATCCCCCGTGGCAATTTATCTCCACAACATCTTCCCGGGTATAAGATCTGGGTTTGCGCATAATCGTCAGGATCGCTTCATCGACGATTTTGCCATTATCGCAGATTTTCCCGTAATGCATGGTATAGCTCTTAAAATCCGACGGTTTTGTCTTGCCAACAGGAATGAATATTTTATCGGCAATCAAGCAGGATTTCCTGCCACTAAGCCGTACAATACCGATGCCGCCTTGGCCTTGAGCGGTTGAAATTGCAGCAATCGTATCTTCTAAATTATCTTTAAACATCTCTGAACTCCCCAACTACAAATAATGAACCGGTAACTAAAATTAAATCAGCCTTGTGCGCCAGACGCTTAGCTAAAAGCTTAGCTTCTTTTACGCTTTGCGTCAAATATACTTTTTTCTTAAAATAGAGCGCTAATTTTTTAGGATCCATTGCCCGCAGAGTATCTGCGCGGGTGAGAATAATTTGATCAGCTAAAGGCTCAAGCGACTTGGAGATCCCCCGGATGTCTTTATCTCTAGATATTCCTAAAACCAAAATTAGTTTATTATATTTAAATTTATTTACCGCTTGCTTTAAAGCATCCGCAGAAGCCAGATTCTGCGCGCCGTCTAAAACAATCCCGGGTTTTCTGGCAATCACTTCGCATCTACCGGGCCAAGTCGTGTTATAAAGGCCCCGGCGTATTGCCACCGGCCCGATATTAAATCCGAAAAAATTCAAAACCTCAACTAAACCCACGGCTAGGGAGGCATTGGCTATTTGATGATCCCCTAATAACCGCAGGCGCAAATTTCGATAATCTCTACGCAGGCCTTTAATCGTAAAACCCTGCTTGGTTTTAAAATATTTTATCTGCCTGCCTAGCTCAAAAAGTTTAGCCTTAAATTTTTTACATCGGTTATGGATAACTTTCCGGGCTTCTTTACTTTGAGCCGCCGAAACTACAACTGCCCCTTTACTTTTTATAATTCCGCATTTTTCTCCGGCGATCTTGGTTAATGTTTTACCCAGTTTCTGTACATGCTCAAAACTAATCGGAGCAATCCCGCAGACTAATGAGCCGGTGGCATTAGTTGCATCAAGAGAACCGCCCATGCCGGTTTCTAAAACTACAAAATCAAGTTTCTTGCGTTTAAAATATAGGAGGGTTAATGCCGTATAAACTTCAAAAAAAGTAAGTCCGTCGATTTTTGATTGACGATTATATTCATTAATTAACGGCTTTAATTCAACTACCAGCTCAGATAATCCCTTCGCAGAGATCATCCCTTCGAAGTCTTTAGTTGTTTTCCCGCCACAGGGTTTAAGGATCCTGATTCTTTCTCTGAAATCATGTAAATGGGGAGAAGTATAAAGGCCGACGGTAAAACCTGCTTCTCTTAAGATGTAAGCAACAAAAGCGCAAGTTGACCCCTTGCCTTTTGTCCCGGCAACATGAATAACGCGCAATGATTTCTGCGGATCGCCGATTAAAAATAAAAAATCCTTGATTCGCTTAAGCTTGAGAGCTTCTCGGTAAGAATAGTTTAAATTTGTTTCGTAATTAGGAAAAGAGTTTAGGTATCTTAGAACTTCGGATGGAGAAAGCATGCATTAATGCTTGAAGTGCCGAATGCCTGTGGTAACCATGGAAATTTTATACTTATTACAAGCGGCGATAATTTCTTGATCGGCGATCGAGCCGCCCGGCTGGATGATCGCCTTGGCCTTGGCTTTATGCGCCCAGGATATCGCATCAGGTTTAGGGAAAAATGCATCCGAAGCCAGACAACAATTCTTACTTGATTTACCGGATTTATTTTTAGCGATCATTACCGAATCTACCCGGGACATCTGTCCGGCTCCGATTCCCACCGTCCGGGTACCGACGGCTAAGACAATCGCATTGGATTTTACGTGCTTGGCCACCTTCCAGGAAAAAATCAAACTTTTCCATTCGGCTTTGCTCGGTTTCTTTTTAGTTACTACTTTCAAATTATCTAAATTTAAGGTTGCTAAATCCTTGCTTTGTAAAAGCGCTCCCCCGCTAACCCGTTTGATCTGTGACTCATCCACCATCTTCAAATCATCCAGCTGAAGAAGCCGCAAATTTTTCTTCTCTTTAAATAAAGTAACGGCCTGTTGATCAAAACTGGGAGCAATGATACACTCTAAAAATCCACTCTTGATTATGGCCTGAGCGGTTTTTAAATCCATTTTTCTGTTTAAGGCTACAATTCCGCCAAACGCCGAAAGCTTATCGGTTTTCCAGGCGCCTAAATATGCCTTGCTCAGATCTTTATCTTCACAAACACCGCAGGGATTATTATGCTTCACAATTACTGCTGCCGGACCCTGAAACTCTTTTACCAGCTCAGTTGCAGAATTTAAATCAAGAATATTATTAAAAGAGAGCTCTTTGCCCTGCAGCTGATTTAAATTAATCAGTCCTGCAGATTTTCCTTTTTCTTTATAAAAGGCCGCTTGCTGATGCGGGTTTTCGCCATAACGCAAATCCTGGATTTTTTCAAAAGCTAAAATAAGCTCGTCAGGGAAAACCCCGGATGATTTTTTTCGGTCTTCAAAATTACTGCTTAAATAATTATAGATTGCCGCATCATACTTGCTCGTATGACTAAAAACTTCAATACCCAGCTGACGCATTAAATCCGTAGATACCGCCCCATTATTTTTCTTTAACTCCGCAATTACCTGAATATAACGTTGAGGGTTACAGATCACCGCCACCGATTGACAGTTTTTGGCTGCGCTACGCAACATGGACGGGCCCCCGATATCAATATTCTCAATAATCTCCTCGCTACTTACTTGCGGCTTGTTGGCAGTTTTCTCAAAAGGATATAGATTAACCACAACCATATCAATGGGTGCGATTTTATGCTCATCTAAAACCTGCATATGTTTAGAATTATTACGCAACGCAAGCAGGCCGGCGTGAATCTTAGGATGAAGCGTTTTTACTCTACCGTCGAGTATTTCAGGAAAACCTGTATATGCAGATACCTCAGTTACGGCGATATTGTTTGCCTTCAGAAGCTGCGCAGTACCTCCGGTAGAAATAATCTCTACTCCGAAATTATTTAGCTCTCTGGCTAATTCCACAACTCCATTTTTATCTGATACGCTAATTAATGCGCGTTTAATCTTAATCATTATTTATTAAAGCGGAAATTGACTAAATCCGCATCCTGCATAATATATTCTTTTTGTTCGAGGCGCATCTTCCCGGCCTGCTTAGCTCCGGTTTCTCCACTGCCGGCAATAAAATCCGTAAAGCTGATAATTTCGGCGCGGATAAAACCCTGCTGGATATCTGAATGGATTGCTCCTGCTGCCTCCCAGGCACTTGTTCCTTTTTTAATCAGCCAAGCGCGGTTTTCTTTGTCACCTACGGTAAGAAAACTGATAAACCCACTTTCTACTAAGACTCTGGCTAACAAAGTACCCATATCCCCTAATTCTTCTTTGGTTACCTCAACAACCGGCTTCAATGTAAATAAACCGTATCCGGAAATAACTACTTTCTCCGCATCAGTTAATCCTATCGTCGAGATAAAATTTTCTTTTTCTAAAGCCGCTTGTATCTTCTCTAAAATTATTTTTTCTGCTTCAGGCGGGGTTTTACTCAGGCGCGTTTCCACAAACTCCAGATCTCCGAGAATAAGATCCGCCTTAGCATCTTTCAAAACAATTATAGCATCAGCATCAAGTGCCGCATCAGCACCAAATAGCTCCACCTGAACATAGGTTTTTTTCTTAGCCTTGGCTAATTTATCTGCCTGATCAAGTGAATAATTCTTAACGCTGTGTTTGCCTAAAACGATTTCCGGTATGTCGAATACGCTGATCTTCATAGATTAAATTAAAACTAATTTCCTGGTAGCTAATAGCAGGTTAGGTGTTAATTAAAAGATTACTCCAGGTAGGTGTAAATCTTACCCTTATAATTACGCAACACATATTTACCCTTGGCCTGGGAAAGAATATAATTCGGGCCCACCGGGATCTTCCCGCCACCACCCGGTCCGTCGATAACATAGGTCGGAACAGCATAGCCGGAGGTATGTCCGCGTAATTTCTCAATAATGTTGATACCGGTGGCTACAGGAGTACGGAAATGCTGAGTACCTCTAACCGGGTCGCACTGATAAATATAATACGGCTTCACTCTTATCTGCAGGAGGTCATGCATCAGGCGCCTCATAATAAACGGACGGTCATTAATGCCCTTGAGAAGAACTGACTGACTTCCTAAAGGTATACCGCTTTCCGAAAGCATATCGCAGGCATTCTTACAACGCTTAGTAATTTCTTTGGGATGATTAAAGTGGATGCTCATCCAAATAGGCGAATATTTTTTGAGCATATTCACCAAGTTCTCGGTAATCCGCTGCGGCAAGGTTGCCGGAATACGCGTGCCGATCCTCAATAATTCAACATGCGATATGGCACGGATCCTAGAAATCAAAGATTCTAGTGCTTCATCTTCCAGTGAAAGCGGATCCCCCCCGGAAATCAGGACATCTCTTATTTTACGGTTGGCTTTGATATATTCTATCGCCGCATCAAATTTAGTTTCGGGGTTGGTCTCTTTTTCTTCATGATCACCTACAAGCCGGCGGCGGGTACAATGCCGGCAATACATCGCACAATGATCTGTAGCTAACAATAAAACTCTATCCGGATATCGGTGCACTAAATGCGGCGCCGGAGAATCCCGGTCTTCTGCGCAAGGATCAGCCATCTCGTGCGGAGAAATCGTAAATTCCTCACCCACCGGAACAGATTGCCTTCTTATCGGACAGTTTGGATCATCAGCATCAATTAAAGTTGCCCAATAAGGAGTAATCGCCATGGCTAACCTGCCTTTAGCTTTATCCAGCCCCTTTTCTTCATCGGCAGTAAGTTCAATAATCTGAGCTAACTCCTCTTTGGTACGGATTCTATGTTTGAGCTGCCAATGCCAATCCTCCCAATCCAGAGGATTAACATCTTTAAAAAGAGAGATCTGCTGATAATCACGTGAGCGCTTCGGAGTGCGTACAACAGCCGGCGCTTCAATCTGCACTTTCTGGTTTTCTAAACCTACGGGATTATTCAATTTAAGCCTTTATCCTTTCTGAGGCACTAAGCAGTATTGCCTCAATAAGATCCTCATATTTCATCCCCGCAGCATAAGCCATTATGGGAAAATTAGATTCTTTAGGGTCTAATCCGGGCAGCGGGTTAATCTCTAAGACATAAGGTACATTAAATTTATCCAAGCGGATATCCGTGCGCGAAATATCCAGGCATCCTACGGCCCGATGCGTACGTAAAGCCACATCTTTTATTTTTTCTTCAGTCTCTTTATCCAATCTTGCCGGGCAATAAAACTGCGGAACCAACCCTAATTCATGATTCCCTTGAAACTCCTTCATCTTCCAGGAATAAAAATACTCTCCGCTTTTCTGGCAGTTAGAAAAATCAATCTCTAAAATCGGCAACACGCGGGTTTTACCATTCTCGAGAATACCCACAGTCAGCTCTTTACCCTCGATAAATTCTTCAACCAGGGCCTCCTGCTGATACAGATCAATACATTCCTTGATCTTCTTGAAAAGATCCTCCTGATTATCAACCACATTGGTTTTGTTAATGCCCTTGGCTGATCCTTCACAATTAGGTTTGACGATCATGGGAAATTTTAACTGCGAATCTAACACCTCATTGCCTTTTACAAAAATTTGAAAATTAGGAGTAGGAATATTCTCGGCTTTAAGTATTTTTTTAGTTAATCCTTTATTTAAAGCCAGCGCCAAAGAAAAGGTGTCTGAACCGGTATAAGGTATATTTAAATAATCCAGCACCGCCGGAACTTCAGATTCACGGAATCTGCCGTGTTTACCTTCAGCAATATTAAACACCATATCTACGCTATTTTTTCTAAAATACGAGAACAGGGCCGGATACTCTACGTCGACAGTTTCCACAGAATGGCCTTTAGTTTTAAGCGCACTGACTACGGAGTTAATCGTTTCCTCAGAATCGTATTCAGAGAAATAGTCCTCTGGTTTCTGCGGATCCTTCTTTTTTAAATTGTAGGTTAAAGCAACTTTCATTTAATTTTCCCGCCGGTTGGCTACTGTAAGTGCGGAATGATGCTCCGCGGTAAGCCCGTTTCTTTTTAGCGCGGCGTCCAAAATCTTGCCGATCATCTGTTCATAGGTAATGCCGATATCTTTGGCCACCAACATAAAAACATCCTCGGTAGACAAGGACGGCAGCGGATTAATCTCTAATACATAGGAGTTGCCGTCATTATCAACCCTAAAATCCACTCTGCCAAAATCACGGCATTCAACACAGCGATAAACCTTTAAAGCCAGATCATCCAATTTCTTCTTCAGCTCAGCGGATATTTTAGCCGGGCAGATGTACTCTAGCCTGTCAGAAGTAATCCGAGCAAAGGTATAAAATTTATCGTTGAGTTTTAATCTGCCGTCTATCTTTATCTGCACAACCGGCATAATTTCGGGATTCTCATTGCCTACAATAGCAACCGTGAACTCCTGTCCCGAGATAAATTCCTCAACCAAAGCCGGCTGCTTGTAAGTTTTGGTAATAAACTCCACTTGCTTTTTAAGCTCGTCGTCATTTTCTACGCGGGAACTTTCACTTAAACCTTTTGATGAACCTTCAAAGCGCGGCTTGACAATTAAGGGGAACTTACAATGATCGCAATCAATCAGTCCTTCTGCAGAGCTAACTTCAAAAAATTTAGGAGTAGGGATTTTTTCAGCGATAAAGATCTTTTTGGCCACAACCTTATCCAAAGTAAGCCCCAAGGTTAAGGCGTCTGCTCCGACAAAAGGAATACCTGCCATTTCAAGTAAGATCGGCACCTGAGATTCCCGGTTCCTCCCGGTTAACCCCTCAGAAATATTAAAAACAAGATCAACTCCTAAATTATCAATTTTTTCCAATAAATTATTGGCGTTGCCTATTTTTTTTACTTTAAAGCCGTTAGCCGCAATCGCCTCAGCAATAACATTGATGGTTGAAGGAGCATCAAACTCCGCATTAGCATCAAGCGGATCCCCCTTCTTAAATTTATAATCACTTTTTAAATCGTAGGTCAGTCCGACGGTTTTCATAATAAAAAAAGGCTCTGGTTTAATTTCTTATTCCCACGAGCCCTCTAAGGATCTATCCAATTTTTTCCAACTTTGTTTATAAACCTCCGAATTTTTGCCCAAAATATTGTAGTTATATTATTTTTTTACCACAATATATCGGCATTGTCAAGTATTTTCTGTTCCAAAAGCCCTGATTATGCCTTTTTATTCACCGTCGATAAAAGCAACTTGCGCGGCTTGAAAATCTTTAATTAATTGCTCAAGACCGGTAAAGACACAGCCTCGGATGCCCAGCTTCTTGGCACTCTCTACTAAATCCAGGCGGTCATCGGTATAAAATATCTCCTGCGGGCTGACATTTAGCTTACGGATCACCTTATGGTAAATTTCCTGGTCAGGTTTGATCAACCCCAGTTGAAAGGAAAGAAAAATTTCGTCGAAAACCCCAAAGACCGGAAAATTCTTCTTCAGATATTCATAGTGCAGCGTATTGATATTAGATAACAGCGCTGTTTTATACTTTGCGCGCAAGGTATTAACCAGCTTAAAAACCAAGCGGTTCTTGAGACTTAAGAAAAATATATCATTCCAGATGGGAATAAATGAAGCATAGCTGAGTTTTAAATCCAGCACCTGCTTTACCTGCTGGTAAAAATCTTCCGGAGAGATCTTCCCTGCTTCAAAGGCGATTGTAGCGTGTGATTCAAAAAAAAGATTGTAAATTTCAGTGGCAGTTTTTGGGCAAAAAAATGAAATCCTTTCTGCTGCCCGGCGATGGTCAAAATCTACCAAAACTTTGCCTAAATCAAACAAAACAACTTTAATTGCTCCGGACACCTTTAATTCCCCTTTTCTTTATTTTTCCTAAAAAGATCCAGAAACTTATCTTCATACTCCTTATATACATTCCAATTATCCAGCTCAACCTTTAATTCATTGGCCTTGGTGATGTCCCGACGGCTTTCTTCGAAAAGTTTTTCAATCTTTTCTTTTACCGAAGCCGGTAATTTGGTCAGCTGGCTCAAGGTCTTTTTAATCAGTTCAACCTCTTCCTCGCCGATTGGAGAGGTCTGTCCGGCAGGGCCAAGCTTTAAATATTCAAGCAGCTTATTAATCTCATCCTCCATCTGCTTGGACTGTTCGGCGAGCGGACCTAAATTTATTTGTATACCTAAAATTTTCCCTAAGCCCTCAAGCACCGCAGCCGAAGCTTTAGGATTCTCAATCTGAATCGTATAAAGAGGAATATCGCCAAGCAGACAGAACCCTTTTAAACCGGATTTTTTAGCAATGCCTAAAAATAATCCGTTCATTCCGCTGATCTGGCCGTCTTCCAACAGGCTAAAATTATATTTTTTTAAACTTTCTTTTGTTTTTTCATCTGTAGCGGCAAACCAAACACGCGCCTCCTGTGTATGGTCAATAGCCTGAGGCATCGATGCAAAACTCACCACTGTTTTTACTCCTAAACTTTTGGCCAGCCTGATAATTATTTTTACATAACTATCCGCCTTGGATAAATCCGGTTGGGCATTGCTTAAAAAAATAATCAAATCATGCTTGCCGGCCGAGCCACGCTTGGCAGCAGGATTCTTCCAATAATAGAATTTTCCCTGAGGAAGCGCCGGCACATCCAATATCCCCTTAGAAATTACGCTGGCGGTTGAATAAAAAAATCCTTCCGACGCAAGACTGGAAAATTCTACAGCTTTTAATTCGTCGATTAAATAATTTGCCGCCTTAAACGCCACCTCTCCCATTCCCGGCCAGGCAACAACAAGATAGGGCTGCTTAAGAATGACTTTTTTAGAAATATTCAAAGAATCCATTTTCACACCTCATTTTTTTAGGTTAATTAAATTTATAATTTTTAAAAAACTCTACGAGCACTCTTGAACCGTTATATAAATTATTTAAATCAGCGTACTCATCAGCAATATGAGCGCAACCCTCTCTACCGAACCCGGTAGCGATGGCCGGAATATTTCTTTTTTTGAAAAAAGTTATTACCGTTGCCCCTTCTGAGCCACTGATGCGTGGGGCAATCTTTAAATTTTTCATCGCCGAAACTAAACTGCTAACTAAAGGATGGCTAGGAGCGATATAATACGGCTCTTGAATTCCCTGAATTTCGATTTTAAAATTCTTAGTGTGCTTGGCAATTGTTTTCTTTAAATCAAGCAAAATCACTTTTTCCGAGGCTCCCGGAAGAAACCGGAAATCAAGCTCAAACTCACACCAGTCGCTAACTACGTTTACCGTATCTCCGCCCTTGATCGTTCCGACATTAATCGTCGGGCCGCGAAGATATTTATTCCGGGAGTTAATTTTATTTTGTTTTTTAAGATCGGTAATTATTCCAGCCGCCATATCGATAGCATTAACTCCCAGCCAAGGATAGGCACCATGCGCTTTTTTACCGCGAATTTTTACTTTAAGATGCATCAGCCCTTTTTGCGTAATGACAATTTCAAAATCATCTGCATCTAAAACCAGCGCCGCATCCGCTTTTAAAATTTTGCGTTCAAGCAGCGGTATCAGGCCCAGCCCTGAGCCACTTTCTTCATCAGCAGTTGCGGCCAAAACTAAATCATAATCTAATTTAACCCCGTCTTCAACTAAAGAATGAATTGCCTCCATGCCGCTAGCTAAATTACCTTTACAATCCGTTGTGCCTAATCCATAAATTCTATTTCCGCTAATTTTAGCGCAAAACGCCGGTCTCTTCCAATTTTTACCGGCAGGCACGGTATCTAAATGCGGAGTAATTAAAAGTCTTTTTTTACCTGTCTTACCTTTAAGGGTGGCCACCAGGTTAACGCGTTTATTTTTAAAAGTATAGGTTTTAACTTTTAAACCTAAAGCTTTTAGATATTTCCCGACAAAATCAGCAATTTTACTTTCATCTCCGGGAGGATTCTGGGAATCCAGGGAAACAAGTTTTTGCACTATTTTGATTAAACGTTTTTTATTGACCATGTAAAGGACAGATCCCGCATCTAGGATCTTGCTTGTGACAGTAATCCTTGGCTAATTTTACTAAAAGGGCATGGTATTCATTAAACAGTTGCGCATCCTGCTTCAGATTGCGCATAAAAATATCCTGTACCTGAGAATAGCTGGCCTCTTCTTTAATCAATGCATGCCGTAACGATATTCTTTTAGTATAGCTATCGACGACAAATATAGGTTTATTTAAAGCGTAAAGCAATATGGAGTCGGCTGTCTCCTGGCCAATGCCGTTGACCTCAAGCAATTGAGCGCGTAAAGAGGCTAAATCTGCTTTAGCCATAACTTTAATCTTTGCCGCATAGATATCAAAGAAAAATTTTAAAAAATTCTTAATCCGGACCGCCTTAAGATTATGATATCCGGCGCTTCTGACCAAAGCAGCAAGTTTTTTTGGCTTAAGCCGATAAAGCTTCTGCGGGGTTAATAATTTCTTTTCTTTAAGCGCTGCAATTGCCTTCTGAACATTAGCCCAATTGGTATTCTGCGTAAGGATTGCTCCGATGATTACTTCAAAAGCGCTGTCGGCAGGCCACCAATGCTGGGCCCCGAAAGCAGTATACAGCCGTTTAAATATCCGGCTTAGCTTACGCTTCATTTGCTAAGCTCTAAAGGATTGAAACCATAATAGGCAAAAAGAGCATACACTGTTCCTGATACCGAACCTGTATGGCCGCCCTTAGGTGTCATCCAGCCGTGGCCGGTATCAACATGTTCTTGCGTGGCATAAGGTAAACATCCTTGGCCCTGGCCGGAGGCAGAAGAGCTGGAAATAATCATATTTCCCAATTCACCCAAATACATCTGCGCTTTTCCCCCATAATCAGCTGCTTTAGATTTGGTCGCTTTCCTGGAATAAAAATCTTCCATGATTTTATAAGCTACAGCCATTTGGGCAGTCCACTCCGAAGAAACAATGCCGCCCCTGGCCGTATGCAGCCGGGGAGCAAAATCAAATCCTTTTATTTTTACGCTCTGGCCGTTTGGTTTAAGAAAGACAGCTTCGACACTACAGCTCTCCTCTACAAATTTCATAATCTCATCCGGATCCATGCCTAACTCCTGCAATTTTTGCGGGCCGATCGCAGCAATTGACCAGGCATAAGTATCTGTGGCAATCGTAGAATCACCTTTGCCGCGCTTAACCGGAAGATCTCGGCGGTCATAAGTATGCTCAGCCAACCAATTAATTGTTTTTTGCGCAGCCAACGAATATATTTTCTTCCCGGTAACTTTAGCCAGCATATTAAAAAATGCGTAAGCATCAAGATTATGCTCCGTAGAATACCATTCTAGCGCCGGCCCGCCGCGGATACCGCCGTCTATATCTGCATTCTGCAAATTAATGATCGTCTGAGCAATGCTTTCAGCTAAACCTAGATAGCTCTTATCCTTACTGGCTTGCGTATACTGCATAATCGCCAAACCGATCCAAATATTCGGCCCGCTATGCATGGTAAATTCCGCCGGAGCTCCATCATCGGCATAATAAGCGTTGATAAACCATCCATTTTCTCTTTTGGCGTGTTTGGCGAAAAAATCCAAAATCTTTCTGGCGCGCTCAAAATCTCCGAAATAAGTATAGGCCTGAATCAACAAAGCTAAATCATAAGTAAAAGACCAGTTGGCAATATCCTGGTCCCCTTCAAAGCTGGCTACTAATCCGGTGCGGTTATTTTGATGCACTTTAAGCCACTGATACATCTTATCGAAATTAGCTTTCTGAAGAACTATCTTCTTCTCATCCAGTCTGGATACTTCTTGAGCAGCGACATTTTCAATACGCAGAGCTTCGGTTAATTTATCTTCTAAGGCGATCTTTTCAGCGGCTAAAGCAGCAATTGATTGATTAAGCTGTTTAATCTGATTGAGATTGCTTGATTCGGTTCGAGATTTTTGTAACTCGACAGATTTGATACGCGTTTCTAAATCCTTCAGGTGCTGCTGGAGATATTGTCTTTGCATAGTAATCTCCTGTATTTTTTGCTGAGCCCGGCTTGAATCTTTTAATACGACCGACAGCTTTTCAATAAGTAACTTATTATTGCGCGTTAGGGTAAAATTTAAATAGCTATTAATGCCTAAGATCAAGGCCAAAAGTATAACGGCTGATAAGGCAGTCGGAATAAAAAGTTTCTTTAGCCAGGCATAGCGCATTAACTGATTATTCTGTTTTACGGATATATGCTTATAATCTAATCCTACCTGACACTTACATTTACCTCCATGATCCTCTCTAATCCAAGTAATGCCGGCAATAACTGGAATCGGTTTCTTGCTTACGGGGACATCGATCTCCAAAGATAATCTGCATTTTTTCTCTTTAATCAGCTTGAGCAGCTCCGGATCGATATTATTTATGGAAAGACAAATCCCTCCGCGGCTGATATTATTGGTAAAACCCTGGAGCCAGCCGGAAAGAGGAACATTTACATCCAACTCTTCCAGTCGAAACTGCACCGGAAAAACCGTATCCAAACGCAGATACTTACGCTGTTCTGCAGTAGTTTTTGTTTTATGTTTAAACAATTCTTCCCTCTTTTTAACTAGAATATCACGGACTATATTTTATAACAAATAGTACCTAATGCAATACCCTTCTGCTGAGAAATAATTTTAAGTTTAGTAAAAACCTCCCAGGTCATCTCCACATCAGCAAAAGCCCGGTGTTTTTGAATTGTGGACACTCCTAATTCTTTAGCGACAAACCAAAGCGCATAGCGCGGAAGATCCGGCATAAGTTTTTTAGCCATCGTCAGCACATCAAAAATAACTATATTACTAATTGCGGGTAGACCAAGCAGCTTAAGTTCATTCTTTAAAAAACTTAAGTCAAATTCTGCATTATATGAACAAAGACCGCTGCCGGCAATAAAATCCAGGAACCTGGGCATCACCATGGTAATCTGCGCAGCCTCCTTGAGCATCTCCGGAGTAATCTTATTCACGGCAAAAGCCCCCGGAGAAATATCGCGCCCGGGATTAACCAGCATATCAAATGTAGCTATCCTCTCTTTACCCTTAACTCTTAAGCCGGCTAACTCAACAATACGGTCTCCGGAGTCAGGATAAAGCCCGGTAGTTTCCGTATCAAATACCGTAAGTTCTATTTCATCAATATTCTCAGGCATCTCTGGTTATAATATAGGCCGGAATCAGACGCACAGGCTTATAAGAAAGTTTAACCTTGCGCAAATTCTCCAACCCCGAATCATCCATAATATTTATATATTTATAATTTTTTAACTCCTGGCAGAAGCGGCGAAAGATAAATTGCGCCAATCCTTTTACCGCAAGATCCGTTACTTCATAAAGTATGCAAAATGTCTCCGAATTTAATTTATAGCCGAAACTGAACCCTTTGATCTTTTTATCGACTCTAACCACGATGCCTTCTAAATCAAGCTTACGATAATCAACCAAGATATCTTTAATAACTTTGCGATTATCCTCGAGCATCCCGCAATAAAGGTCATCATTACACTGGCTGATACGCTCTTTAAACCATAAACTAAACAACCTTAAGCAGCCAGATTGGTCCGCCGGATTCATTCTAGAAAAATCGAAATTATAATGTTTGATAAAATAGTTGTGGGAAGCCCGCTGAGATTTAAATTTATTTCCGCCCAAGCTGGCCAGATCATTGCGCGAACAAAGATAATCCGGATATTTATCATGGCGAAGATATCCCAGGGCACGATAATACTCCAGATCATTTTTTTCAACATTTTCAATGCGTGAAATATCTTTATTCTTATTAATGCTATCCATAATGACAAAAGCTTCTTTGATTACCGCCGGCCGCTGCTCTTTAGCCAAAGGTGATAAATACATGAAGCAACCGATTTTATCCTGTAGAAATACACAGAGACTGTTTTCGATGATTGTCCATTTAATATCGTAGAGGGATCTCCAGATATAAATATTTGCAAAAGCATACGCCGCTAATTCATGCTCGGCTAAATTAAGATACTGATTAAATAATTTTTTATCTTTTAAGGTTAATTTATTTATCTTCATAATACAAAGGGGACGTCCTAAAAAGGGACACCCTGTTATAAGGGTGTCCCCACGGAGGACGTCCCCTTTTTATGCGGCAAGCTTAATTCGGCTACTTCGCGGACCTCTTCATAGGCCTGAATAATCTGCGGGTTTTCTTTGAGCATCTTGACGAGCTTAGGAGAATTAAGGTAAGCCGTTAAATAGGCAATATAATCTTTTGCTTCTTGAGTATCTATTTTCTCATAAACATACGGACAATTTAAATCAACGGTTAAAAGCACCTTGTCTTTACGAAAATTAATCAGAAAAGGATATAGCTGACATTCAAACGGCCGCATATCATAAATTTTACATTGATTATTAAGACTTCCCAAAAATGGACAAATAAAATCTGCACCCTCGGGATTAACTACGGGTTGAATATGGCGATTAATCGTGATCGAGGCAGCCGGAATTCCTTTTTTATCTAAGAGTCCCTGGATCTCTTCGTCCAGAAGGCAAGGGCTCCACACAGAATTTTCATCTTTAAACCGGCAACAACCCTGGCATTTAAGGCAGGCCTCTTGCGGAACAAATTGTTTCATTACTTTACAATGCTCCCCAGTTTTAATTTTTTATCCGGACTGACTACGGCCAGCAAACTCTCGTCGGAGCCGGCCAGAATCATCCCTTGGCTCTCTACCCCGCGTAAAATTACCGGGTCTAAATTGTCCACTAGAACTACCTGTTTGCCGATCAGCTCTTCTTTGGTGTAAAAAGCTTTGATCCCGGCCACTACTTGCTTTTGACGATCCCCTAAATCCACAATTAAAACTAATAATTTATCCGCATTCGGATGATCATTAACCTCTTTTATTTCTGCAATCCTCAATTCTAACTTTCTAAAATCATCAATGCTTGACATGCATATCCCCCTTCGTCTTATGCCCCATAGTCAAAACTTCATCTCCACGTAACATTCAATCTGATAAGCATTATTCGCGTGGCCATCTCCGCGCACATAAGGACTAAATAAGCTGCCATCGACATCATCGCGTCTCTCTTTATAGAAGGCCCCGGGAATAAAAACCCCGCTTAAAAATCCAACAGTCATGTGTTTGTTCACCTTATAATCAACAAACAAATCCGCTTCATACCCCAGCTCCCGGGAAAGATATTTCCCCTGGCCGTTCAAAGTTCCCACCGGCTTATTGAACGCTCTTAAATAATATCCGTATAAACTTACGCAGAGTTTATCCGTAAAATTATAATCAAAACCAACGGAAGGCATAATCAGGTCTTCAAAATCCCCTGAATAAAATGTGCCCGGCCGCGGCACTCCATAATTTAAGCCATATCCGCCACCCATCGCTACGATCGGCAGCATATCCGCATTACTACTGCTTATTGTATCACTTAAGTTGAAGTTTGTGGGAGAAGAATAGCTAAATGCCCGGTTGCGGCTTCCAGAATAGGCTGTGTCGCCGTTCTCAGCCATCTCCGGAGTAGCTTGATTACCGGAACAAAATAAGAACTGTAATTCCGGAACAAATTTCCCTAATACATAATCAAGCCCGGAATAAAACATATACCCGGCATGAGTAATATCTTTATCAGCGCTCTCCTGGCTTTGGGCATACCCGAAGTTACGTGCAGCTTCCAATCTTAGGGTAAAATTATCATTTGTATATTCCCAGGCTGTACCAAAAGTCCCCAGCAGGTCTCTTTTGATGGGCGCAGAAAAGAGATTATCTCTTTTGCCGGCAGATGTATAATCTGCCAACATCCCGACATACGGCCAAAAAGTTTGGTTACCTGCGGTTATTTTAACATCGGTAGCAAAAAAATTAGCGGCATTCGGTTCATATCTCTGCCCCTGCTCAATTTCTTGTTCAACGTGGGGCCCTAAATGATTCTTATAAACTAAATCCGGCCGGCAGTAATATAGGCGCCAAAAAATATCTTGTGTCTGCTTATAAAAAGAAACCCCGTAATTTTCATAGTTGCCGTTAAGCGCAAAACCATTACCTACTTCATAAATATATAATCCTGCCTTAACTCCAAAGCTGCCGGGAAGTTTAGAGTCAAACCAAAACTCCTCAAGCTGGGGGAGAAGCTCTGAGCCACGGTATCTTTCCACTCTGCCTCCGGAGTTAATCAGCGTATTGTGAATAAAAAGCGGCGCGCTGTAATCATAAGGCCCGGTACGCTCGAACTTAAAATAAAATTTATTGCCCGACTCCTTAAGGTCCCCGCTAAGGGCAAAACTATAATCTATACCCAAATAAGCAGCATGATCATCCCGATTATGGCTATCTAAATCTACCACATTTTTAAAACTTACCAGGTCCGTGCGAAAATAAGTATCCAGGGTTAAGCCTAATTGATTAGTATTAAGCAATTCATAACTGTAGGCGCAAGAAACAGCGCTTAAGCTCAAAATTATAACCAGGAAAGATCTTTTTATCATTTCATAATTCCTATAGATAATCTCTGTTAAAAACTTAGGTTTATAATATCATTGGCCGGATAAAAATTCAATATGGATTTATCCGCATTATTAAGATATACTTTAAATAGAATACAAAACTTCTAAAGAAAGAAGGCTGGCGATGGCTTGGCGGTCTAAAAAAGGTTTTACTTTACCGGAAATGCTCTTGGCCGCAGTAATTGCCTCATTTGCGCTATGTGGCATATTATTAACCTATATTACCTGCCTGGACACAGTTAAGCTATCCAAAAACGTAAGCATTGCCACGAGTGCCGCGCAAGGATTAATCGAAGATATTCGCAGCACCCCCTTCCCGCAAATCATTACCAACTACGACCAATTAATATTCACTGTAAATAATATCCCGTCCAGCAGGGGCATAGTTTATGTTGATGATACTAATCCGGAACTGCTATTGGTAACCGTAAGTGTGTGCTGGAAGCAAGGGAACAGAATCATCGGTGAAGATACCAACCTTAACGGAGCGCTTGATGCCGGAGAAGATACAAATGGTAATGGCATAATCGATTCAACTGTGGAGCTGGTCACACAGGTGGCCAACCGATAAAAATGAGAGGCTTTACCGTTTTCGAAACTTTAATTTCTATGTTGATTTTTTCTATCATTACTGTGGCCTTAGGCCTGGCGGTAGTAGCGGGAAAAAATGCCCTGTTTACCAATGATCTTCCAACTCAACTTCGTCAAAATTTATTATTCGCGATTGTAGCAATGAACCGGGAGCTGCGCCAGACTGCTCCGTCGAAAACAAATATCGGAGCAAGTTCAAGCAATAATTATATTACATTTAAGATTCCGCATGATAACAATGGAGACGGCCTGACTGTTGATGCCATCGGTTCCATAGAATGGGGAGAGGATATTACTTATGCGCGGGATGGCTCAAACCGGCTCATCCGCACTCAAGCTGGCGCAACCTCAATCATCTCCTCGGAAATCTCTGCTTTACAATTTAGCCGGCCGGCAGGTGAAGCTGATATTCTTCAAATTGATATTGCTGCTCAAGGAGCCAATAACACAGGAAGTTGGCAGGATACGGAACAAGCGATCATTAAAATGAGAAATTGATATGCATAAGCATCCTAAAAAAATTATGAATAAAAAAGGAATAGCCCTGATCGCCACTTATATGACTTTAACTATATTGCTTGCTTACTCCGGGCTCCTTTTTAATATAAGCACCGGACAAAACAAAACTACTAATACTTTTAAAAGACAGGCGCAGGCAACGGATATTGCTGAAGCCGGGCTTGACCGGGCGCTTAACTGGCTAAGAGCTCAACCTATCCCTCCGGGAAGTTCTACTAATCCCTGGGGAGGAATTCAAAATCTCGGGAATCCGGTTATCGGCAGTTATAACGTTGCAATCACTGATCTTGGCTCGCCCGGGGGTTCGCCTAGCGCGAAAAGATACCGCATAACCTCTACCGGTACGGTCGGCGGAATAACTCAAGTAGTCACGAATTACCTACAAACAGATAATTATGCCCGCTATATTTGGTTTACCAATCGCGAGCAATTTGGCCCTTATAATGTATGGTTCTGGGACCAGGATCGTTTAAACGGGCCAACGCATACTAACGGGCATTTTAATATTAAAGGAACGCCTATATTTGACGGAGAAGTGCGTTCTGTAGACGACTATATCAGGTATTTTAATAATGGTAACAATATTAATTCCTCTAATTTGAGTAATCCTCCTTATGATTTACCTGATTTTCAAGACACCGTTACTTTGGGCGCTGATTCAACTAATATGCCTACTCAGGCATTAAACTTACGCACCGCTTCTACCGACGCCGGAGGCTTGCGGCTAAACGGTAACACAACTATTGTTTTAAATGCAGACGGAACAATGAATGTCACTAATTCTAAAAAACATTGGAGCAATCAAAATATGGCTTTACCTGCCAATGGGGCACTTTTTGTTGATAAGGGTTCTCTGACAATTTCAGGAACACTTAACGGCAGATTAACCGCCGGAGCAAGCAGAGATATCAATATCCCTAATAATATAATTTACGCCGATGACCCGCGGGTAAATCCGGCATCAACAGACACTTTAGGCCTTATCGCGGAACAAGATGTGATGATCGATCATAGCGCCCCCAGCAATTTAGAGGTAGACGCATCGATTATGGCTTTAAACACTTCGTTTATGCTGGAAAGCTGGTGGCAGGGGCCGGCAAAAGGAACCTTAACTGTCTTCGGAGGGATAATCCAGAACCAAAGAGGCCCGGTAGGAACTTTTAGCGGAACAACAAAAGTATCGGGTTATTCTAAAAACTATGATTATGACCAAAGGCTATTAAGTTCTCCTCCGCCGTTTGTCCCGACAACCGGAGATTATATTACCTTATCCTGGGAGAATTAATCTATGAAAATTAAGTGGCTGATTATTGTATCAATAGTTTGCGTGGGAATAATATTCATCACTTTTATGCTTACCAAACAGGATCTTAAAAGCCAATTACATCCGGATAAAGCCATAATTGTGCCTAAACAAGCAGAAAATTATCCGCAATCGCTTTCCCTGCCTACACCGATAAAATTAGTTACAAAATCTGCTCCTATAACACCGGCCAAAAGCGCGATCACAATCATTAGCAAACCTGCCATAGAAGAGCCGCAAAAACAAATCCCCCTGCCTGAAACTATCCCTTATAAAAATCCCTCATCAAATGCTGATGATAGAAATAACTCTCAATCAGGGATCACCAAAATTGGAAAACAACCCGCCCCTAAAGAATCCCAAGAGATGCAATCACAAGGAATAGTTTTATATTAAAATAGGGACAGCGACTATTTTTTAAAGCATCAGTCAATTAAAAATAGTCGCTGTCCCTATTTTAACTGGCGGGGCCGACGAGATTCGGACTCGCGATCTCCTCCGTGACAGGGAGGCGCTTTAAGCCAGGCTAAGCTACGACCCCAAATATAAGAGGCTAAATTCTAACCTAAAATATTACCCTTGGCAACAATTTTTTATCTAAAATGGTGGGCGATAGAGGAGTTGAACCCCTGACCCTCTGAATGTAAATCAGATGCTCTAACCAACTGAGCTAATCGCCCTTAAAATCTTTTAAAACTTTCCTAAAAGTGTCATACAGAAAGCCATCACAAAAAGCGCGACGGTTTCAGCCATACCTAAAACCACAATATAATTAGCAAACCCTTTACCGGTTTCCCCCATGGCATCGCAAGCTACAGCCGCGCATTTACCCTGGAAGAAAGCGGATAAACCAATTGCTAAACCGGCAAATGCTCCCACGCTCCAAAGAAATAAACCCTTAGTAGTTATAATTTCTAACATCTTATTCATCACGATCATGCCGTATACGGTCTGCGTCAAAGGAGCAGCAGTAAAAGCTACTAGCATAAAAGAAGCGGGTTTATTCTGTGAATAGTTTTTCTTCCATGCTCCGATCGCACTCATTCCGGCAATGCCAGTTCCTAAAACCGAACCAACCGCCGCCAGTGCCAAGGCTAAAATCGCACCCAAATCTTTGAATTGCATCATTAATCCTTGCTCCATAGCATCCCTCCTTCATCTCTATTCTTTTAATGGTTTATATACCGTACCACTCCATGAAATATTAGCATGGCTGGAAAACTCTAAAAGATTAAGCCTTATACCATGCACTAAAACTGATAACGGGCCTAAAACCAGACATAAAACATGCCCAAGCATAAGAACAAATACACTAATTAATAAAGCAGGTACACTTTTAAAACCAATGCCTGCGGCCATGGAATTAAAAGCATCGGCAATCGCCACGGCGGCCATACCGACGGCAAAAAGACGAATATAAGAAACTACCTCTCCGAAGCTGCCGATCAGCGCTAAAGCTAAAGGAATTAAATCAACGTTGAGAATTTTAAAAATATTTTTCTGAGGTTTATTAAATAAAACTACCAAACTTACCCCAGAGATAATTAGCCACTTGCCAAGAGCAGGAAACGGTTCCCCTAAAATCAGCATCTTGGCCAATAAAAATACCGACCAGATTACGCCGATCCAGCCAACATCAGCTAAGGCAGCTACGGAAGGCAGTTTAATTACCGCCCGCCAGATATGCGCAACACTAAGGTGTAATGCTCCTACAAAAAAACAAAACGACTGAATAGTAGTAAGATTATTTAAGGCAGGCACCAGAGGCTTATACCCCGCTTTTAACAACCACTCATGTCCAAAGAACGTTCCCGTTAATAGCCCCCATATAATAGCGCATAAGCTCAACAAATAAAAGAGATAAAAGACGGTTTTATTTTTAAGCTTTGCGCCGGATTTCTTATGTATCCAGAAAGTTAAAAGCAGATATACAATTCCGTAGCCGGCATCTCCAATAAGCATCCCGAAGAAAAGGCTGAAAAAGAAAATAAAAACCGGGCTAATATCCCACTCATGATATTCGGGAAAAACATCCAAAAACTTAAAAACCGGGCTAACTACTGCAATCCAGCGCGGATTACGGATTAATGTCGGGGCACTGTCTGCCGGGGAAGGTTCGGTTATGGCTAATGCCCATTGCTCCTGCTTAGCCCGAAGAACTAATTTTTCGGCACTATCAAAAGGAATATAACCACTAATATAAACAAGCGTCTGGTCCTGCCCCATCCCGCTTAATGCCTCCTGGAACTCTAGCTCCTTTTGTAAAGCAGATTTTATTTTATCCAAAGAAGCCGCCTGACCTAGCTGCTCAATCAATTTTTGTTCGATATTCCGGATAGTTTGTTGATCATGTTCTCTACGCCTAAACATATGCGCTAGGCTCATTTGAGGCAGGGGAATTTCCTTAATCCCGATGTCAATACTGCTGCGCCTGAGAAGAAGGCAATTGGCAATACCTCCTTTAACCGAAAGCTTGTTGACTATAATATCTTCGGGAAGAGAATCCAACTGTTTAAGCGATATGTGGAAAAGTCCAGCAAAAATATTATACTTGGCTAAATCCGCAAAACTTTGCGGATCAAAATCACCCCACTCTTCATATTGTTTAATGCGCATAGAAAGAGCGCGGAAGTATTCTGTTAATTGTTCCCGATGTTTATACAGATCAATGATACGCTGGCTGACCTCTCTGCCATCAGCTGCTTCTTTATCGATCACAACATAGCCCGGCTTAGTTTTGATCCCTGATAAAATACTCAAAGCCTGATCAATCAAAACAATCGTCTCAGACAAAGAACTGACATCTTTGCTCTTAGGTGATTGCTGGTGTTCAATATGCAAAACCCCAAGTCTGCGCAGGCTGTTTAAAGCGCTTTGGCTGTCTTTAGCTTGAGTAACCACGACCGCCTTTTTCATGGCCACGATCATGCCAGGCCTCCTACTAAAACCATTTCTTCGATTTTTCTTTTGGCAATTTTACAACGGCCGACTGCATTAGCCATTTGATCTCCGATATAAATTTTGATCAAGCGGATATTTTCTTCTGCCTCCGGGATCTTGACCTTCTCAAAAAGATTTACTCTTTGATTAGTAACACGCAACTCCTGGCGCAATATCGCCATTCCTTGAGCAACTATTGAAACCTCTTCATTCAAAATAATGACCTCTCTAAAAGCCTCAATGGCCGCATCAATCCATAAAGGAGCGGCAAATAAATCATATTCCGCTGCTTCAAATTCTATTTTGTCAAATACCGGAATATCTATGCCTGCGATATTTCTGGAATGCGTGATTATTTTTTGTCCCGATAAAAACTGTTTAAGATCCCCCGCCGGCTCACTAAGCAAACCTATCCAGAGATCAATTGATGCTTTTTTAACAAGCAACGCCTGATTTCTGGCTTCAAGAATTAAACCCTGCTGCAGTATTTCCAGCTGTAATTGTTGTTTTTTTAATTGTAAGGTGGGTAGATAGCGTCGCAGCTGTTTTAAAGCATCTCGCTGTCTCTTTAATTCGCCTTTGGTAAACTTTAGTTTCGCCATTATCCCGTCTATCCCTATAAAATTAAAAAATTGTTCTTACTTTATTTTTGACGGGGCCAAAACTGTTCAATAATTGAAAGTTTTATTCCGGTCTCTTCCGGCAGAAAACAATCAGCTAAAATCTGCCAGCCTAAATCCAAGGCTTTTTCTAAAGGAATATTTACTTTAAGCGACATTATCTTCTCTTCAAAAAGTAAACCGTATTTAAGTAATTTGTTGTCCCAGGCGCTCATCTGGAATCCCATCGACTGCTTTTCCAAAGCCTCCCGGTAGCTGGCAAAAAGTTGGATCATGGTATCCATAATCGTACGGTGGTCAGCGCGGGTTTTTCCGTTTACCTGCTGCTTTAAACGGCTCAACGAACCGAAGGGTTCAATTACCCCGCCCTTAAGATAAAACTGCCCTTCAGTAATATAGCCGGTATTATCAGGAACAGGGTGCGTCACATCGTCTCCCGGCATAGTCGTAACTGCTAAAATTGTAATCGAACCAGCAGTATCAAAATCTACAGCTTTTTCATAACGGCTGGCAAGCTGACTATAAAGATCCCCGGGATAACCGCGGTTAGAAGGAACCTGCTCCATCGTGATAGAAATTTCTTTTAAGGCATCGGCAAAATTAGTCATATCGCTTAATAAAACTAACACGCGCTTACCTTTTAAAGCAAAATCTTCAGCAACCGCCAAGGCCAGATCCGGAACTAAAAGGCATTCCACGACCGGATCCGATGCGGTGTGCATAAAAAATATCGAGCGACTTAAAGCGCCATGCTGTTTTAAAGTATCTTTAAAAAACAGGTAATCGTCATATTTTAAGCCCATACCGCCGAGGATAATAATATCGACCTCAGCCTGAATCGCAATCCTGGCCAGCAGTTCATTATAAGGCTCTCCAGAGATGGAAAAAATGGGCAGCTTCTGAGATTCAACCAAAGAATTAAAGACATCGACCATGGGAATCCCAGTGCGGATCATTTTATTAGGAATAATTCTTTTGACGGGATTCACCGGAGGCGCACCAATATCCACCAAATTTTCAGAAAGCTCAGGGCCCCGGTCCAAAGGCATGCCGCTTCCGTTAAATATACGGCCCAAGAGATCATCTCCAGTAGCTACCCGCATCGGATGGTTTAAAAAACGTACTTTATCCCCTGTAGAAATTCCCCGGCTTCCGGCAAAAACCTGCAAAGATACTTTTTTACCATCGATACGGATAACCTGCGCCAGGCTTGTTCCAGAGCGAATGTCAATCTGGGCCACATCATTATAACCCACACCCTCAGCCTCGACGATGATCACATCTCCGGCAATCTGAATTATATTAGTATATACTTTTAGCACTTGTCCACGAGGACACACCCGCGCAATTAGCGCACAAGCGCATGCCGACGCATACCTATTGCGTCGGGCGCCATTAAGCGCGGGGTGTTATCCTTTCCTTTTTTCTTCAAGTAATGTAGTAATTTTCTCTTCAACCCTTCTAAACTCTACACCCTCCCAAGGACTTGAGTTCCAAGTACGAAACAATTGTCCTAATTTCTGGAAAAAATGCCGTGCATTTTCTTTATCTTCTAATTTAAATTCAGAAAATAAGATCTTATGGATAAAATTAAAAATGTAAATTTGCCTTTCTTCAGAAGTGGCTTCATCAACCTCATCAAAAGCATTCTGCTGCAAATAAACCGAATCAAAAAATTCTCCTTTAAGATAGGCGATATAGTCTTTAAGTGAGGTTCCTTCTTCTCCGATAACTTTCATCATTTGAGCAATCTCATTGCTCCTGCGCAAGGCGGCATGAGCGGAATTCTCTTTTGCCTCATCGATAAAACCGTGATATTTGCTCCAGCTGATCAAAGGATCAATCGCCGGATATCTGCGTGCATCCGAACGCTGGCGGCTTAACCCATGGAAAGCGCCGACAACTTTAAGTGTAGCTTGAGTAACCGGCTCCTCAAAGTTTCCCCCGGCCGGGCTAACTGTGCCTCCGATAGTAACCGAACCAAATGTACCATCATGTAATTTAACCAGCCCTGCTCTTTCATAAAAAGAAGCGATCCGCGATTCAAGATAAGCAGGAAATGCTTCTTCTCCGGGAATTTCTTCCAGCCTTCCGGACATCTCACGCATCGCCTGGGCCCAGCGCGAAGTAGAGTCTGCTAAAAGGAGTACATTTAAGCCCATTTGACGATAATATTCTGCCAGTGTAACTGCGGTATAAACACTGGATTCTCGGGCGGCAACCGGCATTGAGCTGGTGTTACAAATAATCACCGTACGGTCAATCAGCGGTTTATTGGTACGCAGATCAATTATTTCAGGAAAGGTTTTAAGTGTTTCCACTACTTCTCCGGCACGCTCACCGCAAGCTGCAATAATTACAATATCAACCTGCGCATGCCGACTGGTTAATTGTTGTAAAACAGTTTTCCCGGCGCCAAATGGCCCAGGAATGCAATATGTGCCCCCGCGGGAAACCGGAAACAAAGAATCAATCAAGCGCAT
Source organism: Candidatus Omnitrophica bacterium CG11_big_fil_rev_8_21_14_0_20_41_12 (assembly GCA_002796135.1). GTDB lineage: Bacteria > Omnitrophota > Gorgyraeia > Gygaellales > Profunditerraquicolaceae > UBA6249. Next base: position 43,064 of record PCWB01000032.1, read on the forward strand.
CTTAGTCACCAGCGGTTCACTAGGTTTTAATTTTTCAGCATAGGCCTGAATAGGAACCTTAACCGGCCAGCTCTGTTTTAAAAATACGTCATGTAATTTTCCGGATTGATCCTTTAAAACAGCGATCTTTTCACTGATCTTACGCTTAGCTCGACCGGATATTTCCACTACTTCCAGAACCCCTTTTAATCCAAAAGGAGCCATAATATAATGCTTAAAAATCTTTTCCGGAACAACTCCTAATTTACTGCCGGCTAAAACTTGAGCACCGGCCTCGACCAAAGGAGTAAACTCCCACTCAGTATTTACCAGAGCTTCTAAATAAACGCCTCTTTTAAGAAAAAATCCGCATTGCTTGGCTAAAGCAGGAAGAGGATTCTGTAAGCCATCAAAAATCTGGCCTAGTAAACCCGGACCCAGTTCAACAGAAAGCAGCTCATTGCTAAATTCAACCTGCTCGCCGATTTTTAAGCCTGTCGTACTTTCATATACCTGCATTTCGGCTAAATCAGCTCTGACGCGGATGACCTCGGCTTTTAGCCGTTGTTGGCCATGCAAAATATAAGCCACTTCATTCTGGATAACAAAATCATCCAGCTTGACGGTAACCATATTGCCATTGATTTTTGCGATATGCCCTATTCTTTTATTCATTATAAAATTAATGCGGCAGAACTTTTTCTGCCATGGCTGCTTTGTCAGCAGTTCCGATTCTGGTCCAACGTTCTAAAATAGCCAGCTTTAAAGCATAAACTAAAAGAAAGTCCAGATCAAAATAATGCCCTGCCGCCAGCTCATCTAAAAACTCCCAGCGCACCAGATCTAAATACTTTTCTGCTTCTAAAATAGACCCTTGACGCAGACTTGCCTGGGCAATGTGAGTTATATTTATATCAAAAGATGGCCCCTGACGCAAGAACTTCTCCGGATTAATCTTCTTACGTGCTGCCCGGGCACGCGCCAGCTCATTCCTTAATCCCAGATCAAATTCCCTCCATTTCCACAATATATTATTCTTGGGTGAATCCAGAGCATAGGCATCGGTAGAAATAGCCTGTCGAATAAGATTAAAATCCTTCCCGGGAATAAGCTCTGTGCAACGCTCTAGAAAATTATCTACACTGATCACCGGATGATTACCGGTAAAATGCAGCATTGGAAGGCTAGAAATTAAATAAATATAATAACTGGGCATTTATTTTATTTTTAATATCCGGGCTAACTCCGGTCTGATATCTAAAGCAATATATTCGGCTAAAGCAGTATCGGAGAAATCAAAATGAGATTTTCCGGCATCAAAACTAATACGTAACCCTGCGCTGATCTCATCGCTGGCTTTAAGCACGATCTGGGCCTTGGTCTCTTCAATAAGTTTCTTTAAGAAACACTTCTCCAGATGCTTGCGGTCTTCTACACTAAGAGTGATAATAACCTGTGAACTTCCTTTATCGGTGGCACCCTTAATCAATGCCAGAATGATCTTAAATAGCTCTTCGGGGGTCAGGCTCTGACGAATATTTTCGGCCACCAGCTTATCAAGCATTGTATCAACCTGAGCTCTTAAGGTAATGAGAAAATCCCTTCCCGCCTGACTAAGAGAAGTTTCCATGGATTTTCTGATCTTATCTGCCTGCTCCTGAGCATCGCCGGTGATCTTTTTTGCCTGGGCATGCGCCTGAGCAATAATCAGCTGTGCCTGGGCATGCGCTTTGGCCTCTATTTCTCTGGCTTTATCTTCTGCTGCTTTTATGCCTTCAGTCTGGATTTTTGCGATTAAATCTTTAATTTCTTTGGCCATTATAAATCTCCTAAAAGTTCTTCTGTTTTTGTTAGCGGATTCGCGGCTTTTAAAATCGGCCGGCCGATAACTAAAAAATTACTTCCGGCTTCAACTGCCTGAGAAACTGTGGCTGTTCTTTTTTGGTCATCCTTAGCAGAATCTCTGCTCCTGATTCCGGGAGTAATAATTATGAAATTCTTCTTTATCTTTTTCCGTAAACTTACTGCTTCATGCACTGAGCAAACTACGCCGTCTAACCCGTAAGCGACCCCCTGTTTTGCTAAAGCTAAAACTTCTTTTGATTTGGCTGGGCTGCTGGTTAAAACCGTCACTCCAATTAATAATGGCCTGCGGACATTAATCGCCTTGGCTTGCGCTTTGGCTGAAGTAACAGCAGCCTTAATCATCTCTTTCCCGCCAGAGATATGCAAAGTAAGCATTTTCACTTTTTGGCGCACTGCTGCTTCTACTGCTTTAGCGACGGTGTTAGGAATATCAAAATACTTAAGATCTAAAAAAACTTCCGCCCCTTTTTGATGGAGAAGACGAATAATCTGCGGGCCGAAAGCCGTGAAAAGATGGCTGCCCACCTTAAAAGTTTTTATTTTAGGATAAAGTTTATTTACAAAATGCTTAGCCTGCTCCAGGGTGTCTACATCTAAAGCGAGGATAATTTGAGCACCTTGGTTTTTCATATATAGCGAAATCCTTATGCGCAACGCAAGGACATATACTAACTTACTCTTTGCATGCTTTTAATCTGCCGATTAAATTGCTTAAATTCTGAATATTATTATCCACCATGTATTGTTTCAATCCGCAGATAATCTCCAGGCTTACCCGGGGGTTAATAAAATTAGCAGTTCCTATGCTGATCGCCGTAGCGCCGGCAATAAAAAACTCTAAAGCGCTTTCGATATCCATTATACCACCCATGCCGATAATGGGAATCTTAATTTTGTTATACGTCTCCCAGACCATCTTCACTGCTACGGGCCTGATTGCCGGGCCGCTTAAACCACCCACCCATGAACCTAATTTAGGAACACGTTTATTTACATCAATACTCATGCCGCCAAGCGTGTTAATTAGAGCTACAGCATTGCTACCGGCGTTCTGCGCAGCCGAAGCAATATCAACAATAGAGTTTACATTAGGAGAAAGCTTGGTAATTAAGCATTTTTGCGTAAGTTGGCGCACGGCGCTGACCAATTTAAAGGTATCCCCGGCATCCTGAGAGATCAACTTGTCCTTTTGCAGATTAGGACAAGATATATTCAACTCAATTGCCGATACTTCAGCTAACTTATCCAGCTGTTTGATCAAAGTAACAAATTCATCCGGGCTTTCTTCAGCAGCAATGCTGACAATGATCGGGATTGCTAATTTCTTTAAAAAGGGGAGTTTTTCTTGAATAAATTTATCCATACCGGGATTTTCTAAGCCGATAGAATTAAGCATGCCCGCCGGAGTTTCGCAAGTCCGCGGCGGCAGATTGCCGTGGCGGCCTTTTAGGGTAATCGTCTTGGTGACAATTGCCCCCAACTTTTTTAAATCCATAAAATCCTTAAACTCTTCGGCATAACCAAATGTTCCCGAAGCCACCATTACCGGGTTCTTTAAATCCAGATTGCCGATCTTTATGCTTAAATTTGGTTTAATCTGGCTTACCATGTTAACTCCTTGCTGGAAAAAACCGGTCCGTCTTTACAAACTCTTTTATACCCACTTTTAGTAGCGACAACGCAACCCAAACAAGCTCCGGTGCCGCAGGCCAAATGCTCTTCTAAAGAAAGTTGTGCAGGAATTTTATTTTCACAGGAGATCTCGCTCACCCTTTTTAACATTGGGCGTGGCCCGCAGGAAAATAATCCTAATCCCTTGGTTTGCCCTAAAACAAGTTTTAATAAATCTGTAACCTTCCCCTTGAATCCCAGTGAACCATCATCAGTAGCTAATTTCACAGTGCAGCCGAGCTTTTTAAACTCCTGCATACAGAGAATTTGCTTTTGGGTTTTAGCTCCGATTAAAACTAGCGGTTGGCTGGTTTTTATTTTCTCAGCCAGAAAGAATAGCGGAGCCACACCCATGCCACCGGCAATCAAAATGCTTCTTGCATCTTTGGCTTTGACCGCCTGACGATAATCAAACCCGTTACCCAGCGGGCCGATAAGATCCAAAAGCTCCCCGGATTTTCTTTGAGATAAACTTTGCGTGCCGGTTCCAACCGCCTGATAAAAGAGTTTTACCTTTACCCCTTTTACTGCATAAATACTAATCGGCCTTCTCAAAAGCGGCACAAAGCCATGCCCAACTCTGATATTTACAAACTGCCCTGGTAGGGCATTTTTGGCAATTATGGCCGACTCAAATTCCAAATGCCAGTAGTTTTCCTTAATCTTTTTGTTAGAAATTATCTTGGCTTTAGTTTGCACTGTTTTCATTTTTTTGCGGCATCCGCTTACTAAGTAAAATTACTAAAATTATAAATAAAATAAAGGTCGACAATATCCACAGCAACTGCTGGAGATAATCCTTAAATCCTCCCTGGGCAATATTTTGCCAGGACGTAACTAATAAAACTAACAAAAGCAAGGTTATAATCGAACCAATCTCTCTCCAGAACCAGGTTATTCTTATCGGTAAATACTCAATAACATCTAATTTGATTATACTGGATATCGAAGGAAAAATGCGCGGGACTTTCCGGCAATATTGCGGATACGTATCCGGAAACATTAAGCGCAGCTTTTTTTCCTCGTGATAGATAAGTAGAATATAACGGATAATAAAAACTGTAATAAATATAACCACTGCCCACCATTTAAAAAGCGCCAGGACTACCCCCAGTCCGATTAAAAATATCCCTAAATACATCGGATTACGCATAATCTGATAGGGCCCACCCTGAATTAATGCCCGGCTATCCTGTGAGTTTTCTGACTTATACCCGCGGGCAGAAACGCGAATAATCTGTCCTAAAAGAATCAGCGCAAACCCGATGATCTCCAAGCTTTGTTCCCACAAACCTTTGGAATAGCTCCTGAAAAAAATTCTGGGAAAAAGTGCAACCCCTAACCCTGCGCAAACCATAATTATTCCGTTGATCTTAAGGCGTTTTTTCATTTTTGACACTTGACACAGAAATACGTGCCTCTTCCTCCCTGTGTAATCCTTTTGATCGGACTTTTACAGGTAAAACAATTCTTACCGAGCCGGTTATAAACACGGTGAAAGCGGGCATAATCTCCCGGCTTGCCGGAAACCCGGACATAATCATCTACCGAAGAACCACCGTGCTTAATTGCGCTGCTTAATACTTTTTTTGTTTCTTTAAAGAGAGTTGATTTTTGGTTCTTGGTCAGGCTCTGTACGGATCTTTCCGGAGCGATCTTAGCCCGAAATAAAATCTCCGCAGCATAAATATTACCGATTCCGGAAATAAAAGACTGGTCCATTAGCAGCGATTTGATGTTGGTTTTCTTCTTAGCAAGCATAGCCTCAAAATCAGAAAAAGTCAAATCAAATGGCTCGGGTCCGAGATGTTGAACAAATTTTAATTTTTTCCAATCATCGACTAAGCGTAACTCTCCGAATAAGCGCTGATCATTAAAATCCAGTATTGAGCCGTCAGAAAATTGAATTGCCACCCGGCTATTTTTACTTCCTCCGGGATAAACTAATTGCCCGGTCATCTTTAAATGCATCGTCAAAAAGCGACCATCGGATAGTTCAAAAATCAGCAACTTTGCCCGGCGGAAAATCTTTTTTATCCTCAGCCCTTCTAATGATTTTTTAAATTTTGCCGGGCTAGGAAAACGCACAATCTTAGGATTATGCAAAAAAACCCTAGCAATTTTTTTACCTATAATTACCTGCTGCAAATCGTTTTTAATGGTCTCTACTTCCGGTAGTTCCGGCATATCTATTTTACCTTTTTGCCTTTTATTTTATAATACTCCTGTAAAGATTTAACTTTAAGTTTTTTCTTTAACAATACCTCGATTCCGTTTACAGTTGCCTGGGCACCAAAAATCGTCGTACTGTAAGGAATACCATGCAAAACAACCTGCGAACGTATTTTAACCTCATCAATCCGGGGGATCCTGCCAGAGGGAGTATTAATCACTAGTTGGATTTTCCCTTCTTTCATTAAATCCAGCACATTGGGTTTTCCCTCTGAAATCTTGGGCAAAACTTTAGCCGTAATTTTACTCCTGGCCAAAACCGCGGCTGTGCCGCCTGAAGCATAGATTTTAAAACCTAGATCTTTAAGCTTCTTGGCAATTAAAATAATATTTCTTTTATCACGATCATTGACGGAGATAAATACATTGCCTTTTTTGGGAAGTTTTTGCCCTGCAGCCAATTGGCTTTTAATATAGGCCTGCCCAAAATCCACATCAATCCCCATTACCTCACCGGTAGATTTCATCTCCGGCCCAAGAATTATATCCACTCCCGGAAAACGATTAAAAGGGAATACCGATTCTTTGATTGCCACGTGTCTAGGAATAATTTCTTTAGTAAAACCTAAATCTTTTAATTTTTTACCCAACATTACCTTGGTTGCCAAATTTACTAACGGCACGCCGATCACCTTGGAAACAAAAGGCACGGTACGCGAAGCGCGAGGATTAACCTCTAAAATATAAACTTTCCCGTCCTTAACCGCATATTGCACATTCATCAGGCCTATTATATGTAATTCTTTAGCCATATAAATTGTTGCCTGGCGGATTTGTTTTAAGATCTCCACCGATAATGTATAGGTGGGTAAAGACATTGCGGCATCTCCGGAATGCACCCCGGCCTGCTCAATATGCTCCATAATCCCGCCAATAATAAAATCCTTTCCGTCTCCGACCAAATCAACATCAACCTCAATCGCATCCTCTAAGAATTTATCGACTAAGATCGGATGTTCTCCGGAGACCTCCGAAGCTTCTTTAATAAATTTTTCTAAAACCTGTTCATCGTAAGCAATCTCCATGGCCCGGCCACCTAAGACATATGAGGGCCTGATCAATACCGGATAGCCAATTTTATTAGCCACTTCTTTTGCCTGCTCAAAGGTAAATGCCGTTCCGTTAACCGGCTGCAGGAGTCCAAGCTTATGCAGCATCTGTTGAAAACGTTTGCGGTCCTCGGCAATATCAATACTATCAGCGCTTGTTCCTAAAAGCTTAACTCCTGCCTTAAGCAAGGGTACAGCTAAGTTAAGCGGAGTCTGGCCGCCAAACTGTACAATTACTCCGATAGGTTTTTCCTTTTCCAGAATATTCATAATATCTTCAAGAGTGAGCGGCTCAAAATAAAGCTTATCGCTGGTATCATAGTCAGTTGAGACTGTCTCTGGGTTGCAATTAACCATAATGCTCTCTACGCCTTCCTCTTTTAGGGCATATGCTGCATGGCAGCAGCAGTAATCAAACTCAATTCCCTGCCCAATACGATTGGGTCCACCACCTAAAATTACGACTTTTTTCTTCATTTACTCTCCACTTTATCCTATATTATGCCTAAATTATGGGTTAAATGCTCCACTTTAGTAATTTTACCCTATTCCGATTTTTTGCCCCTGGACAGAATCGAACTGTCACCACCAGCTTCGGAGGCTGATGCGCTATCCGTTGCGCTACAGGGGCGTTAAAACAAACTTAACTGCTGCTGTTTCTTCTTCATCTGATCATGATCATTAAAGATCGAAATTATACCATATTCCCCATCAAAGCCTGCTTTGATATTAACTTTACCAGCGCGTACGCGCAGAACACCATCCACCACTTTAGGCGGCAAACTTTTAAGTAACTCCTCTTTTGAAGCCCTGAGCAAAATATCAAACTCTGTATCAAATTTAGCCAGATAACTCTGATAGTCTCTTTCTACGTTTATCGAACCCTTTCCTACGCCCCTGACTTCAGCAATAATTTCGGAAAGTGGGATTAAATTCTTAAAAGGAATGCCGTTCTCCGGTTTAAAACCTTCCGGCCGATCCGCTAATTTCTCTACCCGGTTAACCACGCCCACAGTAACCGCCTTACCGCACTTAGGACATTTGCCATTGTGCGCTTTAGTCTCTTGCGGCGACCAGCGAATATTGCAAAGCCGGTGTCCATCAAAATGGTATCTTCCTTCCTCGGGGAAAAATTCAATTGTGTACAAAAATCTTTTTTTATCTTTGGTCTTTAGAACTTCGCGGATAGTTTTGTAATCTAAATCACAATTAAAAACATTGGCTTCCCGACCGATCTTCTGCGGAGAATGCGAATCGCTATTAGAGATCAGCGTAAACCTGTCTAAGGCACTTAAACGCCAATTCATTGCCGGGTCGCTAGATAACCCAGTCTCAAGGGCAAAAATCTTCGGCGTCTGTTCCTCAAAACAATCTTCAATTTTATCAAATCCGGACATCGAGCCAAATACAGAGAACCATGGGGTCCAAATATGACCTGGAACAATTATACAATTTTCATCAATATCAAAAACAATTCTCGCCAATTCCGCAGCACTGATCCCGATAATCGGCCGGCCGTCGCTGGATAAATTCGCTCCGCGGCTAAGTAGAACGCTGTTAATTTTATCTACCGCAGCAAATGAAGGAGCAAAAATGAGGCTGTGGATCCGATACCCTTTACCATTCTTAGAGTAAATACTACTGATCTCTGCAGTAAGCATAAAATATACGCCGTCATATTTAAATAAACCGTTTTCGCAATCTTCTAAGGTATGTTTTAGCTCCTCCAGCCACAAATGATGCGTAAAATCACCTGTTCCCATCAAAGTAATGCCTTTTATTTTTGCCCACTTTGCCAAATGTTGAATATCCATATCGCGGCTGGTTGCCCGGGAGTATTTAGAATGAATGTGGAAATCTGCGATAAATTCCATGGTTAGCTTTTATAAACTATTTCACCGTTGTAAATTGTATATTCAACTAGGCCTTTTACTTTTTTCCCGATAAAGGGTGAGTTTTTTGATTTTGAAACAATGCTCTTTTTCTCAAGGATAAATTCTCTTTCTACATCGACGATAATTATATCGGCACTTGCCCCGACGCTTAAAGAGCCTTTATCAATTCCTAAAATCTTTGCCGGATTTACCGCTAATTTCTCGATAAGCTCCGGCCAGCTTAATATCTTTTTATCGATTAACTCCATAATGCTTACAGCTAGTCCTGATTCAAGGCCGATTTTCCCGAATTCTGCGCGGTCAAACTCAATATCCTTTTCATTTTCCGTATGCGGAGCATGATCTGAAGCAATTGTATCGATCGTGCCATCTTTTAATCCAGCCTTGATTGCCGCCACATCTTCTTTAGCCCTTAAAGGCGGATTAATTTTCATGTTGGTATCATAATCAACAATGTCATCTTCGGATAAAGCAAAATAATGCGGCGCAGTTTCTGCGGTTACTTTAATACCTTTTTTCTTAGCCTTAGCAATTATTTCTACCGACTCTCTGCAGCTTACGTGGGCAATGTGTACTGAAGCACCGGCTTTTTCTGCCAACTCGATATCCCGCTTAACTCTTTTATATTCTGACTCATTGGATATCCCGCGCAATCCTAAACGTGTAGAATTAAAACCTAAATTAATTACGCCTTTGCCGGAAATCTTTTTATCCTCGCAATGGCAGATGGTTAAAACTTTAGCTTGCTTAGCTTTTTTCAAGGCTTCCAGCATTAAATCATCATTGTCTACTGAGCTCCCGTCATCAGATATGGCATAAACTCCTGATTTTTTTAAAACTGCGATATCGGTCAGCTCCTGCCCTAATCGGCCTTTAGTAATTGCGCCACAAATAAGCACCTCTACCTTAGCATCTTTATTGATTATTTTCTGTAATAATTCGATACTCTTCGGGCAATCCATCGCCGGATGAGTATTGGGCATGGCCAACACCGTAGTCACTCCGCTCTTAGCAGCTGCGGCTGTGCCACTGGCAATGGTTTCTTTGTCTTCTCTGCCGGGTTCACGCAGATGCACATGCATATCAATAATACCGGGAGCGACAATTTTACCTTTAGCATCAATTATTGTCTCAACTTTAGTTTGAATATTTTTAGCAACCTTGGATATTTTATTGTTCTCGATCAAAATATCAAATACTGCATCAATTTTATTTGCCGGATCGATTACTCTTCCACCTTTAATCAATATGCTCATTTTTTGGCTTCCTTTGCCTGACTGACCAAGAATAAAACTGCCATTCTTACGGCAATACCATTAGTTACCTGCTCTAAAATTACCGAATTTGCCCCGTCAGCCACTTCGCTAGACATCTCAATCCCGCGGTTGATCGGCCCTGGATGCATGACCACAATATCTTTCTTAGCTTTGGCTAATCTTTCTTCGGTAATGCCGAATTTTTTAAAGTAATCTAATTGCTCCGGGAAAGCCGCGCCTTCATCGCGCTCAAACTGCATTCTTAAAACATTTACCGCATCAGCTTTTTTCAAAACCTCATCGATGTTACTAGATGTTTTTGCTCCGGTTAATTCTATGCCCACCGGGATCAGCATTTCAGGCGCGCATAAAGTAACGTTTGCGCCTAATTTTGTCAATCCCCAGATATTCGAACGGGCAACTCGGGAATGGGCGATATCGCCGACGATAGCGACATTTAAACCTTTTATTTTTCCTAATTTTTCTTTGAGTGTAAAGATGTCCAGCAGCGCCTGGGTAGGGTGTTCATGCCAGCCGTCTCCGGCATTAACTACGCTGATATCGAGCGCGCGGGCAAGCATGTTAGCTGCCCCTGAATAATTGTGCCGCATAATAATTATATCAGCTTTAAGCGCCTGGATGTTTTTACCGGTGTCGATTAAAGTTTCCCCTTTACGCACACTAGAAGTTTCGGTAGCAATATTAATTACATCTGCCGAAAGCCTCTTGGCCGCCACCTCAAAAGATACGCGGGTGCGCGTAGACGGTTCATAGAAAAGATTTACC